>JBFWTW010000192.1:0-5814 GCA_050247635.1 Candidatus Dadabacteria bacterium | reverse complement strand
GAACAGGCTCTTTTCCGTGCCGACTATCCTGTAGCCACGGTAGTTGTCCCCGACGGCGTACGGAACAGCGAGCTCGACGTTCGGGTCGCGCTTGATCGCGTCGTACATCTCCCAGGGGATATTCCCGGGGGATGTCTCCAGGTGAAATATGGTGTTCAGGACGAGCTGGAGCTGGCTCCCCCGAGCCCCTAGAACGGCGTCGAACCCCGTGGGGCCGCCGGTGAAGGCGTCGTACGTCTGGTCCCTGATGCTGAATACGGCCATCACCAGCCCCGCGGCCAGGGCCACCGACAGAACTGTAATTATGGTCGAAAGCCTGTGCTGCGCGAGGCTCTTCCTCGCGATGAGGAATATCCCGCCCGTGTTTTCCATGCTCATTTGTCTTTACCCCCAAGATGCGCACGATTGATTTCGCCCAGATCCCTGACGCCGCCGAAATCGCCGAGGATGTTACTGTCGTGGCTTACGAGCAGGAGCGCCGCTCCGTTTTCGGCGCACATCTCCTTTATCAGCGAAGCCGCGATTCCGGCCGTCCTCGCATCGAGGTTCCCGGTGGGCTCGTCGGCGAGGACGAGGTCCGGCCTGTTCGCCAGGGCCCGCGCCAGGGCGACCCTCTGCTGCTGGCCGACCGAAAGCTGGGCCGGCTTGTAACCGGCGCGGTCCCCGAGCCCGACCCGTTCGAGGAGGCCTCGGGCGAATTCCCTGTCCGTCCCCTTCCCGAACGTCATTCCGAGGAGGACGTTTTCGAGTGCCGTATAGCCCTGGAGGAGGTTGAACGTCTGGAATATGTAGCCGATTCTGTCCGCCCTGCGTCTGTCACTCTCGGGCTCGGAAAGCGCCGTCATATCCTCGCCGTCGAGCAATATCCGCCCGCTGTCGGGCCTGAGTATCCCGGCGACTAGGTTAAGGAACGTGGTCTTCCCCGAGCCGCTCTCTCCCGAGAGGGCTATCTGCTCCCCGCTTTCGAGGCCGAATGTCGGGACGTCTATGACCTCTACGATCTCACCGTCGGGTGACCTGTAGCTCTTCTTGAGATTTTCGATTTCAAGTATCAGCATAGCGCCGCGCCTACTTAATCCACGGGGACTTCTGCCCCCCGCCTCCGGTTTCTTCCGTCTCCTCGACCGAAATATCGACGAATATGTTCTTGTATTTTTCGTCGAGCTCTCCCGCTACGGGCTCGGCGTAGCCGTTCTCGACGAGTAGAGCGTTAAGCATCTTTCCGCCGGGGACAAAGACATAGCTCAGAGGCCCGCCGTCCTCGTCCACAGACTCGCTCGTCTCCACTTTAACAAGCGTCCCCCTCCTGAGGATCGATTCCGAGAACTTCTTCGCCCCGTTCGCATCGTCCGGGGGTATGTCTACCCCCACGAGCCGTATCTTCAGCATGTTCATGTTGGGCGGCTCGCAGAAGAAGCTGTCCCCGCTCTCGACCCTCACGGCTGTGCACGTGAAATATTCGTATTTGAGGAAATCGAGCGCGCGCGCGGCCTCCTCGTATTTGCCGCCGCACCCGGCCGCGAGCATCACCGCCGCGATAACGGTGGCCAAAACCCCGGCGCGTTTTCTGTTCAGAATTATTCTTTTCAATTTTGCCTCCACGGCTCAGACGCGTTTACGCACCTCGCGCCACAAGAGCCCCGCGATGAAAAAAAGACACGCGCACATCGCCATCGACGCGCCCGTGGGTAACGATAGAATGAACGAAAAAAAATATCCGAGTACGGCGGACAGAACGCCCATAGCCGCCGAGAGTATGAATGCGAGCTTTAATCTTTCCGTGAAATAAAGCGCGGCAAGCGGGGGCAGGGCCAGGAATGCAAAAACCGGCAGCGCCCCAAGCGCCCTCGTCGCGGCTGCGGCGACTATCGCTATCATCACCATGAGCCCCGCGTTAAGCGCCCCGACGGGATATTTGAAAAGCTTGGCCGATTCCTCGTCGAACGATACGAATATGAAGTCCTTCATGTAGAAGAGCAGCACCGCCCCGGCTGCCATGGCGATCCCCGGAATGATGTATACGTCCGCCGGGTCCACCACGACGGCGCTCCCGAAAAGTATGCTCGCGATGTCGTGGGAGCCCTTCGTTATGCGGTCCCCCAGGATCACGACGGCGGCCGAGGCGATAAGAAACCCGAACCCGATGATCCCCTCGCGGCTTACGCGGGAGTAGTCTTTCTTAAGCGCGAAGAATACCGCCGCCGCCACGGTAAGCACTATCGACAGCGCGAACGGGTGCACGGCCGCCGAAAGCGCCCCGAGGCCGAGCCCTTCTATGTAAAAGGAAAGCGCGACCCCGAAGCTCGACACCTGCGTAAGCGCGGCGCTAACAAAAATAATTCGCCTTAAAACGACGTAAACGCCGAGGAGTCCGCATATAGCACCGGCGGCCGCGCCAACTATCATCGGGTCACGCCAGAGGAAATAGCTCCCGAGGAATTCTCCGAACGTTATCATGCGCCGTCTCCCCCGGGCCGGGTTGTTTGCGGGCCGAGGCCGCTTTCGAAATTGAGCCCGAAGAAATCCGCGAGGATTCCGCTCGTCATGAGCTCCGATTTCAGGCCTTCCCGGAAGACGCCCTTATCCGCATCGACGAGGATTACCCGGCCTGCGTACTTCGCGGCTGTTCTCAGGAAGTGGCTCACCATTATCACGGCCGCGCCGCTCTCTTCCCTTATCGACTCGACGAGCTCCATTATCGCGGCCTCTCCCCTGACGTCCACCGCGGCGGTCGGCTCGTCGAGTACGAGCGCGTCCGGCTCGCCTGCGACGGCGCGGGCGATAAGTGTCCTTTGCTTCTCGCCGCCCGAGAGCGACCGGAACGTCCTCTTTGCGAGGCGGCTCACGCCGACCCTTTCCATCGAACGGCTTACGCATTCCCTGTCCGACATGGAAAGCCCGCTTCCGGCGGGCACCCTCGCGTAGCGCCCCATCGAGACGACTTCCTGGACGGATACCGGAAAGAGCGGGTCGAAATGCTCGTTCTGGGGGACGTATCCGAAAACGATGCCCGGCTCCACGTCCACCCTCCCCGAAACGGGAGGGATGAGGCCGAGCATGGTTTTAAGGAGAGTAGACTTCCCGCCGCCGTTGGGGCCCAGTATGCCGGCGAACTCTCCCCTTTCGATGGAAAGCTCGACGGGGCCCAGAATCGCCTTGCCGTCGTACCCTATCGTCACGTCCTTGAGTTTTATAAGCTCCTTCATTTCTCACCTTAAATCGGACGGCCCCCCGGGCATGACAGGGGAGGTAAGAGCCACGGGGGGCCGCCGCAAATGTTGTTCTATCCGTTATGCATGGAGCTCCCGTTTTCCGCCGCCCCGGCTTTCCCCTGAAGGGCGGAGGTTATCTGCCCGACGATCGCGTCGAAGAGGTCGAAATACGTATCTATCCCGTCCTCTCCCCCGACGCTCGTCGGCAGAGACAGAAACACCGCGCCCGTCTTTTCGGAGATTATCCTCGGGGTCTTCTGCGGATAGTAGTTCGAAGCGAGGACGAGCTTAACGTCCTCTGCCTCCATCTTCTTTATGAGCGCCGCGACGTGAGAGGGCGTCGGCGGTATGCCGGGCTTGGGCTCAATGTATCCCGCGTCCTCGAACCCCGCCCACCTCGTGAAGTAGTTGAGATTCTTGTGGTAGGATACGACCTTGGTCCCCTTGTACGGGGCCAGCTCCTTCGTCCATGCGGCTATTTTGAGCTCAAGCCGTTTCTCGAAATTCCTGTAATTCTCCTCGTAGTATTCGGCGTTCTCGGGATCTACCTCTGAGAGTTTCCCCGTGATGCCTTTCGCCACCAAAATACCGTTTCGCGGGTCGAGCATGTAATGCGGGTTCCCCCTCGGATGAACGTCCCCCATCGATCTGTCCACGGGGCCAGTAGGCAGGTCGAGAACAGTTGTCAGGAATCTCGAAGCGTCCACGTTCCCGGGGGAGTTAAGCGTGGCTATGCTCGAATTCCGGGCGCCCGTAACCAGTATCGGCAGCCATCCGATCTCGAGATCGAGGCCGTTATAGACGAGGATGTCGGCCCTGTTCAGCTTCGTTATATATATCGGCTTCGCGTCTACGAAGTGTGGGTCCTGGTAGCCCTTGGCGAGGCTCTCGACGTCTACCCTGTCCCCGCCTATCTCCTTCGCGATCGCCGCGAAATCCGGCGTGGACGTGACCACCCTCACCTTCGCCTCGGCGCTCCCGCCAGCGAGCAGCATCACCATCGCCGCCGCTATGAAGAGCGCGAGTCCGGGAAATGATTTATACATTTTCATAGTTCGTCTCCTTTTCTCGGTTATTTAAAACGGGTGCGCGCCGTGCGCCCCTATCGCGTACTGGAACTGAAGGAATATCGCGTGCTGATTCGGCCCGTAGTTCTGGTTCAGATAATCGTACTGGAGCCTTACACGCGAGAATTCCGTCGGGTTGAACGTCAGCATGGGCGATATGCGGTACGCCCTGCCCATGAGCCCGAGGATGTCGTCGTGCCCGTGATCGTCTTCCTCTTCTTCCTCGTGTTCGTGGTCATGGTCTTCCTCTTCGTGTATGGGCGTGTTCGTATCCGTGAAATCGAACCTGAGCCCGGTGTTCCATCTTTTGGCGAACCTGTACATCCCCTCGACGTAGAAACCGTAATCCTCGAGCTCCTCCTCCGGTGTTTCGGCCTGCCTCCACATGAACTCCGACTGGAGCGACACTTCCTGGTAGGGATTATCTTTAAGCGGCCTGTACTTGGCGAAGAAATCGACGCCGTAGAGGTTCGACCTCTCGTCCGGCCCCGATGCGTTGCTGCCCGTGGCGAATGAAGCCCCCAGGCTCACGCCGAGCGATTCGCCGACGTCGAAGAAGTTGGCCATGTGGAATATGTAAAGGAGATTCCCGAGATTGTTGGCGTCGGGGCTCCTGCCGAAAGTCGGCGTCTCGACGTCGGGGCTTCCGCCGGATGCGCTCAGCTCGAGGTACCACGGCACGGGGACGAGGAAGCTCGCCTCGACGCTCGTCGGGTTAAGGTGCTCTCCCAAAAACTCCGCCACGACTATCGGCAGCGTCACGAAGTTCTGAGCGTGCCTGTGTATCTGGTTGATCCTGCCGAACTTCGCCCTCGCGCGCCCGATCTTGAACTGCGAGTTAAGAGGTATGCTGAAGAGCGTCGTGCCGTACGCCTCTTCCAATTCTACGCCTTCCGTTCTGAACGAAAAAAACGAATCGAACCTGAAGTACGGATCGACGACGCTCTGAAATCCGACCTCGATCTCCTGCATATTGACGCCGGTATTTTCCGGGTCGTTTTCCGCGAAGACGATTGGATCGTTAAGCGAATACCACGTTGGGGTTATCAAGGCCACAACGCTTATTTCCGGATTCAGCGACTGGACGACCTTGCTCAAAAACCCCTGCGGCCCGCCCTGGGGCGGCGTCGCCGGCAATGTAACAGTCTCTTCTTTTACGACGACGTTCTCGTCCTTTACCGTGACATCCTCTTCACGCTCCCGGGCCTGCTGCTCGAGCGCACTGTTCTTTTCTTCGAGGTCGTCGATCCTCTTCTGCATTTTCTCCATCATCTGCTTAAGCTCTTTAAGCTCATTCTGAATATCCTCATTGCCCTGTGCAAACGCCTCGCCGTGAAGCAGCCCCTGGCAGACAATCAGGGAAATCACGAGCACAGCGATAATTCTTCTTACGCTCATTATTCACCTCCAGATTTTTTTGTGAATGAATTCCGGAGTGCCGAGCCGGCATTGGAACAGGGGCGAGTGCAGGCGCTATGCGCCCGCGCGGTAAGCATATGTACGGAGGGCCGTTCCCGATGGGGCGGTACGGTGCC
>JBFWTW010000191.1:0-5846 GCA_050247635.1 Candidatus Dadabacteria bacterium | reverse complement strand
CGTCCGTATTTTTCGGGGGCGGGACGCCGTCCCTTTTCGCCCCGCGCTCTATAGAAAGGGTCATTTCGGCCATATTCGATAAGACGGGATCTTCAGGGGAAGGGGTAGAAGTATCTCTCGAGGTGAATCCGAAGACGGCCGACCTCGAAAAGCTGAAAGGCCTCAGACACGCCGGCGTAAACAGGATAAGCGTGGGAGTGCAGTCCTTTACGCGGCGGAAGCTCGAATTCCTGGGCAGGATCAACGACCCGGACGATTCTGTGAGAATCCTCGAAGAGGTGCCCGCAGCCGGGTTTACGAACTACAGCTTCGATCTGATGTACGGGACGGGCGGGGAGACGATGTCGGAATGGGGGGGCGACCTTTCGCGCGCGCTTTCGTTCCCCTCTGCGCACATATCGGCCTATTGCCTCACGATAGAGAACGGGACCGAATTCGGGAAGCTCTACAGGGCCGGGAAGCTGGTCCTGCCGCCCGAGGATTCGCTCTCGGAGTTCATAAGCTACACGACCGCCTTTTTAGAATCCGCCGGCTATAAACAATACGAGATTTCAAACTACTCCAGGCCCGGATACGAATGCAGACACAACCTTCTTTATTGGAGGGGCGGGGATTATATCGGAATCGGCGCGGGCGCACACTCGCACCTCTCCGGCACGGGGGAGGGCGGCTGGGGGAAGAGGTGGGCCAACATCAGGAACCCGAATTCCTATATCAAGGCCGTTTCCGAGGGCGGAAAGCCGGTCGATTTTTCAGAGGACCTCGAAATGAACGAGGCGGTAGAGGACGAGATACTGATGAGCTTCAGGCTGAGCGACGGGCTCGACATCCCCGCACTCAGGCGTAAGTACGGGGTTTCGCCCGACCTTTCGAGGATAGGCTACTTAAGCGACGACGGTTTTATAGAGATCTCGGAGGACAGGCTCAGGCTGACGAAGAAAGGGGCTCTCCTTTCGGACGAGATAATCGTAAGACTCGTGAGCTCGCTCGGATAAATCCAGATTAAAAACTCACTCGCTTTTAATGACGTGCTTTACGCCGCCTTCTTCGATTATATAATCGAGGCCGATTTTCTCGGCGTGCTTCATGAGCTCGTAGTATGCTGGCCGTGAAAAGCGGGCGTCGAACTTCCCGCCCTTGACCTTTATGTAGGGGACGTTGCTGTCGTCGATGCGGAAGTTCCCGAGGTCCAGTTTCTCTTCCGTCTCGTCGTTGAGCCTGACGTAAAAATCGCCTCCTCGATAATCGGCCATCTTTACGACGAAGGGCGTGTCCTCGACCTTGACGTAGAGCCGTCCGCTCCCCTCGTCTACGAAATACCTTCCTTCTTCGTCCCTGTCGAGCAGCTTCTGGTTATAAAGGTAGGTAAGCCTGTGGCGTACCCTGATGCCGTCCTGGTACCAGTTGCCGTCCTTGTCTATTCGGAACCTGTACGTGGTTTCCGCGCCCGATTCTTTTTTGCTCATGATCTTCCAGTATATCGGATTTCGTTAGCCGTGCCCTATTCGCCGATTATCTTGACGACGACCCGCTTCTTCCGCATGCCGTCGAACTCGGCGTAAAAGACCCTCTGCCACGGCCCGAGATCGAGCTCGCCGTCCGTGACGGGGAGTATGACCTGGTGGTGCATGACGAGGTTCTTGAGATGGGCGTCGCCGTTGTCCTCGCCAGTCCTGTGATGCCTGTAGTCGTCTCTACGCGGGGCGATGTCTTCGAGCCACTCCCAAATGTCCTCGATGAGCCCGTCCTCAAGGTCGTTCACGTAGACGGCCGCCGTTATGTGCATCGCCGAGACGAGGGCGAGCCCCTCTTTGATGCCGCTTTTTTCGAGTATGCCGCTCACCGTGTCGGTGATGTGCACCATCTCGCGCCTCTTATCGGTCCTGAACCAGAGATACTCGGTATGGCTTTTCATGGTTGCCTCCCCGGACGCGTGCGGTCCGTATAGAAGAGGTTAGCCCGTAAGGGGAGTTATGCAAAAACCCACGCCGCCATGTAGTATCATCGGGGAGGCTTTACGGAGATCGGCATGATAATAGAGCTCAGCGTTATACCGATAGGAAAGGGCGTTTCGCTCTCGGAGTACGTCGCCGAGGTGATGAAGGTTATCGAGGCGAGCGGGCTTCCGTACGAGCCGCATTCGATGGGTACTAATATCGAATGCGGCTGGGAGGACATAACTCCTCTCGTGAAAAAGTGCCACGACGCCCTTAAGGCGAAGGGCGTAGAGCGAATAAGCACCACTGTCCGCATAAGCGAAAGGACGGACAAGCCCTACACGATGGCGGGCAAGATGGAGAGCCTGTCCGAAAGGCTCAAGGGTGATAAATAAGCCGGATTCGCCTGGCGGCCTCGGGCGGCTTGACCCTGCGCCGCGTTTCTTGACGGCACCCGGGATTTAAGGTTATTAATTCACAGTCATGGACGGGGATGGAAGATACTGGCTGGCCCTCGAGATCGCGACCGGGATCGGGCACTCGGTGGTCAAAATCCTAAGCACCAGATACGGGAGCGCAGAGGAGATATTCCGCGCGCCCGAGCAAGAGCTCGCGTCGATAGAGGGCGTTCCTCCGCGCTCCGTGGAGGCGATAAAGGCCTTTTCCGACTGGGAGACCGTGGACGCCGAGTTCGAAAAGCTCGCGAAATCCCGTTACGGGATACTTCCACTTAACGACCCCGAATATCCGACGCTGCTTTATAACATCCATAGCCCGCCGCCGTGTCTTCTTACCCTCGGGAAGGTTCTCCCCGCGGACGACATTGCAATTGCTATAGTCGGCGCGCGTCTCCCGGACAGGTACGGCCGCACGGTGACTGAAACGCTGGCGGGGGAGCTCGCCGCCCTCGGGATTACGGTTGTGAGCGGCATGGCGCGCGGCATAGATTCCGCAGCGCACGAGGCGGCCCTTAAAAGGGGCGGGCGCACCATAGCCGTCCTCGGCTCGGGGATAGACGTCGTGTACCCGCGCGAGAATGATGAGCTCTACGAATCCATAGCCGAGAACGGCGCCATACTGTCCGAGTTTTTCATGGGGACGGCGCCGCTGGCGCAGAATTTCCCCAGGCGGAACCGGATCGTGAGCGGGCTCTCGCTGGGGGTGGTCGTCGTCCAGGCGTCGGAGAAGAGCGGCTCGCTCATAAGCGCCTCCTTCGCCCTTGAGCAGAACAGGGAGGTTTTCGCCGTTCCGGGGAACGTAGACAGGAAGCTCTCGAAGGGGCCCAATTATCTCATCAAGAGAGGGGCGAAGCTCGTAGAGACGGTGGACGACATACTCGGTGAAGTCGGGGCGCTGAGAAGTTTCGGCCGCAGGGCTTCGCTCGGAACGGAAGCGGAAACCGGGGCGGCTGAGCCGCCATCCATAACGGGGCCGGATAAGGCCGTGTACGAAGCCCTCGGGCGGGACCCGGTCCACATAGACGAGATAATCAGGCTCACCGGGCTCGACACTTCGAGCGTGCTTTCTGTCCTTTTAACACTGGAGCTCGGGGGGCATGCCCTCCAGCATCCGGGTAAGTTTTTCAGCCGAAGGATATAGGGCGTCACCTACTTTAGTCTTAACTCTTTTCTAACCAAAGTATGTTGACATTTTAAAACTTTGGTATTGTAATTACAGTGGATATATTAAGAAATACCGGATTTTAAAGTACGTTCCGTTCCCCGCACGGCGGGGGGTCCGGAAGCGCGGAACCAAAAATGTCCCAGGAAAAGAACGGTAGCGGTGAATCAGTAAGAATAGTTGTGGCCTGCCACTTCCCTCTCCTTAGGGAAGGCATATCGAAGATCCTCGAGGAGGACGCCGGTGTCGAGGTCGTGGCGAAAGCCTCGAACCTGATAGACCTTATTCAGTCCTGCGAGGAGTTCGAGTTCGACATACTGCTCCTCGACGTCGAGCTCCGGGGGCTCAATCTTACCCGCATCCTTAACCTCATAAAGAAGAACAAGGGTGCGAAGGTCATTCTGATAATCGATAACGATTACAACGAGAATCTCCTCATAAACGCCATCAGGTCGGGCGTTAGGGGGTATCTCGTTAAAGACACGGATTCGAAACACCTCGTAAAATCCGTGAACGCCGTTTACAACGGGGAGCTCTGGGTCGAGCGAAAGCTCATGGGCAAGGTGCTCGACGGGACGGCGTATCCGACCAAAAGCGTAAGGACCAAGGGCGAGATTTACGACCTTACCGAGACCGAAATCAAGATCATAAAGCTCGTTCTTAACGGCTACACGAACAAGGACGTCGCCGACGAGCTTTATATAAGCGAAAAAACGGTCAAGTTCCATCTCTACAAGGTTTTCAAAAAGCTCAAAGTCAAGAACAGGTCCGAGCTCATACTGTTCGGCTTCCGTCACGGGCTGGTAAACTGATGCGGTAAAAGGGGAAGGATGGGGTATTTACGCAGACAGATTCCGTCTTGATTTCACGCACAATGGGTCTAAATTTAATGCGGCGGACCATAAATGGCCGGGGAATCCCTTGCTTCAGCAGTGCAAAAAGACCGCGGTTAAAGGAGAATTCTGAATGAGAGTATGTGTGATCGGCACAGGATACGTGGGCCTCGTAACCGGGGCTTGCCTTTCCGGCAGCGGAAATAATGTCATCTGCGTCGACATCGACGAGGACAAGATACGGAGCCTCGAGGAAGGGCATGTTCCATTCTACGAGCCGGGGCTCGAAGACATTGTGAAAAAGAACGTAAAGGAAGGCCGCCTTCATTTCACGAGCGACATTGCTCACGGAGTAAAGAATTCTCTGATCATATTAATAGCCGTCGGCACCCCGCCTAACGAAGACGGCTCGGCCGACATGCAGTACGTCGTGGCCGCTGCACGCTCCATAGGCGAGCACATGAACGAATACAAGATTGTTGTGACGAAAAGCACCGTGCCCGTGGGGACGACCGAGATGGTCAGGGAAGAGATCAGGAAGCTTACGGACGTTGAGTTCGACGTCGCCTCCAACCCCGAGTTCCTGAAAGAGGGGGCCGCGGTAGACGACTTCATGAAGCCCGACAGGGTGATAATAGGCGTGGACAAACCGTCGGTAGGGGAGATAATGAGGGAGCTCTACTCGTCGTTCATGCGCTCGGGCGACAGGGCGATCGTAGTGTCCATAAGGTCTTCTGAGCTCGCCAAGTATACGGCGAACGCCATGCTCGCCACCAGGATTTCCTTTATGAACGAGATTGCGAACCTCTGCGAGCTCGTGGGGGCGGACATATCGGACGTGAGAAAGGCGGTCGGCTCGGACAGCCGTATAGGGAGGCATTTCCTTTTCCCCGGCATCGGGTACGGCGGGTCATGTTTCCCGAAGGACGTGAAAGCGCTCATAAATACGGCCTCGGGGCACGGGTATGACCTCAGGCTCTGCGGCGCGACGGACGATGTGAACCACAATCAGAGAGAGGTTTTCTGGAAGAAGATAGAGCGGCACTTCGGCGGGGACCTCGCGGGCAAAAGATTCGGCGTGTGGGGGATATCGTTTAAGCCGGAGACCGACGACATACGGGAAGCGCCGTCGCTGTATGTGATAGACAAACTCGTTTCGAGCGGGGCCGAGGTTGTCGTGCACGACCCGGTAGCGCTGGGGAACGCGAAGAAGCAGCTCGGCGAGAAGGTTTACTACGGCGAGTCCAACTACGAAGCATGCAGGGACGCCGACGCGCTCGTTATCTGCACCGAATGGAACGAATACCGCCAGCCTGATTTTCAAACGATGAAGGAGCTTATGAAGGGGCAGGTTATATTCGACGGCAGGAACCTTTACGATCCGAAAAGGCTCTCCCGCGAGGGGTTTAAATATTACGGGATAGGGATAGGTAATTAAATCTCGACGTCTTCTGCG
>JBFWTW010000190.1:0-5855 GCA_050247635.1 Candidatus Dadabacteria bacterium | reverse complement strand
CAGGGTCCCCTGCGCCGTTACGAGTGATTGAATACTGCCGAGCTTTACCTCCACCGTGTTTGCGTCCCCGTTCGAGGCGGCGTCCGATTTAAGGTAGAACCACGCACTCCAGGCAATGCCGACAACCGCACAAACCACAACTAAATAAACTAATCTCTTAACGATTTTGTTCATCAATACCCGCCGGGTCTTATTTGTCTTTATATACGTTGTGAAATGTAGAAATCCTTCGATTCTAAATACATAATCGACTGCAGCATGAGAATATCTGTTTTCTAGTAATTATATAGGCGTGCTTAACCTTCTCAGGGGAGAAATCATTCGAATTATTACAGCTCGTCTTTATAAATAAGATTACCCGCTACGATAAAAATCTCTCGCTAGCGCATGTCAATCTCGATCGGTCTTGGGCTTCATTCCGGGACAGTAAACTACAGGGAAGGCTTGTATCCCCATCTTCTCACTCAAAATCGTGCTCGCGTCTATGTAAGATTCTACCGTGGCTCCCCACCAGTATTTGATTCTGTTGGGGATTGGACGCAGGGTCTTTGGCATCAGCACTTACACCATCCATTAAATATGCTCTTGCGTGGAATTATGAGTTGTGAGAGAATCTACCCATATAGGTCAAACTCGCGGCGTACTGGAGAAGAGAAATGGGGAAAATGGAATGTAAAAACATGAATCAACCCGATGAGTTACGTACTTTCAACCTTGGGAAATTGGAGATTATTACCCTGGCCGGGGTAACCTTTGGCCGCGCCACTCTCGAACCCGGCTGGAGTTGGTCAGAAAGCGTAAAGCCCCTGGCTAAAACTGAAAGCTGTGAGGCCCCGCATACGCAATATCACGTTTCCGGTCGCTTAAGGGTTAAAATGGACGACGGGACCGAAAGGGAGTTTGTGCCCGGCGACGTATCTTACCTGCCGCCCGGCCATGATGCCTGGGTCGTTGGGGACGAGCCCGTGGTGGTAATCGATATATCCGGCATGGCCGATTACGCCCGTGGGTAAGGATGTATAACTAATACCGGATACCTTTCAAGGTGGTTCGGCAGCTCTATAATCTGGAGGATGAAAAGGGCCGATAGGGCGACTGACAGCTATTATCTGAGGAATGCTCACCAGCCAGAAGGAATCATTGAGAATCGCTCTCTAAGGTCTATCGACCTACTTTACAGATCCGCTTTCTGACAAATCCACTGGCGTGACGATTTGTGATTGATGTTTCGGAGCGTAAGATACCGAGATAATTGGTAGCGGGGGGAGGATTTGAACCTCCGACCTTCGGGTTATGAGCCCGACGAGCTACCAGGCTGCTCCACCCCGCGTCTGTCGTAGAATTGAGTAAGTTACTCGATGTTTAGACATACGTCAAGGAAATCCGGACAGAAACTCCACAAACACCCAGTTTTATTGACATTCGAACGCAAAAAATATAGAGTAGATTACGAGTACATGACCTGACAGAGAGGAGGATTTGAACATGAAAAGGATAAATTCGATTCTGATAGCAGCAGCACTCATAATCTCGATTTCGGCGCTTTCCGCCTGTAACAGGGAGGCCCCGGTCGAGGAGCCTACGCCCGCTCCAACACCCAACGCCGAACTTGAAAAGACAAAAAGCGAGCTCGAAGACATAAAGAAAGACAGCAACAGGCTCGACGCCTATATAAACGACCTCAAGAACGAGCTCAACTCACTCAGGATAGAGAATCAGAAGCTCATAGCCCAGTCCAAGAGGCTCGAGGCCGAGATAATAGACCTCAAGCTAGAGCTTGGCGAGATCCCTAGCGGTGACTCTGCCGATTCCCTGTCAAACGACGCGGACGGGACGCAGAACACCGGCTCCGGCCAGACGGCAGCCCCCGAGGGCGGTAATGGCGGCACAGGAGATTCGGGCGCTCTACAGAAGTAATCTGTGGGTTATCTCACCGCCGATACGGCGGTAATTATCTGCATATCCAGTATTCTATCGAGGCGGAAGGTGCATCTCTCCTTCCGCATGTGGCAATAGGCGTATAGGTACGTCCCGCCCCTTCTGGCGCTGATTTCGAGCGGCTCTATAACGCGTGTAGTGGTCTCGTTCCTGTATGCCGAAAGGTACTTGATCCGGAGCTTCCCCCGCACCCTCAAAGTCTCTTCTATCTCCCACGGCACGACCATCTGCGTGACCACCTCTTCGACGACAACCGTATCGCCCTGGAGCTTCAAGACGTCCTTCAGCCTCTTTAGCCGTATTCCCCGCCTGTTAAGGTCCATGAGGAAATATTCGAACACGCTCCTCGTCGTCTGGACGTCTGCAAGCGCCCTGTGCGCCGAGGCGGCCGGGAGCCCTATGTCGCGGGCGATTTGCCCGAGGCTGTTACTGGCGAACGAGTAATATCTCCTCGCTATCCCGAGCGTGTCTACGACGTCCGTCTCCGGGAGCGTAAGCCCGAGGTTCGAGAGCTCCATTTTGAGGAATCCTAGGTCGAACCGCGCGTTGTGGGCGACGATAACCGCGTCCCTTATGAACGACAGCAGATCGCCGGCGATGTCTCTGAAAAAGGGCGCCCTGCTCACCATCGCATCCGTAATGCCGTGGACGGTAACTGCGCCTAGGGGTATCGATCTTCCGGGATTGACGAGTGTTACGAATCTGTCTACTTCTTCGCCATCTACGGTCTTAAGGACGGCGATCTCGCAAACCCTGTCCCCGGTAGCGGGGTCGAGTCCGGTGGTTTCTACGTCGAGGAAGGCAAAGGGTACTTCGGAAGGGCTCAGATAACGCACGCTGGACTCCTTTTGTGATTAATATTACCACGAAGTGAGGGTACCAAGGAAGGGGCCGGATTAAAAGCCCGGGGTCTCAGCCGGAAAGCTCGGAAAGTATCTCGCTGCCGCCGTTTTCCATGAGGATACGGGCGAGTCCCTCGCCGAGCTCCTCGGGCTCTCTCACGGGGCCGGTGACCGTCTCTCTCACGATCCTCCGCCCGTCGGGCGAGGCAATGATGCCGGTCATACGTATGAATCTCCTCTCCACCTCCGCATAAGCGCCGGCCGGCACATTGCAGTCCCCGCCGAGCCCTCTGAGGAACGCCCTCTCCGCGACTGCCGCCGTCCACGTATCCTCGTGCGTGATAGACGCCGTTATCTCGAAAGCCCATGGGTCGTCCTCCCGTCCTTCGACGGCGATTATCCCCTGCCCCGGCGCGGGTACCATCACGTCCGGCGGGATAATATCCGACGCCTCGGCGGTGAGCCCCATGCGACCGAGCCCGGCGGCCGCCAGGATTATGGCGTCGTACTCATCGCCCTCCCTGAGCTTCCGTATCCGCGTATCCACGTTCCCGCGTAGAGGAAGGATTTCGAGGTCAGGCCGGAGGCTAAGGAGCTGCGCCCCCCGCCGGAGGCTCCCCGTCCCGACCCTCGCCCCCTCGGGCAGGCGGTCGAGCGTAAACCCGCCGCGCGTCAAAAGCGCGTCCCTCGGGTCGTGCCTCTCCGGCACCCCGCCTATCGCGAGCCCGTCCGGCAAAACGGCCGGCATGTCCTTCATGCTGTGGACCGCGGCGTCGATTTTATTTGTCAGAAGCGCGTCTTCTATCTCCTTCACGAAAACGCCCTTGCCGCCGATCTCCGACAGGTCCGACTTCTGGTCCCTGTCTCCTTCGGTCTTTATGATCTTTATCTCGGTGATTAAATCGGGGTAATTTTCGAGAAGAAGGCCTTTTATGAAATTCGCCTGCCACAGCGCAAGCGCGCTTCCCCTAGTTCCAATCCTGAACGGTCGATTCATCATCCTCTTCTTCTACGAGCAGGAGGATATCTTTCTCAAGCTCAAAAAGTTGTTTGACCGAATCCACGTAGAGAGCGCCCCTCGACGTCGAGGCCTCCTTCTTCAGATTCGTAAGAGGTCCGTGAAGAATCTTGCCGATTATACGGGACGCCATGCCGTCGATGACCTCCCTCTCCTTATCGGAATAGTTCTCCAGCTTGGCGAGCGCCCTTTCGACCTCTATCGATTTTATCTGCTCGAACCTCTTTTTGAGGTCTATTATCGCCGGCACCACCTTAAGCCCGTTTATCCACGTCTGGAATCCCTTTTCGACTTCGAGCACGATCTCCTCGGCGCGTGCGGCGCTTTCGCGGCGCGACCTTATATTCTCGTCGAGGACACCCTTTAAGTCGTCGATGTCGTAAAGATAAATGTCCGGCAGCTCGCCCACCCTCGGGTCTATGTCGCGCGGGACGGCTATGTCTATCATGAATATGGGCTCGTTCCCCCTGAGCTTAAGGGCCTCGCGCATGTGATGCGGCTTTATGACGAAGTCGGGCGATCCCGTCGCCGTTATTACAATATCTACGTCTTTTAGGCTATAGAATATTTCTTCGTATCTTATCGGCTTCCCGTTAAGGCTCTCGGCAAGGGTAGACGCGCTTGAAAAGCTCCTGCTCGATATGACGAGCTCTCCTATGCCCGCGCCGATCAGGTTCCTCGCGGCTAGCTCCGCCATCTCCCCCGCGCCTATAAGCATGACTGACCTTTTCGTAAGATCGTCGAATATTCTCTTTGCGAGCTCGACGGCGACGTAGCTCACGGACACGGCCCTCGACCCTACCCCCGTCTCCGTCCTGATGCGCTTGGCGACGAAGAACGCCGAATGGCAGAGCCTGTTCAATATGAGCCCGGCGGTGCCCTTTATATACGCCGTCCTGTATGCATCCTTTATCTGCCCGAGTATCTGCGGCTCGCCGACCACCATCGAGTCGAGCCCCGCCGCCACGTTATACATGTGGCGGACGGCCATGTGCCCCACGGATGCGTAGAGATAAGGCGAGAACTCCTGCACAGGTATGGAGCGCGCTTCTGAAAGGAACGTCTTTATGGATTCGATACACCTGTCGGCGTCTTCCGACACGGCGTACACCTCAATTCGGTTACACGTCGAAAGTACGAGGCACTCGCTCACATAAGGCATTCCTGCGAGTACCGGGAGGTTTTCCTCGAGCTCCTCCTTCGTGAAGGAAAAGCGCTCTCGAAGCTCAACCGGCGCGGTTTTGTGGCTGAGTCCGAGGACCACTATTCGCTGCATCTCGTTACCTGCACACACTCCGGGTTTAGACCCTTAATTATATACGAACTCGAAATTATTGCTATTCCGTAACGTCAGGCCTTTTTGCCTATAAAGCTAAGGAACTCGGCCCTCGTCCTCTCGTCCTTCTTGAACGCCCCCCTCATCGAGCTCGTCAACATGCTCGCGTCGGCCTTCATTATGCCCCTCATAGCCATGCAAAGGTGCTTGGCCTCGGCCACGACGGCCACGCCCAGCGGATGAAGCTCGTCCATGAGGAAATCTGCTATCTGCGCCGTCATCCTCTCCTGCACCTGGAGCCTCCTCGAAAACACCTCCACGATCCTCGGTATCTTGCTGAGGCCCACGATCTTCCCGTTCGGGATGTACCCCACGCTGCAGTTCCCGAAAAAGGGCAGCATGTGATGCTCGCAGAGGCTGTAGAACTCGATGTCCTTCACAACGACCATCTCGTCGTATTTGATGTGAAAAAGCGCTTCCCTTATTATCTCCTGGGGCGAAGCCGCATACCCGGCCGTAAGCTCCTCGAACATCCTCGCCATGCGGTCCGGCGTGTCCTTGAGCCCCTCGCGGTTCGGGTCTTCCCCGATCTTGACCAATATCTCCCTTATTGCAGTCTCAACGCTCATAAGGATATGTCTCCTCTTCGTAAAACTCGAAATAGCTCGTCGCCGTCTCGCTCAGCCTTATGTGAACGAGGCTCTTCCCGAGCCCGGCCCTGAGCCGCTTCCATATGTATTCCGCTATGTTTTCCCCTGTGGGCTGATTGCCCGAAAAATAC
>JBFWTW010000189.1:0-5918 GCA_050247635.1 Candidatus Dadabacteria bacterium | reverse complement strand
CGATAACACCGTCGAAATCGAAAATTACTGCCTTAAGCATATGATAAAGCTCCTCTTATTAATGCCCCGCTTTGCATGGTTCCGGGTTGAAACCGGGCCCTAAGCTCGATTAGTATAAACGCTCCCGGGGTTTTATCTAACCCACGGGACGGCCGCGCAGTAACGAACGCATTAGCGCTAATTTCTAATTTTCCGGCTCGAAAAAAATATTGAATGGTATATTATTTTAACCCCGCCGGAGATTACGCGGATATTACCAAGGAGACAAAATGAAGAAACTCTTTCTCCCGCTCTTGTCAGCCGTTCTTCTGGCAGCGGCGCTCGTGGCGTGCGAAAAGGATGGAGAGCCGGTTTCCGATTCGAAGCTTCCGAAGGCGGCTGACTTCACGCTTTCCACTATCGACGGGAGCAAAAAGGTGAGCCTTTCGGATTTCAGGGGCAAGCCCGTGGTGCTTAACTTCTGGGCGTCGTGGTGCGGCCCGTGCAAGGAAGAGATTCCACTGTTCGAAAAGACCTGGAAGGAGTACGAAGGCAAGGACGTCGTATTCATCGGCGTAGACGTTATGGACGACAAGAAGAACGCCGAGAAATTCGTCGAGTCGGAGGGCGTAACTTACCTCAACCTCCACGACCCCTCGGGCGACGCGTCGAGCAAGTACGGCGTGGTGGCCCTGCCCGCTACATTCTTCATAAACCGGGACGGGCAGATAATACGCCAGAACTACGGCCCGTTCGTGGGCGAAGAAGGTGAAAAGCAATTTAAAAAAATCCTCTTGGAGATGTCCGAATGAATCCGGCTGAAGCACAGGTAAGCTGGGCCATAGCGTTTCTCGCGGGGATCGTATCGTTCCTGTCCCCCTGCGTGCTGCCTCTCATCCCGGGCTACGTATCGATGGTGTCGAAGATGTCCTTCGAGGAGCTCACGGGCGGCGCAACCGAGGGAAGGACGACCAAGATACTCGTCCCGAGCCTCTTCTTCGTGCTCGGGTTCTCGTGCGTGTTCGTTTCGCTGGGCGCGGGGGCTTCGTTCCTCGGCACATTCCTTAATCAGAACAAAGTCCTTCTACTCCGAATTTCCGGAGTGATAATAATAATTTTCGGCCTCTTCACTATGGACCTTCTCAAGGTCCCGTTCCTCTACAGGGAAAGGAGGCTCAACATTGGCGGCGGCAACATGGGGAACGCCGGGATATTCCTCCTCGGCATAGCGTTCGGCTTCGGATGGACCCCGTGCGTGGGGCCCATACTGGCGTCGATTCTCCTTTACGCGAGCACGGCCGAGGGAGCGGGAAAAGGCGCTCTCCTTCTGTTCGTATATTCCATAGGCCTGGGCCTTCCCTTCGTAATCACGGGCCTTGCGCTCTCAAAGGCGCTCACAGCCTTCGGCTGGATAAAGAAGCACTACAGCGTTTACAAGGTTGTTGTCGGCGGGACGCTCGTAGCGGTCGGTATTCTCATGGTTACGAACAGCCTTTTTTACCTGAACATATACGGCCAAAGGGCTCTCGACTCGCTGGGCATAGATTTCTGGAAATCCTTCTGAGGAAAAGTCTCTCCTGGCTATGATTCCGTGGGCCGGGTTGAGAAACCGATTCCGGCTATAGTATCCTTTCTACCGTGAATGAATCGACATCATCACCCATGCCACAGGCGGCTGTAGACGAAAGCGAGATACATGTCTGGACCGCGCGTCCGCTCGCGCTCGGCGGCGGCGCCATAGAGCGCCTCGGGCGCACGCTTTCGCCGGACGAATCCGGGCGGGCCGCGAAGCTCCGTCCGGGCCGCGGGAGGGACATGTTCGTGGGGTCGCGCGGCATCCTGAGGCATATACTGTCCCTTTACACCGGCGAAGAGCCCGGGGCCATAGAGTTCGGCTACGGCAAGGGAGGAAAGCCATTCGTCAGAACGCGCGGCGGGGCTCCCGCGGTATCGTTTAACGTGTCGCACTCCCACGAGGTCGCAATGTATGCGATCGCTGCCGGAAAAGAGGTCGGAATAGATGTCGAATACCTGAGGGAGGTCAAAAGACCCGAGGACGTCATCAGGCGCTTTTTCACGGAAACGGAGTGGGAGTTCTACCGCTCCCGCCCAGAAGAGCTCAAGCGCGAGGCCTTCTTCCGGCTTTGGACGTTCAGGGAGGCGTCGGTCAAGGCGGGCGGGTACGGAGTATTCACGGGGAAGGGGCTCGTAATCCCGGGGCCTCCGCCCGAGGGATGGCTCCTCGACCCCGGAAACCCTGTAAATATCGGAGGCTCCTGGTCCCTTGTGGGTATCGACGTGCCCCGAGACTACGTCGCTGCCGTAGCTGTCCAGGGCGGGGCCCTTCAAGTCAGGAAGTTCGATTTCCCACCCAGTCTTCCTTAGCCTTAAAATCCTTCCTTAACACGCCCATTTATTCCTGTTATAATATCTCCCTTCTGCAAACGAGGGGTGTCCCCTCTTGCCGGAAGCACCGCCGGTTGGCTGGTATTTTGATAATTCTATAATACTTGCAAGTTTTTAGGTGCGGAGGAATCAAGTCGTGCCGATATACGAATACAGGTGCCTCGATTGTAATGAGGAATTCGAAGCGTTGTTGCTCGGCAACGACGACGACGTTTCATGTCTTTCATGCCACGGTCCAAACATCGAGAAGCAGTTTTCCTCTTTCGGTGTCAAATCCCAGAGTGAAACACAATCGCCTTCGACAAGCGCCGGCGGAAGCGGCGGATGCGGGCATTCCGGCTGCGGATGCGGTGTGAGAAGCTAGCACATAAACTCGACAAAAATACAGGCTCAATAACCCTGAACCAAAACGGAGGATTTTACTTACATGTCGAATTCGGCAGAGAATGAGAACGAGAAAGAAAGAGACGAAGATATCAAGAAGGCCGCCCTTGAATATCACCGCGTGGGAAGGAAAGGCAAGATCGAGGTAGTACCGACTAAGCCGTGCCTGACGCAGTGGGACCTGTCTCTGGCCTATTCACCGGGTGTGGCCGAGCCCTGCATGGAAATTTACAGGGATCCCGATCTCGCATACGAATACACCAATAAGGGCAACCTCGTGGGAGTCGTGTCGAACGGCACGGCTGTTCTCGGGCTCGGAAAGATAGGAGCGCTCGCCGGAAAGCCTGTCATGGAAGGCAAGAGCGTCCTCTTCAAGAGGTTCGCCGGCATCGACGCATTCGACATAGAATTAAACACCGAAGACCCCGACGAAATCATCAAGACGGTTAAGTACCTCGAACCCACATTCGGCGGGATTAACCTCGAAGACATAAAGGCGCCGGAGTGCTTTTACATCGAGGACGAGCTTAGAAAGCAGACCGATATCCCGGTATTCCACGACGACCAGCACGGAACGGCTATCATTTCCGGCGCAGGGCTCTTAAACGCGTGCGAGCTCGTCGGCAAGGACCTCGGCGAGCTTAGAATGACTTTCAACGGCGCCGGCGCTTCGGCAATAGCGTGCGCCGAATTCTTCATACTGCTCGGAGCCAAGCGTGAAAACATCGTAATGTGCGACAGCCGCGGCGTAATCTACAAAGACAGAGGGGCCGGCATGAACCCCCAGAAAGAGAGATTCGCAGTAGACACAAGCGCCAGGACGCTCGAGGACGCCATGAAGGGAGCGGACGTATTCGTAGGCCTCAGCGAAGGCGGCATGGTCACACAGGCTATGGTCAAATCGATGGCCGATAAGCCCATAATCTTCGCAATGGCCAATCCGGACCCCGAAATCTCCTACCCCGACGCCAAGGCCGCCAGGAAGGACGTCATAATGGCGACCGGCAGGTCCGATTATCCGAACCAGGTAAACAACGTACTCGGGTTCCCATTTATCTTCAGGGGCGCACTCGACGTAAGGGCCAAGGCAATTAATGAAGAAATGAAGGTAGCCGCCGCGCATTCACTCGCCGACCTCGCCAAGACCGGGGCGGACGAGAACGTCGCGAAAGCATATGGCAAAAAGAACTTCGAATTCGGCCCGGAATACATAGTCCCGAGCCCGTTCGATCCGAGAGTACTCGTATGGGAGTCCGTTGCCGTCGCTGAAACGGCAATGAGCACAGGCGCATCGAGAATTCAGATCGACATAGAAGAGTACAGGGAGAGCCTTTCGAGAAAGGTTGACGAAAAGCTCAAGAGATGGAGCGCCGCCTAAGGGCCGGGAACCGCTACATCAGCGCTGTCTCTTTAAACATACTCTTACACGGCCAGGGGACGGAGACGGCTGTACGCCTCCGTCCACGAAAAAAACCGCGCAAGATACGGACCATTGTCTTCGAGCAGCCAAAATCATTTCAAGGATAAAAAGCTTCGCACCGCCGTCTTATCCATAGCTGTATCCTTCACACTGATAATAGTCAAAATCGTGGTCGGTATACTGACCAACTCCATCAGCATAATCGCCTCGGCGGTGGATTCGTTCCTCGATATAATCACATCCTCGGTAAACTACTTTTCCATACAAAAATCCGAAAAGCCCGCGGACAGCGAGCACAGGTTCGGTCACGGTAAGGCCGAGGGCCTTGCCGGGCTGTTCCAGACATTCGTGATATGGTCTTCCGCCGTTTATCTGGTTTACCTATCGATTGTAAGGCTGACAGAAGGCGGCGAGCTCGTATCCGTCGACTGGGGAATACTCGTAATATTCCTTTCGATCTTCGTGAGCTACTTCCTCGCGAAGTATATAAAAACGGTGGCGAAGGAAACTGAAAGCCTCGTCCTCGGGGCCGACAGCCTTCACTATAGCGTCGACGTTTACACCAACACAGGGGTGGTCGTCGGGCTCGTAATCATAAAACTCACCGGATTTTATTTTATCGATGCCATAATCTCGATAATCATAGCTGCCCTAATCTTCTGGTCGTCGAAGGACATAATTATTCAGTCGGTAGACATACTCATGGACAGGGAGCTGCCGCCGGACACTATAACGGAAATTGAAAAGTCGATAATGAAATACACGCCCGAGGTAAGGAGCTTTCACAAGCTGCGGACGAGAAACGCCGGGCAGGCCAAGTTCGTAGAATTCCACGTCGTCATGGACCATACCCTCACTTTCGTAAAATCCCACGAAATTGCCGAGGATATCGTAAAGGAAATTAAAACAAATGTTCCCGGCTCCGAAGTCACGATCCACGTAGATCCGGACAAAATCTCGACGTAACCATAAGCCATCCAATAAAATTATATTCCTACCCTCTGCCCCCTTCGTGCCGTTTCATCGGATAGAAAAAAAAGCTTGATTCCGATTTCGCAACCTTTACCCTTGTTAACGGTTTATATACACGAAGGACGAAGCAAAAGGAGATGAACCATGAAGAAGATACTTATACCCATTTTGGTTTTGATAGCCTTTGTATTCGGAATGCCGAACGACAGTATGGCCAGGAAGGGAAACGGGCATTACAAGCATCACCACGGTCATTACAAAAAGCACAATTATTACAATAGGGGCTACAACCGCCCATATGCTTACAGGCCACGTAACTACATCTACTATGCCCCGCCGCCCCCGGTAGTATACGCGCCACCGCCTGTAGTCTATGCTCCGCCGCCTGTTTACGGGCCGAGCTATTACGGGCCTTCGAGCGGCGGATATCTCAATTTCGGCATAGTGTTCGATTAAGAGCCGATGTATACGGACTGCTCGGGCAGCTATCTAAATCACTTGCTGCCCCGCATCTCAAGGATTTTAGCCATGTCAATTCTCTAACCTTCTTTTAAGGGCGTTCGCTTCTTGCGAACGCCCTTAGGCCTGTGCCCACACTTTCTAGCGTGCGATTCCCCGGGTAGGCTCATTGCAATACCCGGCACAGGGCATTCTCAAGCAGAGGTCAATACAGACATCAGATGATAAACGCAGTGATATTCGACATGGACGGCGTCATGATCGACAGCGAGCCGCTCTGGGAAAATACGGAGAGGAT
>JBFWTW010000188.1:0-5963 GCA_050247635.1 Candidatus Dadabacteria bacterium | reverse complement strand
GGCTCGGGGCTCGTCGTCGAGCTCTCACACCCCGATACTAAAACCCTCGAGATCGCGGCGGAAGAGCTCGCGGGCATCATGAGCACCTACGCCGGGGTGACGGACATCGACGACGGCATAGCCGAGGGGAAGCCGCAGATCGACTTCCACATAACCCCCCAGGGCCGCTCTCTCGGCCTTACGCCGGAGTACGTCGGCAGGCAGGTGCGTAACGCCTTCTACGGCTCGGAGGCAATGAGATTCCAGCGGGGGAGATACGAAACGAAGGTAATGGTGAGGCTCCCCGAAGGCGAGCGCCGCTCGCTCGCCAACCTCGAAGACCTGGTCATACAGACGCCGACGGGTGGAGAGATACCCCTCAGGCAGGCGGCCGAGCTGGTTTACGGCAGGTCGTTCATCGAGATCAACAGGGTGGACGGCAACAGGGTCATAAACGTAGAAGCCAATACCATCCCCGAAGTCGTAAATATTAACGACGTGAGGCTAGAGCTTTTGAATAATGTCATGCCGAGGCTAATGTCCCAATATCCCGGGCTCTCGTTTTCGTTCGAGGGCAGGACGAGGGAGCAGCGCCGCGCGATGAGCGAGCTAACGTACGGGTTCGTCATATCGGTGCTCGCCATATTCGCCATATTCGCCATCGTGTTCAAGAGCTACGGGCAGTCGCTGATAGTAATGACGAGCATCCCCTTCGCGGCCGCGGCCGCCATGTTCGGACATGTCCTGCTGGGATACGAGCTCAGCGTAGTCAGCGTGTTCGGCATGATAGCACTCTGCGGGCTCGTGGTGAACGGAGGGCTCGTCCTCAACCACGCGATAAACCAGTATCACGAAGAGGACGGGAATACCCTCGAAGACGCTGTGATACTCGGCACGAAGAGAAGATTCAGGCCCATAATGCTCACGTCGCTCACGACGTTCATCGGGCTAGTCCCGATTATATTCGAGACGTCCACGCAGGCCAAGTTCCTCGTGCCAATGGCGATCTCGCTCGGCTTCGGCGTTCTGTTCTCGGCCGTTGCAATAGTGTTCGTAATCCCTGCACTAAGGCTCGTCTCGCTCGACCTGGCCGGCGTTTTTGCCAGGAAGCCCGGAAAGAGAACCGCGGAATAACCGGCCCAGTGTCCGGCACGACCTGCCCCCCAATAAGAAAGCCGCTTGTTACAGCAGCCGCATCCCGTATATGATAATTGTGGAAAACCGTACGGAGGGAAAGCCATGCCCGAGAGGGTCGCGTTAATTACAGGCGGGGCGAGAGGGATAGGAAGGGACGCCGCCGTCGCGCTCGCCGGCGCGGGCTGGGACGTGGCGATATGCTACAGAACAAGCAGGGACGAGGCGCTCGAAACCGTTAAGGCAGTAGAAGCGGAGGGCGTGAAGGGCCTATGCTTCGAGGCCGACGTCTCCGACCCCGAGGCCGCAACGAAGCTCGTCAGGGACGTCGAGGCCGAATGGGGGCGCATTGACGCCCTCGTAAACTGCGCGGGGCCGTACCGCAAGGTGAACCTGCTGGAGGAAACCCCCGATGGCTGGCGCGGGATGTTCGACCACAACCTCCACCACGTTTTCTACATGAGCCATGCGGCGGCGCCGGGTATGAAGGCCCGTAAATGGGGCAGGATAGTTAACTTCTCCGTCGCCGGGGCGGACAGGCTAGGCTCGAGGACGGAAATCACGCCTTACTACATAGCGAAGGCAGGGGTGCTCATGCTCACGCGCTCGCTCGCCCGCGTTCTCGCCCCGGACGGCATCACCGTAAACGCGGTATCCCCTGGGTTTATCGACTCCGGGAACGGCATCTTGAACGACCTCGAAGACATCACGAAAACGATCCCCGCCGGATATGTCGGCCAAACCAAGGACGCCATAGGCGCGGTTATGTACCTCCTCTCGGACGAGGCCTCGTATGTTAACGGTGCGAATATAATTGTAAGCGGCGGCTGGGGATTGTAGGCGGGCCCGCCCGCAAGCATCTCTTTTTATTAACATCGACCTCGACGCATCTGGTTTTTAAATTACTGTCGTCTTGATATAGCTATGCCTTTGTGATAGCTTAAAAGTTAATCCACAGGGAGGAAGCGGGTTAGAATCCCGCGCTGTCGCGCAACTGTGATTGCAGGGGCTTTATCCACTGCATAAGCCAGATCTTCCCGTGTTCGGTTACTCGCGATATGGTAACGGACACAGTAGTCTCGCCTAAGTCAATTCATAATGCGAGGGGAGCCCTGTGAGAGTATTTTGCAGGGAGAGCCTCGTGTCCGTTTACGCACCACAATCACATACAGAACCGGATGAAGGCCACGACCGGGATTGCTCTATCCGTCTGTTTTTCACGACGCCCCCTGCCCGCGGCTGATTTATCGCCGGCCGCCCCCGAACCTGAAATTCAACGCGCCACCCAGAGGCGCAGCAAGGAGGGATTATGGGCAATATCAATCTCATCAAGAAGAGGGACGGGCGCATTGTCGAGTTCGACAGGGTGCGCATCGAGTCCGCGATATCGAAGGCTTTCGTCGCGACCCTGGGCAAGTCCGACGAAAAGCTGATTCGGAACATAACGGACGACGTTTTGGAGGAGATCGAAGCGCATTTCGCCGAAAGGGTGCCAGGCGTCGAGAACATCCAGGACCTCGTCGAGCAGAAGATAGCCGGGCACGGTTATCTGAGGGTCGCCACGGCTTACATCCTCTACCGGGAGGACCACAAAAAGAAGCGCCTCGACAAGAAGCGCGAGCTCATAGACAGGGTAAACAAGGGGCTCATCAGCGTCCGCAAGAGGAGCGGCGCTGTGAAGCCGTTTAACGCGCACGAGATAGAGAGGTTCATACGGTCGTGCTGCAGCGGCGCGGAAGAGCCCGCAATGGTGGACGAGATCATAGACGAGGCTAAATCCCTAATGTACGACGGAATAACGACGAGGGATATTAACCAGGCTGTCGTCATGGTGTGCCGCTCGCGTATAGAAACGGATCTTACTTATTCATATCTCGCTGCGAGGGTCTTGCTCAACGACCTCTACAAGGACGTTATAGGCCGGTACGAATACGAGGACGGGTTCGAGGTCGCCTACCGCGAGACGTTCAAAAAGAGTATCGCGAAGGGCGTGGCGGAGGGCCGCTATTCCGAGAGGCTCGCGGATTACGACCTCGACACCATATCGCACGCACTGGCCCCCTCGCGCGACGGCCTCCTCAAGTACCTCGGCCTCCAGACACTATACGACCGCTACCTCATGAAGGACTACGATCAGAACATACTCGAAGTGCCGCAGTACTTCTGGATGCGTGTTGCCATGGGCCTTGCCTTAAACGAAGAGGACAGGGAGCATAAGGCGGCCGAATTTTACGACACGATCTCGGCGATGAGATACATCCCCTCGACCCCTACCCTCTTCCACTCGGGGACGGTCAATTCGCAGATGAGCTCGTGCTATCTCCTCACGTGCGCCGATGAGCTCGACAACATCTTCAAAACCATGGGCGACGTCGCGCAGCTCGCCAAGTGGTCTGGCGGCATAGGGATAGACTGGACGGCCATCCGGGGCACGGGGGCGATGATACGGAGCACGAACGTAAATAGCCAGGGCGTGATACCGTTCCTGAAGATACTCGACTCGACGACCTCGGCCATAAACCGGAGCGGGAAGCGGCGCGGCGCCACGTGCGCGTATCTCGAAGTATGGCACTACGATTTTGAGGATTTTCTGGAGCTCAGGAAGAACACGGGCGACGAAAGGCGGCGGACGCACGACCTCAACATAGCGGCGTGGGTGCCCGACCTTTTCGTAAAGCGGGTCATCGAAAGGGGCGAATGGACTTTCTTCTCGCCCGACGAGACGCCCGACCTCCACGGCCTTTACGGGAAGGCGTTCGAAAGGCGGTACGAGGAGTACGAGCGCATGTCCGCGAGGGGGGCGATACGGCTCTCGAAGCGCGTCCCGGCTCTCAAGCTCTGGCGGAAGATAATAACCATGCTCTACGAAACCGGGCATCCGTGGCTCACGTTCAAGGACCCGTGCAACATACGCTCGCCCCAGGACCACCAGGGCGTCGTCAACAGCTCGAACCTCTGCACGGAGATCACGCTCAACACCTCGCGCGACGAGTTCGCCGTCTGTAACCTCGGCTCGGTCAATCTCGCGCTTCATATAAAAGACGGCGTGCTCGACGAGGCCACGCTTGCGGAAACCATAAAGACGGCTGTACGGATGCTCGACAACTCCATCGACCTCAACTTCTATCCGACCGAGGAAACCCGCCGCTCGAATCTCGCGCACAGGCCGATAGGACTCGGCGTAATGGGATTCCAGGACGCCCTTTATCAGGCAGGTCTCAACTTCGGGAGCGAAGAGGCCGTGAAATTCTCTGACCTCGTTATGGAAACGGTATCGTGGCGCGCGATATCGGCATCTTCCGACCTCGCCGCCGAGCGCGGGAGGTATTCGTCATACGAAGGCTCGAAGTGGCAGAGGGGACTCTTCCCGCTCGACACGATGAAGATGCTCGAAGAGGAGCGCGGCGTGCCGACGTCGGTACGGATGGACTCACGCCTCGACTGGGCCGGGCTCAAGGGCAAGGTCGAGTGCCAGGGCATGAGGAACTCGAACTGCCTCGCTATAGCCCCCACGGCGACCATAGCCAACATCGCGGGCTGCTACCCGTCCATCGAGCCGATATACAAGAACCTCTACGTAAAATCGAACCTGAGCGGCGAGTTCACTATAGTGAACCAATATCTCATAGACGACCTCAGGGAAGCTGGCCTCTGGGACAAGTCCATGCTCGAAAAGCTGAAGCAGACGGACGGCAGCATCATCGGCGTAATGGACCTCCCCGACGGGCTCAGGGATAAGTACAGGGGCGCGTTCGAGATCGACCCGTCGTGGGTGATACTCCACGCGGCCTACAGGTCGAAATGGATCGACCAGAGCCAGTCCGTGAACATCTTCGTCGATACCGTCTCGGGCGAGCGTATATCCGAGACGTACCTGAGCGCGTGGAAATCGGGCCTCAAAACGACCTATTACCTCCGTTCGCTCGGTGCATCGGGCGTCGAAAAGAGCACCATAGAAGCCGGGGGACATATATCGGCCGGGGCCGGCCGCGAGGCGGAGGAAACACTGAACGCGTGCAATCTCGAGGAGGGATGCGAATCATGTCAGTAACGAATAAAGAAATCAGACACAGGAATCATGGTACCCTCGGAAAGAACGACGGAGGGCATAAGCGCATAATCAACTGCTCCGTAACCGACCCGAACAAAATACTCCCCATAAAGTACAAATGGGCTCGGGAGTATTACAAGGTCGGCGTCGCCAACAACTGGGTGCCGGACGAGGTGAACATGCAGAAGGACGTCGAGATGTGGAGGGATGCGTCCGCGCTTTCGGAGGGCGAGCGCCGGATGATAATATACAACCTCGGCTTCTTCTCGACGGCAGAGAGCCTCACCGCCAATAACATAGTTCTCTCGATCTACCGCCACATCACGAACCCCGAATGCAGGCAGTACCTCCTCCGCCAGGCGTTCGAGGAGGCCATACACACCGACACGTTCATATACTGCTGCGATACCCTCGGGCTCGACCCGGACGAGGTCTACAACATGTATATAAACAACGAGACCATAAGGGAAAAGGACGATTTCGTCGTGAGGCTCACGAAGAACGTCCTCGACCCAACCTTCACGACGGACACCGAAGACAGGATAAGGAGCTTCGTCCACGACCTCGTCGGTTTTTACGTCATCATGGAAGGCATATTCTTCTACGCCGGCTTCGCTATGATACTGTCGCTCCTCCGCCAGAACAAGATGACGGGGCTCGGAGAGCAGTTCCAGTTCATACTCCGGGACGAGTCCGTACACCTCGCCTTCGGCATCGACCTTATAAACACCATAGTCGACGAGAACCCGGGCATATGGACGGACGAATTCAAAACGCTCCTCACAGAGAACATCAAGAA
>JBFWTW010000187.1:0-5976 GCA_050247635.1 Candidatus Dadabacteria bacterium | reverse complement strand
CGGCTCCCAGGCGCCTATGTTCTCGAACAGGGCTACCATAAATGAAGTCCTGCCCGCGAACAGCCGAAAGACTTTCAAGAAGATAAAAGCGGGATACCTGAACGCCATTCCGCAGGAAGTCCAGATAGATATCGTAACAGCCGTGCCGTTCAGCCGCTGATACAATTGGTGTCCTAAAAAGCGTTGGAGCTGTGATCGCACAGCTCTATGTGGCGGTCACGTTTTGAAAAGCTCGAGCTGGGGACCGCTCGGCTTTTTGAAATGCTTGGTCGAGAGTTTTATCTTACTGCTGTCGAACCCCGCCTTTCTGCACGCAAGCTCGAACATATCCCTCGCCTGCTCGGCGTATATCCCCTCGCCCCTCATCCGGCTGTAAAAATCCGGGCTGTTCAGCTTGCCGTCGCGCACGGCGCGGACGCGGTTCAGCACCTTGTCCTTCCTGTCCGGGAAATGCCTCCCTAGCCAGGCCTGGAATATATCCGAGACGCCGTACGGCAGCCTCAGCATGACGAACCCCGCGTTTACGGCCCCCGCGTCGGCAGCGCTCTTTATGATCGCCGGTATCTCGTGGTCCGTAAGGCCCGGCACGACCGGCGCGACCATTACCATCACGGGGACGCCCGCCTTCGTGAGCTCCTCTATGGCGCGGAGCCTGAGGCGGGGCTCGGACGTCCGGGGCTCCATGACCCGCTTTATTTCCGGGTCGAGCGTCGTCACGGAAACGGCGACCATTATGCCGTCCCACTCGGCGAACCGCCGGAAGAGGTCGATGTCTCGCGTGACGAGGTAGTTCTTCGTGATTATCCCGGCAGGGTTTCTGAATTCGAGGAGGACTTCGAGGCAAGCCCGCGTGAGCCCGAACCGCCTCTCGGCAGGCTGGTAGCAATCCGTGTTCCCGCTCACGACTATCGTATCGGGGACATACTTACGCGACGAAAGCTCTTTTTTGAGAAGCTCCGGCGCGTCCTCCTTTACGAATATCTTCGTCTCGAAATCTAGCCCGACCGACAGGCCGCAATACTCGTGCGTCGGCCTCGCATAGCAATAAATACACCCGTGCTCGCAGCCGCGATAAGGATTGATTCCGGCGTTGAATCCGACGTCCGGGCTGTCGTTGTAAGAGATTATAGACTTCGTAGCGTCCCTGTAGAAAACCGTCTTGGGCGAAAGCCCCTCTGCTATCTCTTCCTCGGACGGCGTGAACTCTATCTTCTCGAACCTGTTCGCTGGGTTTTCCGCAGAGCCCCTGCCCTTTATCGTCACGCCCTCGCTACCCATCCGAAACCCCACTGCAATAAAAGATCCGTCTCATATTTAAAAGTGTAAACGAGCCGCGCAATCTTGGGTATGGGCGAATTTCGCGGGCCACGCCCGGCGGCTCGCAGCCGCAGGCAATCGAAGTAGCGGCGCTTTGCTATTACAATCAATAGCGCACTTTGTTTGTAGATTATAAAACGAGATTATGAATCAAATTAAGAGTGGTAGGAAAAAGAAGATTTGAAATCAGAAGGCCGGATTCACTCAACCGGCACGGAAAAGGTTTCGAGCTCCTTTACGAGCTCGTCCACAATGTCCCCTTCCTTAAACGAGCGCACTAGCTTCCCGTCCTTATAAAGCATCCCCTTTCCTCGTCCGCCGGCAATGCCTATATCGGCCTCAGAAGCCTCGCCCGGCCCGTTCACGACGCAGCCGAGTATGGCGACCTTGATCGGCCTCGGGAGCTCCAGCCCCGCTATCCTTCCCTCGACGTCTTTAACGAGCTTCATGAGGTCGATTTCGAGCCTGCCGCACCCGGGGCAGGATATGAGCTCTATGCCGTTCTTTCTGAGCCCGAGCGACTTCAGGATATTGAGCCCGACGACTATCTCGTCCCGGGGATCGCCCGTGAGCGAAACCCTTATGGTATCGCCTATGCCGTCCGCCAGCAGCGTCCCTATGCCGATAGAGGATTTGATGGTCCCGAGCTCGTATGTGCCCGCCTCCGTCACGCCCAGGTGGAGCGGATAATCCGTCCTTTCGGCAAGGAGCCTGTAGGCGGAGATCATCTTCTTCACGTCGGTAGACTTTACCGAAATCTTTATGTCCCTGAAATCGAAGTCTTCGAGTATCGAGACGTGCCTCATGGCGCTTTCGGCGAGCGCCTCGGCCGTCGGGGAGCCGTGCTTTTTAAGTATGTCCTTTTCGAGCGAGCCGGAATTGACGCCGATCCTTATCGGTATGCCCCTTTCCTTAACGGCATCGACGACGGCCTTAATCCTGTACCTGGCGCCGATGTTTCCGGGGTTGATCCTCATGCCGTCAACGCCCTGTTTTACTGCTTCGAGGGCCAGCTTGTAATCGAAGTGTATGTCTGAGACGATGGGTATACGGACCTGCTTTTTTATGTGCCCGAGGGCCTTTGCGGCCTCCATGTCGGGGACGGCGAGGCGCACAATATCGCAGCCGGCCTTTTCGAGGCCCCTTATCTGAAGGACCGTAGCGGTGACGTCCCTCGTGTCGGTCTTCGTCATGGACTGAACCGTCACGGGCGCCCCTCCGCCCACCTTGACGCCGCCAAGATTTATCTGCCTCGAATTTCTTTCCATATCAGGTTTAAGACACTATCAAGATTAGTTGATAATTTTACGGTGTCAACAACTCTAAAGCGCCTTTTCACGCACCGTTAACCCGCGTTTTCACCGGTGGACTCCGCCTGCTCGGCGGCCTTTTTCTTCCCGCCCGATTTCCCGTTTGCCTTGGGATCTACGGGGTTTCCGTTCTCGTCGAGGCCCTTTATGTTGCGGCACTTGGGATAGCCCGTACACCCGAGGAACCGCCCGTAGCGTCCTTTCCTCTCGGCCATGGGCCTCCCGCATTTCTCGCACTTTATGTCTTCCCTGAGAACGGGTTCTTCCTTCTCGATGATTTTGATGTTGCCGTCGGGGTCGAGCTCGAAGGCCTTGGCGTTCTTACAGTCCGGGTAGCCCGAGCACGCGAGGAACTCGCCCCTCCGGCTCCGCTTGATGAGCATCGGCTTCCCGCACTTCTCGCACTTAATGTCTTCCCTGAGAACGGGCTCCGCTTGCTCGATGACTTTTATGTTGCCGTCGGGGTCGTACTCGAAGGCCTTGGCGTTCTTACACTCGGGATACTTCGAGCAGGAGAGAAACTCCCCTTTCTTACCCCACTTGATTATCATGTCCGCCCCGCACTTGTCGCACTTTATGTCCGTCGGGAGGCCGTCGCGCTTAAGGCTCTTCATCGAGTCCTGGGCGTTGTTCAGCCTCTCCGAGAATCCGCTGTAAAAACCGCTCAGGAGCTCTATCCAGTTGATGCTCCCCTCCTCGACGTTGTCGAGCTTGTCTTCCATCTCGGCCGTGAACTGTACGTCCATGATCTCGGGGAATCCCTGTATGAGAAGGTCGCTCACCGAACATCCGAGGAGCGTCGGCTTCAGCTTCTTCCTCTCCATGTTGACGTACTGCCTCTCCTGAATCGTCGAGAGTATCGTCGCATACGTGGAAGGACGGCCTATGCCCTTTTCCTCTAGCTCCTTAACGAGGGAGCTTTCGGTGAATCTCGGCGGCGGCTGCGTGAAGTGCTGCTTTCCTTCGAGGTCAACGAGGTCGAGTTCCTGGCCCTGGGAAACGTCGGGGAGCTTTCTCATCTCCTCCTTTTCCTTCTCTTCTTCCTCGTCCTCTTTCCCTTCGAGGTAGACGGCCGAGAACCCGGGGAACTTCACTATAGACCCCGTGGCCCTGAAAACGCCCTTGCCCGCTGTTATCTCGAGTGTCGTCTGGTCGAATACCGTCGGCTGCATCTGCGAAGCGATAAACCTCTGCCAGATGAGCTTATAGAGCTGATACTCGTCGTCCGAAAGATACTGCTTCACCGAATCCGGCAGCTTGCTCACGTACGTCGGCCTGATGGCCTCGTGTGCGTCCTGCGCTGATTTTTTAACTTTGTAAGTGTTCGCCTTCTCGGGCAGGTACTCGCCTCCGTAGGTTTGCTGTATGAGCTCCCTTGCCTCGGCGAGCGCGTTTTCGGATATTCTGACCGAGTCCGTCCTCATGTACGTGATAAGACCGACAGGCCCCTCGCTCCCGAGGTCTATGCCCTCGTAGAGCTTCTGCGCTATCGACATCGTCTTCTTGACGGGGAACCTCAGCTTCCTCGACGCCTCCTGCTGAAGCGTGCTCGTTATGAACGGAGGGAGGGCGTTCTTCTTCCTCTCCTTCCTTTCGATAGACGAGACGGTGAAGTTTTCGTTTCTGACGGAATCGACTATGGTCTTCGCGTCGTCTCCGTTGTCTATGCTTACCTTCTTTCCGTCGTACGTCGCGAGCACGGCAGTGAAGGCGCTCTCGGGCGTGTCCTCGCCTCTTTTGAGAAGAGACTCTATGGTCCAGTACTCCTCGGACTTAAACGCCTCTATCTCCCTCTCGCGCTCGACTACGAGCCTTAAGGCTACGCTCTGGACCCTTCCCGCGCTGAGACCCTTTCTGACTTTCTTCCAGAGTATCGGGCTCACCTGGTATCCGACCAGCCTGTCGAGGATTCGCCGGGCCTGCTGGGCCTCGAACCTGTCCTGGCTGAGCGTCGTCGGATGGTCTATCGAATCCCTGACCGCCTTCTCCGTTATCTCGTGTATGAGAATGCGTAAAGACTTGTCCCGTATGTCGAGCTTGTCGGCGATGTGCCAGGCTATGGCTTCGCCCTCGCGGTCGGGGTCGGACGCGAGATATACCTTTTCCGCCCCCTTCGCAGCTTTCTTGAGCTGGTTCAGGTACTTCGATTTTCCCTTTATTACGACGTACTGCGGATTAAAATTGTTTTCTATGTCTACGCCGAGCTTGCTGCTGGGAAGGTCCACGAGATGACCCGAAGACGCTTCCACGTCGAAATTCCTGCCCAGGAATTTTTTTATTGTCTTTGCTTTTGCAGGGGACTCGACGATTATAAGAGACTTACCCATTAAACCTCCGGCTTCCCTTTAATGCGTTACTGTTTAAATCTAATCACAACCCTTCCCGTGTCAAATTTCTTCGGTTTGGTCGTGTGGCATTTTACCTGAATTAATAATTATTCAAATGCTTAGATGCGAAAGCCGCCGTTTTGGGCTCCATGAAAGCTTTATTCAAGCTTCAAAAACACCTAACGATCCTGCGATACCCAAAAAAAGTGACGTATTTTGTCGCCGCCTATCCGCGCGTTGCCGTCTTTTGGCAGCGGCTACCTGAAAACGGCTATTTTTCTCTTTATTCGGACAGTAAATCCGTTTCCGAAGGTGCGACCGTAACTATATATAAATACTGGTTTATTGAAGCCGCTTCGGGGAAACGCAGATGAAAATATATGGGATTGAACCTTTCGGCACGGTAGTTGCCACTTACCTACACAGAAAAGAAATGACTCAAGTCCATAAAATAGCGCTCGTATCGAGCTCGAAGCTCTTTCTGGACGGCCTCAGAAAAATAATGGAATTCGAGGCCGACGTAGAGGTTGTAGCCGAGGTTTCGGACCCCAAAGCCATAGACGGTATGATTCGGGATAACGCACCCGACTATATCTTCGTCGACAACAGGGAAAGGGAATTCGACGTTGACGTGCTCACAGCCGAAGAGGGATTTAACTCCAGGGTCATACTGTTCACACAGTCCGGCGGAACCGAGCCCGACACCGAAAAGATCATACACGTCAACTTCGAGACGACCACCAGCGAGCTCATTAACATCATCAAGAACGGCGGGAGCAAAAAAACGCCCGTAAGGAATACGAGCCTTAATGAACTCGAATTCAGGAAGATAACCAAAACGGAGTTCAAGATTATACAGCTTATCGCCGCAGGAGAGAGCAACAAGGAAATCGCCCGGAAGCTCGGGAGCAGCGAGAAGACCGTTAAGGCCCATATAACGAGCATATTCGAGAAGCTCGGCCTCAACAACAGATACCAGCTCATCGTCTACGGAAAGAGAAATATGTCCGCAGAAGACGTCG
>JBFWTW010000186.1:0-6006 GCA_050247635.1 Candidatus Dadabacteria bacterium | reverse complement strand
CGAGCACATCGGCAGGAGCGTGGACATGTATCCCGAACGCACGGCGTACGCCGTGCCCGCCGGCGGGGGCGGGGTTTCCGAGATTACATACGCAAGGGTCTTCGAGCTGGTCACGAAGCTCGCGAGGCATTTGAAGGACCTCGGCATAGAAAAGGGACACCACGTCGCCATACTCGGCGAGAACCGGCCCGAGTGGGGAATATCCTTCTTCGCCCTGTCGTGGATCGGCGCCGTCGCCGTGCCGCTCGACGCAAGGGCCCCCATCGAGAGCCATAAATTCATAATGTCGTTCTCGTCATGTAAGGCGCTCATTGCCTCGGGAGGTTTCACGGTAGGGATAGAAGCCGTAAGACACGAGCTCCCCGGTCTAAGACACATTATCCCCATGGAGTCCATAGATGGACTTTCGGTGAAGTACGCACGCGGGGCGGCGCTGGAGAACATCTCCCGCGGCGACCTTCTCGAAATACTCTTCACCTCCGGGACCATGGGCGACCCCAAGGGCGTCATGCTCACACACGGGAACGTCATCTCCAACGTGGACGACATACACAGGACAATAGAGTACTTTCCCACAGACAGGGCATTTTCCATACTCCCGATCCATCATTCGTACGAATGCACGGGCGGGCTGATTACGACCTTCGGAAGCGGCATGAGTGTATTCTACGCGCGCGGGCTCAAGCCGAGGGAGCTACTCGAAGACATGCTCTCCACCCGGCCAACGATATGGCTGACCGCTCCTCTCATCCTCGAAAAGCTCTACCTCAGAATCCGGAGGGAGATAGCCCAGCAAACCGGGCTCAAGCGCATAGCGGCCGGAATCATGCCGCGTCAGATTCTCCAGCGCAAGATACGAAAGAGCCTCGGCCTCGACCGGATACGCATGATAGTCTCGGGGGGCGCCGCGCTCCCGGATTGGGTGTCTTCCGGTCTCTCCGAGTACGGCATCGATGTGATACAGGGGTACGGGCTCTCCGAGGCGTCGCCGCTCATAACGGTGAACCCCCTCTCCCGCCCGAAGCCCGGCAGCATAGGCATGGTTATCCCCAGCGACGAGGTGGAGATACGGGATGTGAGCGCCGAGGGCGTGGGAGAAATAGCGGCGCACGGCCCGAACATTATGCAGGGCTATTACAAAAACCCTGGCGCTACCGGGGAGACACTCACCGCAGACGGGTGGCTCCTCACGGGCGACCTCGGATACTGCGACGAGGACGGGTACCTCTACATCACCGGCCGGAAGAAGGCGGTCATCGTGACCCCGGGCGGGAAGAACGTCCATCCGGAAGAGATCGAGGAGAAGCTAACGAAGTCGCCGCTCATAGAAGAAGCGCTAGTATTCAGCCCCGACGATTCGGACATACACGCCGTCATATTCCCTTCGTTCGAGGAGGCCGGGCGGAGGCTCGCATCGAAGGGCCTGGCCGGGACGCACGAAAATGTATGGGAGCTGCTCCGGGATGAAGTCCGTCTGGCGAACGCCGGGCTCGAGCCATACAAGAGGGTCAGGCATTTCGCCATAAGGACCGAGGAGTTCCCGAAAACCACCACGCGGAAAATAAGACGCTATCTTTTCAAGGACTTAAGACTCACGCCGGACACCAGGATTCTTTGACCGCCGCCCCGAAAATTAATATACCGGATAGCCGAAATATAAGTTTGACATTATAATAATGGCTGGCTGATTCGGCGTAAATCTTATTCACAGCGGCGTAAATATCAGCTAATATTAATTTTACGGGGTTATAAAATCACTTTGCACAAGTGGTCTGATTTATACAGGCAGTCATTTTTAAAGGATAAAAAGATGGGGAGATTTCGGAATATAACCGGAAAAGGGATTTTTGTACTGATACTCGCGCTCTCGATAAACGGGCTGTTTTTGGCGTGCGCGCCGTCGGGCCAGAAAACCTCTACCGAAGACCTTCAGGACACGGCTGTCGCCACACCCTCTCCGCACGACAGGAATTATCTGACCAACGCGATAAACCAGAAGGTCACTAGCTCCACAGCCGCCCGCAGCATAACAGTAAGCGGCACGAACATGAGGCTGAGCCCCGCCCTTCCCGCTTTTTACCAGAAACGCTCTTATGAAGCGGTATGGATAGACGAGAACGGTAACCCCCGCCAGGCCGACGAGCTGGTCGAGGCTATAAAAGCGAGTTACTACGAGGGCCTCAACCCCGAAGACTATGGCCTCACGCAGATGGAAGCCGTCCTCGCGAAGGTGAAATCGGCAAATGGCAAGGCCGACATCGCGGACCTCGCCGAGCTGGATGTCCAGTTTTCAAACTCATTCCTTACCTATGCGAACGATCTCTATTACGGTCAGGTCACGCCAGAGCAGATCGACCTCGAGCTCATATTCGGCGAAAGGCGGATCGACCTCGGGGACCTCATGGCCAAGGCCGTTTCGGAAGGCAGCGTCACGGAATCGCTGAATGGTCTCCTCCCGAAATACCCCGTTTACGGACAGCTTAAAACAGCACTCGAAAGATACAGACAGCTCGAAGCCGCTGGCGGATGGCAGCCTATCCCGGCGGGCCCGAAGTTCCAGAAAGGCGCCCGCGGGCCCAGGGTCACGGCCCTCAAGCAGAGGCTCGCCGTCACCGGCGAGCTCGACCAGGCCGACCTATCGAACGATATCTTCGACCAGACCCTCGATCAGGCCGTAAGGAAATACCAGGAGAGGAACGGTCTCTACGTAGACGGTGTCGTCGGCGACTCGACTTTCGAGGCGCTCAACGTGCCGGTCAGCGTAAGGGTGAAGCAGATAGAGCTCACCATGGAAAGGTGGCGTCTTCTGCCGCAGAGCCTCGGGACAAAATTCGTTCTCGTCAACATAGCGAATTTCCATCTCTACGGCGTCGAGAACAACCATGACAACCTCGACATGAGGATAGTCGTCGGGAAGCCCGATTGGAACACACCCATATTCAGCGAGCAGATGACCCACATCGAGCTCAACCCCTACTGGAATATTCCGACAAGCATATTCAGGGACGACATAGCTCCAAATATCAAGGCCGACCCCGACTACATGAAGCGTAAGAACATCCAGGCCGTGGGGCTCAAGTATCACGCCCCGGAAGAAGGGGCCGACGAGACGGAAGTCGCATCGGCCCAGGAAGAGTACATATCGAAGGTGCTCTCCGGGAATTACAGGCTCAGGCAGAACCCCGGCCCTGCAAACCCGCTCGGGAGGATAAAGTTCCTGTTCCCGAACAAGCACTCCGTTTATCTACACGACACGCCTAACAGGGGCTACTTCAAGCGGGCACAGAGGAATTTCAGCCACGGCTGCATCAGGGTGGAAAGGCCCTACGAGCTCGCCGAGTTCGTAATGGCGCCCGATCCCGAATGGAACCACGACTCTATAGAAAAGGCGATAAGATCCGGCAGGACGAGAACCCTTCACCTCGCAACCCCACTGCCCGTCTACATCCTTTACTTCACGGCGTGGGCTGACGACGACGGCACCGTAAATTTCCACAAGGACATCTACGGGCTCGATCAGGTGCTCCAGAACGCGCTCCTCCAGTCGAAGGGGAGAACCGCCGGCGTCGCGAGCAGCGTCAATTGACGGCTGCCGTTCCGTTCTATAAGCGTTTGATCATTCCTTTATAATTTCAGTCTGATTATTGATGATGACCATGTGAACTTCGGCCCTCCGGCCGTCTTCGAACTTCACTAGGTAGGCCTTCCCGACCATTTTCGTCACGCTCCCCTCGATCTCCCCCATGAGGCCCGAGGCATATTCCTCTTCGCCGAGCTTTATCGGTAACACGACCTTGAATTTCGTTCCGGGAACGTACATGCATTTTCTCCTATGGCGGCAGCCTTTATATGTGGGCCGGTGATAGTTAGAGTATAAATAAAAAAAAGCCCGGGCCGGCATTTTAGAGGAAAGGCCGTGGCCCGGGCATTTGAAAAATTTTTATATTCTCAGTTTTTGGTCGTATCCGTGAGGCCAGCCTGAACCCGCTCGCACTCGGCGTAGATATCCTTCGCGATGCCGAGCATCTTGTTCGCGAGCTCCTCGGTCGGCTCCTCAGCGGCGAGGTCCTTCAGTGTGACCGATATATTGAGCCACTTCTGATCGGTCTCGCCCGTCCTTACAAGGAGGTTCTCGAACTCCCACATCGTCTGCTCCGTCGTGAACGGGTCAACGAGCTTCGTATAAAGCGGCACGTGGGCGCTGTCCGAGCATGCGCGGTAAGACTCCCTTATCGAGGCCGCGTAGTCGCTGTGCGATAGAAACGCCTCGGCCTGCTGGATCCGCTTTTCGGCTGTGGCGAAGTCGGGCACCTTCTCTTCGACGGTAGCGCCGGCGCACTCGCCCTTCATACCCTTTAAGAGCTCGAACTTCTTGTTCTCGTGTCCCCAGTCCTCGTAGAAAGTGGGGTCTTCCTCGAATGATGGAATGTCGGTGAACTGCGTTATCTCTTCCTTTAGCCGGTCGCGCCCGAGCCTTTCCATAACGACGTCGAAATGCTCGTCGCCCTCTCTCTCGTCCCTGTAAAGCTCTATCAAGTGCTTTACGACCTTGGGAGCGTTCCGCGTCGGGACTTTTATTATTGAAGTCGCAAGGCGCGTCTCGTCTCCGTAAAGCCCGCCGCCGATGAATACCTGCTCGGCCGGGACGTTCTTTCCGTCCTTTGTGAGCGAAGCTCCCTGAAAGCCTATGCTCGCGACCACGTGCTGCGCACACGAATTGGGGCAGCCCGATATCTTTATCCTGAGGTCTTTCGTAAGCTCCTTATACTCGGCAAGGCCGTTGGTCATCCGGTTCGTAAGCTCCCCTGCAAGTCCCTTGGCCGACGTTATGCCGAGGCGGCATGTGTCCGCGCCCGGGCACGCGACGACGTCCTTGAATGTGTCCGCGCCTGTGTCGGCGAGCTCCGCGTCCCTAAGGGCCGCGAACAGCGCCGGGAGCGCATGCTTCGGAACCCACCTGAAAATAAGGTTCTGGAGTATGGTCACCCTGACCTCTGCGCCTGAGAATACGTCGGCAAGGTCCGCGACTATCCTGGCCTTGTCGCTCGTTATGTCGCCCAGGTGTATGCGTATGTTCACCATGGCGTATTCAGGCAAGGCGTGCGGTAGCACGTTCGAATCCTTCCATTCTATAAACTCGGGATCGTTTTCTATACCCTCTGGCGCCTGCGGGATCCGCTCGGGATCGTAAGGCGGCGGGGTTTCATTTTCGGGTATGTCCTTAAGATAATCGTTCCACGAAGGATCGGCCTCTAGAGCGGCCCTTTCCTCCTCGACCCTCTTTTTGAACTCTTCCCAGCCGAGGGACCTTATTAGGAACTTCATGCGGGCCTTCATCCTGATCTTGCGCTCGCCGTACCTGTCGAAGACTCGTATCACGGCGGCCGAAAGCGGCAGCATTTCCTCTACGGGCATGAAGTCGGTCCAGAGCTCGCCCAGCTGCGGCGCTCCTCCTAGTCCGCCGGCCACGTAAACCTGAAAGCCGCGCTCCGGCTTCCCGTCCACCTCTCTCACGCGGGCCCTGAACCCGAGGTCGTGTATCCTGACGCCGGCGTGGTCCACGTCCTGGCATCCCTCGAAGCAAACCTTGAATTTCCTGCCCATGTTCTGGCAGATCGGGTTTCTGAGCATGAAGTTTTTAAAGGCCTCCGCATATGGCGTTACGTCGAACGAGGAGGTCGGGGAAACGCCGGCCTGATGGCAGGCGGTAACGTTCCTGACCGTATTGCCGCAGGCTTCGCGCGTCGTGATGCCGACGTCCGCGAGCTCGCGCATCATGTTGGGTACGTTCCTGATGGTTATGAAGTAAAGCTGCACGTCCTGACGTGTGGTGAGGTGGATGAATCCGCCGGCGTATTTATCCGCAACGTCCGCAAGACGCCTGAACTGTACCGAGCTCATGCCGCCGAACGGGATCTTTATGCGCTGCATCTGTACGCCTTCCTGGCGCTGGGCATATGTGCCGAGCTGAAGGCGGAACTTCTGAAATTTGATCTCCCCGACAAG
>JBFWTW010000185.1:0-6123 GCA_050247635.1 Candidatus Dadabacteria bacterium | reverse complement strand
GGGAACAACACCATCTCCATACTCCGGCTCCTGCCGGGCCTTAACTGCGACCTCGTAGACCTCAGCCTCCCGATGCTCGGGCGCGCCCGCGAGAGGCTGGCCGCCGAGAACTCGGGAGATGTCAGGATATTCCACGGGGATTTCCGGGACACCGCCCTTCCCTCTTCACACTACGACATCGTGGTAGCCGCCGCCGTCCTCCATCATTTGCGGGACGACGCCGACTGGGAAGGATGCTTCCGCAAGATACACGCCCTCATGAAACCGGGCGGCGTATTCCTCGTGAGCGACATGGTATGGAGCTCAAGCCCCGCCCTTCACGCTATCGAATATGAGCGCTATGGGGCCTACCTTGAAAGCCTCGGCGGAGCCGAATACCGGGAGAAAGTCTTCGCTTACATAGACAAGGAAGACACCCCGAGAAGCATTTCCTATCAGCTCGAGCTTATGAAGAAGTGCGGCTTCACTGAAACGGACGTCCTTCACAAGAACGCCTGTTTCGCCGCCTACGCCGGAATAAAATAGCGCGGGCACGGCAGTCCCGCGCGGCTGATTTTCGAAGGAGGATTGAATGTCTGACGGAAATCTTTTCAGCCGGAGAGAATTCGTCAGGATAGCGGGCATGGGCCTGCTTTCCGCCGCGGCCGGGGCCTGCGCCCCCAAAGTCACGAAGCCGCCCGTCCGCCCCTACCGCTACTTCCCACTGGTAAACGTGTCCGAGGACAGGGTCATAAGGCAAGCCGTCGGCCTCCGGCCCTACAGGCCCTCGGGGTTCGTCGTCCGCCGCGAGCGCATCGGCACGAAAGACATCGTCCACAATTACGGCCACGGTGGCGGCGGCCTCACCCTCTCCTGGGGAACATCCCACATCGCGGTGAAGGAAGCCGCCCCGCTCGGGCATAGATCATGCGCAGTCCTCGGGTGCGGCGCCGTCGGTCTTTCTGCGGCGAGGCTCCTCCAGATAGAGGGCTATGCAGTCACCATATACGCAAAGGACCTTCCCCCACATACGACGTCCAACGTCGCCGCCGGCCAATGGTCGCCCTTCACGGTATTCGACGAAGAGATGATAACGCCCGAGTTTTACCAACAGTTCCTACGCGCCGCCCGCCTCTCCTTCGGGTACTACAGGAATATGATCGGCGGCAAATACGGCGTAAGAGTGGCCGATAATTTTTACTTCGGGAACGACCCCGTAACGCTCCCTTCCGTCATCCACGATCTCCCCGAAATCTACGGCGAGCCCAAAACCCTGGTCCCGGGCGAGTACCCGTTCGACGAGCCCTCGTGTAAAACCGTAAAGACGATGCTCATAGACACCCCGGTCTATCTCAACGCCGTGATGGCCGATTTCCGGGGGGCAGGCGGGAGGATAATAGTCAGGGATTTCAGGGATATCGCGGATATCATGTCGCTCCGTGAGCCGCTCATAATGAACTGCACCGGCCTCGGGTCGTACTTTCTCTTCAAGGACCGCGAGCTCGAGCCCGTAAAGGGCCAGCTCACCGTCCTAGTGCCCCAGCCCGAGATCGACTACATCACCCTCATGAGGCGTGACGGCCTCTACATGATGCCCCGCTCGGACGGCATAATGCTCGGCGGCTCGCACCAGTACGGCGACTGGACCCTCTCTCCCGACCCGGTCGTAACCGAGCACATATTCACGGGCCAGTCGAGGTTCTGGAAAGACCTCCCGGTCGTATGATGTAGAATGCCGCTGGTGTAAAATATAGCCATGACGGACTTCACACAGGTTCTCCTGGGGACCATAGTCGCGCTTCTGCCGATAGTTAACCCCTTTTCCGTCGCCATCACGTTCATATCGCTCTCGAAGGATATGGACGATTCGAAGCGGAACCGCGAGGCCCTCCTCGCCTCCGTTTACATGACCATAATCCTCGTCATATTCCTCGTCGCGGGCGTCCTCATAATGAAGTTCTTCGGCATATCCCTGCCGGGCATCCGCATAGCGGGCGGCATAATCATCCTCAGCATCGGGTTCAAGATGCTGAACCCCGAATATAAAGACCTCCGCGCCATAAACGCCGAGAACAAAACTGGCAACACGGACGACATAGCCTTCAGCCCGCTCGCCGTTCCCATGCTGAGCGGTCCCGGCGCCATTGCCGTGACATTGGGCATGGCCACAGCCGCTGGCTCTACGCTCGACTATGCGGCCGAGTCTCTCGGCATAATGGTCGTCGCCGCGGTCACTTATATATGCCTCAGGGTAGCGGGCAGTGTGAAGAACCTCCTCGGCGAATACGGGGTCAACGTCCTCACGCGCATACTCGGATTCATACTCATCTGCGTAGGCGTCCAGTTCATAGTCGTCGGAATCTACGACTTCATACTCAACGAAGAATTCTCGAGGCCGATCCTCCAGATGATAAAAGAGGTATGGAATGAATGAGAGCGAAAATTTCGTCGGCCGGCGGGCCGGCTTCGCCCCTCCGGCCCGTCAGGCTCCGCCGGACGTCACCATAAGGCGCTACAGTCCCGAGGACGCCGAGGCCATATCCGATCTCTACAGGAAATCCGTCACGGAAATAGGTATCGAGCGCTACTCCCCGGCCGAGGTCGAGGCATGGGCGTCCTACGCCGACGAGGTCGAAGAGCTTCGCCACAGATTAGCCGAGGGCCTCACGCTCATAGCCGAATGCCGGGGCCGAGTGGCGGCGTTCGGGCAGCTTAAGCCCGCAAACCGCGTCGAATTCCTCTACACGCTGAAAGACTTTTCGAGGATGGGCATTGCCACTTTTCTATACGGACGGCTCGAAGAAGCGGCAGTCGCCTCCGGCTCCAGGGTCCTCCATACCGACGCAAGCAGGATATCGAGGCCGCTATTCGAGAAGATGGGCTTCTTTCTGGTCGAGGCCGTGGTCGAAGAGCGAAAGGGCGTCAAGCTAGAGTGCTTCGTTATGAGAAAAGAGCTGCCGCGGTAGATTCACTCTCCCGACATACAATCCGCTCCAGGTTCTGCGTTTAAATGGTAATTTTCGACTTTAAGCCCAAAATGGGTTGATTATGCCGCCGTTCATTCTATAATACATACGCTTTACAGAGGAGACATACTATGAATAAATCAGACCAAAACCTGGGCGCATTCCTTTTCGTATCCGCCATAGTTATCTTTTTCATCCTGGCCATTTATCTCTGGCTCAGCTGAGCCCCACTCCCACTCAGGGCCGCAGTATCCACCACCGCACTAAAACCGGATAATGGGAAACGGGGGTGTGTAATCTTACATACCCCCTTCCCTGTTCTGTCCAATAATCTGACAATCGACATATCGTACAACTCCAGTCCCCCGGTATTTACTTGACTGCCGTATGGCACGGTTATTGCACTAATTTTCGACATAGAGTTGAGATCGAGGCGATGACAAATACATCCGCAGTCAAAGAACGGAACGGGGAGGAACCGGCCGGATACAGGGGCTGCGCCCACTGCGGCGACCCCACCGATACCCGGACGGCTGTCGAAGCGGGCGACCTCCGCTTTTGCTGCACGGGGTGCCGCGCCGTTTACGAGATACTGAACACCCTCGGCCTCGACGATTATTACAAAATCCGCGCCGCCCAGAACATACCCGGTTCCGCCCCGGCGCAAGACCCCGGCTCCGCCGAGGATTATTCCTACCTCGACCAAAAGAGTTTCATGGACCTGTACACGGCTGAAGAAAGCCCACTCACCATGAACTTCTACGTCGAAGGCATAGAGTGTGCTGCATGCCTCTGGCTCATCGAAAAGATACCCTCGTGCGCCGAGGGCATAGAGTCCGTATCGCTCAACATGTCCGACAACACGGCGTCCGTCACATTCACTCCGGACAAGAAATTCTCCTCCTTCCCCGATGCCGTAAAGAGATTCGGCTACAGGGCGCATCCACTAAAGCCGGGCGAGGACACGGACGACCTCAGGAAAAAGGAGAACAGGCGCTCGCTCATAAGGCTCGCCGTCGCCGCCGTGTGCGCGGGCAACATCATGCTCCTCTCCGCGGCCGTCTATGCCGGCGCGGGCGGCGTTTTCGAGAAATATTTCACGCTGGTTAGCTTCATGCTTTCGATACCGGTCGTAACGTACTGCTCACTGCCCTTTTACAGGAGCGTCGCCGGTGCGCTCAGGTCCGGGCGCGTAACGGTGGACATCCCCGTAGTCTTCGTCATACTGGCCGGCTTCGGGCTCAGCGCGCACAACTTCTTCGCCGGTAGCAGCGCCGTCTATTTCGATTCCATAACGGCGTTCGTATTCCTGCTCCTGGGCAGCAGATACTTCCTCAAATCCGTAAGGGGGCGGCTCTCCGAAAGAGAGCAGCCGGGCAAGACCTTCTTCTCGCTGAACCGCGTTCTGGTATGGGACGGCAAGGCGCGGCAGTTCTTCTACGAGCCGATAGAGAGCCTTAAAACCGGGAGCAGGATTAAGCTCTCCCGGGGCGAGCGTATCCCTGCCGACGGCGGGCTCGTCTCGCACACCGCTGAAATAAACCTCGCCGTGCTCACGGGCGAGAACATTCCCCGCACTATAGAGAAGGGAGACGACGTCTTCGCGGGCTCGATACTAGAATCCGACGAGGCGGTGCTAAAGGTCTTGAGCACAGGGAAATCGACCCGCATCGGCAAGATACTCGACGACGTCGAGCGCAGCTACGCCGGCAAGATCAGCCTCTCCGGGGCCGGCGACAGGTACGCCGCCGTTTTCACCCTCGCCGTCGGTGTGATTTCGATAACCGCATTTTTCGCTATTTCGTACCTCTACGGGATGCAGCAAGGAATAGAAAGGGTAATGGCGTTCATCCTCATAGCCTGCCCGTGCGCATTCGTATTCGTCCTCCCGCTCTTTCACAGCATGTCGCTCAAGTCGGCGGCGGGCAGGGGAATCCTTATAAGAGACCCCGGGATATTCGACAAGCTCCCGGGGGTCAAAAACGTATTCTTCGACAAAACCGGCACGCTAACAAACGGCGTTTTCAGGATTCTCAAGTGGGATACCGGGTCGCTCGACGACCGCGACCTCGGCGCTATACTCGCAATCGAAAAGAAATCCGACCACCCGATCGCAAGGGCTATAGTAAGCCGCCTCGCAGGAACGGATCTCCCCGTTCCAGAGGTCACGGGCTTCGAGCACATATACACTAAGGGCGTCTCCGCTGAAGCCTGGGGAAGCGTCTACACCATAACCTCGGGCGACAGCCGGACCCCCGCGGCGAACGAAGTCAACGAGCTTATAACATCGACCATCACCGTCCGGAAGGACGGCGAGCCGATATCCGAGATCATGCTCGGCGACTCCCTGAAGGAGGACGCGAAGTTCGCAGTCCGCGAGCTCGCCGGGGCCGGCTATGGCGTTTTCATCGTATCCGGGGACAAGGGAGAGAACGTAAAGCAGGTGGCCGAAAGGATTAACGTCCCTCGGGAGAACATCTTCTTCGGCGAAACCCCCGAAGGCAAGTCCGAAATAATCTCCCGTCACGGCTGCTCTATGATGATAGGAGACGGGCTCAACGACGCCCCCGCCCTGGCCTCGGCCGACGTCGGCGTCGCGATTCAAGGAAGCGTCGGCGAAAGCATGAAGGTATCCGACGCCTATATACTCAACAACGACCTTTTTACGATTCTTGATCTTATCGGCCTCGGCACCGCCGCCAGGGCCACGGCGAAACGAAACATCGTGCTCTCGATCTCATACAACTCTATCGCGGGTGCATTCGCTCTGGCAGGGTATATAACCCCCCTGGCGGCGGCCGTTTTGATGCCTGCCGTGTCGCTCCTTCTTCTAGGCTCGGCGCTCATGGGCACGGCCGCCCGCGCCGGGGATAAAAGGAGGGATGCGGCTTGAACATTATTTTTCTTACACTGGGAGTTTCTATAACGATAGCAATAATTTTTCTTGCAGCATTCGTATGGGCGACGGGAAAGGGGCAGTACGACGACCTCGAAACCCCGAGCCACAGGATGCTTCTCGACGACTACGAATCCGAAGACTCACACCGGAAACCAAAGGAGGACACCGATAAATGAGCTCTGTAACGGCGGGGAACGCCGCCACGACCGAGAAGATATTTTACGACGACGTCATAGTCAAGAAATTCCTCACGGCCACTATATTCTGGGGAGCGGCTGC
>JBFWTW010000184.1:0-6141 GCA_050247635.1 Candidatus Dadabacteria bacterium | reverse complement strand
CACAGTGAAAGCTTCCCGCATGCTGAAAGAAGCCGGCGTCATGAACTCGGCGATGGTGCTCCTCGGTATGGGCGGCGTCGAAAGGAGCGCCGAGCACGCCGAAGCCACCGGCAGGCTGCTTACGGCGTCCGACCCCGAATACGTCGGCGCGCTGTCGCTCCAGGTCCGTCCAGGCGCACCGTTATACGACGAAATGCAGCGCGGCGAGTTCACTCTCCCCGACAAGTTCCGGATGATAAAGGAGCTCGAGATACTGGTCGAGAACACGCACCTCACGGACGGGCATTTCTTCTCGAACCACATATCCAACTACCTGCCCATAAAAGCAAAGTTTCCGGACGACAAGGAGCGTGTTCTATCGCAGATAAGGGCCGTGATCGCGGCCGGCGATGAGTCGCTTCTCCGGCCCGATTACTACAGGGATGTGATCAACCAGTATTGAGCTTGCCATAGTTCCGATTCTTAATATACTGAGATAGGCGTATCTGCATTCGTGCCCGGTCTTTTGCCGTCCGGGATTAATATATAGACGATACGGACCAAAATAAGGAGGAATGACATGCCGAGGATTGCAACCATATCACCCGTCTGGGGGGCGAGCGTCGCCGAGCTGAGGGACCTTGCCAAAATAGCCGAAGGGGCGGGATTCGAAGCAATATTTTCACCCGAAGTGCCGCCGTGGAACGGCCTCTCGAACGCCCAGGTGTTCGCGGAGGTGACGAGCAAGATAAAGGTAGGGACGTGGATAGCCAACATCTACATGCGCCAGCCGGCGGTGGCAGCGGCGTCGACGCTCACTATTCAGGAGATCACGGGCGGCCGCATGGTGCTCGGGCTCGGCGTCAGCCACAAGCCCGTTAACGACAGGTTCGGCATCGACATGGGCGACCCTATAGACAAGATGCGCGAGTACGTTAAGGCCGTAAGGTCTTTCATGGACGGAAGCGCGCCGCAGATCACGATGAAAAGGAGCCTGCCCGTCGCACCAATATACATTGCAGGGCTCACGAAGGGCGCGGCCTCGCTCGCGGGCGAGGTGGCCGACGGCATATTCCCGTACCTCTCGACTCCGGAATACCTCACCGTCCTTAAGGGATACGTAACCGAAGGGGCACTCAAGGCAGGGCGCGACCCCGCCGAAGTGGACATCACGCTCGGCATACCGGCGGTCGTCTCGGACGATCTCGAGCTTGCCCGCTCGTCCGGCAAGAAAGGCCTTTCGAACTACCTCAGGCTGCCTTTCTACCAGCGCATGATAAGGAACAATGGGTTCGGCGACGTCGTCGATGCGATCCAGGGCGGGGCCAACCCGGCGGACGTATTCAGCGACGAGCTTCTCGACGCCATAGCCCTCGTCGGCCCTGCAGACAGGTGCAGGGAGCGTCTCGAAGCTTACAGAGAGGCAGGGGTGGACCTCCCGATCATCATCCCCGGGCCCGCAGGGAAGCAGGGCACCGTAGAGACGATGGAAGTCATCGCGAAGACATTCGGGGCCTGAGTCAGGCAGCAGTTTTAACCAGCATCGAATAACAAGAAAGCCCGTTCCTCCCACGCGGCGGAGCGGGCTTTCTTTATAACCTTCGCAAGGTAATCATGAATTAAATCAGTGGTTAAAGGGGCTTGCCTTCATTTGCGCCGTGCCGGTTTCCAGGGTGTGCCCCAGGCACCGGGAGGGGCGGCAGCGCGTCCGGCCAAAGTGCATCGGCCTATTTACTGGTGGAAATCGCACAATTAATATAGTATGTTGTTTAAACTACATCGTTTAAATCCTAAACCCGATAATAATTACATTAAAAGGAGGTATGGTATGACTCTATTCAGCAGGTTTATGATTTTGGTAGCAGGCATGGTATTCGCTCTCGGGCTCGCCGCCTGCCAGCAGCCCCAGCAGGGCGCGGAAGAAGTAGAGGTAGAGGAAGTTGAGGTTGTAGATCCAGGCGACGCAGCCGACGCGGCCGATGCGGTAAACGACGCGGCCACAGATGCGACGGACGCGGCAGGCGATGCCATGGACAGCGCGGCCGATACGGCTGACGACGCGGCCGACTCTGCCGGCGAGACCGTCGAAGAGGGCGCGGCCATGGTCGAAGAGACGGTAGAAGACACCGCCGACGGCGCTACCGAAACGGTCGAGGGCGTAATGGAAGGGGCTGAAGAGGCTGCACCGGAATCCACCCCGGAAGCCACAGAAGCCGCTCCGGCTCACTAAGTAACGTTCCGGTTTTTGCTTCCGTAACGTAACACCTATGAATTGACTACAGACAGGGCGGGCGCTCCGGCGTCCGTCCTGTTACCTTCCCGACAATAAAATCACCAGACCGATATTTCCGGGTGCCTCATTGCATGTCCAGGGGCCGAATATAGCCTTACAGCCGCGCTCCCGTCTTGTGCACGTCCGGCTTCAGGGATAAAATACCCTCATGAAATCTTTCGAAGACACGATGAAGGAGCTAAGGGAAATAATCAGCCGGCTCGAAAGCGGCAACCTCCCGCTCGAAGACTCTATAAAGCTCTTTCAGGAAGGGACCGAGCTCATATCCCAATCCCACACGAAGCTCAATGAAATAAGGAAAAAAGTCGAGCTGCTAGTCGAGAAAAACGGCGAGGTCGTTCCCGAAGACTTCGATCCCGAGAAGTGAGCCGTACGAAATGGAATTCGATATTAAGAGCTATATCGCGCGGAACAGGGCCGAGATAGACGACGCTCTGGATTCGCTCGTCCGCGGGCAGGAACCGCCCTCGACGCGGCTTATGGAGGCCGTCCGCTACAGCCTCCTGGCCGGGGGGAAGAGGCTTCGCCCAATCCTCATGCTGGCGGCGTGCGAGGCTGTGGGCGGCGACAGGCGGAGGGCTATACCAGTCGCGTGCGCGCTCGAAATGATCCACACCTATTCGCTCATTCACGACGACCTGCCGTCGATGGACGACGACCCTCTCAGGCGCGGGAAGCCGACGAGCCACGTCGTCTTCGGAGAGGCGACGGCCATACTCGCGGGCGACGCGCTCCTGACGGATGCTTTCCGTCTTATAGTCACGGAGGGCAGGGCCGCGGGCATCGACAGCGCCGTCCTGTGCGACATCATAGACGATATGTCCGCCGCGGCGGGCTCGCGCGGGATGATAGAGGGGCAGGCCATGGACCTCGCCCTCGAGGGCGGGCGGGCGACGTCCGTATGCGAGATCGAGAATATGCATTCCTTAAAAACAGGCGCCATGATGAGGACGGCTGTTACGACGGGCGCACGCATCGGCGGGGCTTCCGCCGATGAAATCTCCGCTCTCGCTTCCTACGCCGGGGCGCTGGGGCTGGCGTTCCAGATACGTGACGATCTTCTGGACCTCGACGCCGCGAGCGACACCGGAAAGGCCAAGGGGAACGACGCCCGCCACGAAAAATCGACGTACCCCGGGCTTGCCGGGGTAGATGAATCGCGCCGGAAGATGGCCGAGCTCATACGCGAGGCCGTGTCGCACCTCTCGGGCTTCGACGAAAGTGCCGAGCCGCTCAGGCAGATCGCTATGTACCTCGGCGGGGAAGGGTGATGCCCGTAAAGGGCGGCACCAAAAAAGGAGGAAAGCGCCTCGACGTCGCGCTGGTCGAAAGGGGGCTCGTCGATACCAGGGCTCGGGCGAAGGCCGTCATAATGGCCGGAACGGTGTACGTCGCGGGCGAGCGTGTGGACAAGGCCGGGGCGCTCGTAAAGGACGACGCCGAGATCGTCCTAAAGGGCGAGGCCCTCAAATACGTATCCCGCGGCGGATTCAAGCTCGAAGCCGCTCTCGACGCATTCGGCGTTGACGCCTCGGGGAAGACAGCCGTAGACGTCGGCTCCTCCACGGGGGGATTTACGGACTGCCTGCTACAACGTGGGGCCGCGAAGGTGTACGCGATAGACGCAGGGCGCGGACAGCTCGACTGGAAGCTCCGGAACGATTCCCGCGTCGTCTCAATGGAGAAATTCAACGCCCGGTATCTAAAGCCGGAGGATATAGGCGGCGAGCCCGTCGGCGTCGCCGTCATCGACGTCTCCTTCATATCCCTCACAAAGATCGTCCCCCCGGCCGCCGGGGTTCTCGCCCCGGGCGGTGCCCTCGTCGCCCTCATAAAGCCCCAGTTCGAGGTGGGGAAGGGCGAGGTCGGAAAGGGCGGGATAGTAAGGGACGAGGCCAAGCGCAAGGAAGTCGTGGACAAGATCACAGACTTCGCCTCGGGCATCGGGCTCGAAGTCCGGGGCGTCATAGAATCCCCGATAACCGGCGCAGACGGGAACGTCGAATATCTCATCTGCGCTGAAAAGCGCTGAGTCACAGCCCGGTTCACGATCCCCAAAAAGCCTAATTCTCACCGAACACGCTGATCCCAAGCGGTGCGCGCGCGATGCTTTGCACAAGCTCGATATGCTATAATTCCGTTATATACAGAGCATGGTGGCCTGTCCGTATGGGCGCATCATGAGGGGCGGGTGATACATGAAAAATCTTATCGTCGTTTTGATCCTGGCGCTGTTCTTCCTGCTCGACGGTGTGGTAGGCGGGGCCGAGACCATGCCTGAAACCACCCCCGTCGATACGGTAGAGGAAAGCGGGTTTAAAGACGCCCTCGGGGCGTACCTCAAAACGCAGGATTCCGATATAAAAGATACGCCCTACGAGATGGAAATTGCGGATCTGAACGGAGACGGTGTCAAAGACGCCCTGGTCCTTTTGTCCGGACCTTACTGGTGCGGCTCGGGCGGCTGCACGCTCCTCGTATTCCAGGGGGAAAAGGACGGGAAGGCGAAGTTCGTTTCGGATACATCCCTCGTCAGGGGGCCGATTACGATAAGCGACGAAAAATCCAGCGGCTGGAGCGATCTGGTCTTCATGCTGTCCGGCGGCGGCGCCAAAGCCGGGAACGTCGCGCTGAAATTCGACGGAAAGGGATATCCGTCCAATGGGTCCGACGCCCCGTATTTAAAACCCGGGCAGGAGGTAAGTGGGAAGAAGGTATTTACCAATTGGTAGCCCGGATTCGCATTATGCCGGGCAGCATGTGTGCAATTTCCGTCTCCTACTCGATAATCGGCGCGGAAATTACCAGAATTATTGACAAACCGTCTATTCCCGGCAAACTATTTGGGATTATATCGGGAGGGAAGTTTATATAATGGCCAACAGAATAAAGTCAGGTATTAAAAGGCATCGCCAGAGCTTAAAGAAAAAGGAGAGGAACACGGCTGTAAAGTCCGACCTCAAGACCCAGCTGAAGAAGTTCGATGCGACGGCTGCCGATGGCGACGCTACTCAGGTAGACAACGTTCTCAGGGAAACCGAATCCAAGCTCAAGAAGGCTGCCTCGAAGGGCGTAATCCACAAGAAGACCGCTTCGAGAAGGACCAGCAGGCTCGCGAAGAGGATCTCCAAAGAGCGCGCGGCTACCGAAACGCCGGCCTCCTGAGCCCGCCTAACGCGTTCCGCATAAATCTATAACCATCTTCGTCAGAACAAAGCTTTTGGGCACGTAGCTCAGCTTGAGCTTCTTGTCGTACTCGGACAGCGTCTCCATTATACGGAGAAGCTCCGCGTATTTGAACTTCTTCAGATCCTCCCCCAGGTAATAAAGCTGCCCCGGTGAAATCTTTAGCTGCTTTATCATCTCGGCCTGGGGCGTGCGCTTCTCCGAAAGCTCCTTGGCCCTCCAGAGCAGCCTGAACCGCCACGTAACCAATCCCAAAATCGACAGCGGCTCCTCCCCGGCGGCCTCCAGATCCAGCAGCACCTTATATGCAGTCTTCCGGTCCTTCCTCGATATTGCGTTTATGAGCTGATATATGTCTGCGTACTTTGTCCTGACGGTAAGCGCGTCCACGTCGGCGGGGGTTATCTTCTTGTCCTCGCCCTTGTAGAGCGCGATCTTTTCAAGCTGGTTCTGGATGTCGCGCATATCCTCGCCGACCATCGTGACGAGCGCCTCTGCGGCGGGCCTCGAAATCTCGTACCCCAGCACGCGCGCGGCCTCGACGACGGCCCCCGTGGTCCCGCCCTTTTCCGTCGAGAAGTCGTACTGCCCTATGTCGGCCTTCGGCAGCTTGGGCTTCTTCCCGCCCGTGTAGTCGAGGACGAGGCACGTAGACGGCGAGGGCGCGGCGAAGTAGCCTTCGA
>JBFWTW010000183.1:0-6142 GCA_050247635.1 Candidatus Dadabacteria bacterium | reverse complement strand
TTTATCTATCCGATCAATCAAAAACAAGATTGTCTGCCGCATTTTCTGAAGGTTAATTGACTCCTGACCATCAAGCCCGGAGGTCATAAAGCGTATTCCACAGGTCAAATGGGTGCATAGCCGGACTTGAAATTCGGCATTGAGTTTTACCCATTCCGCGCTTGTTTTGACAAACAATATCGTTTGACTTCGAGTGGGCGGCTGTGATTGAATTGATATAGGGATATGCGGTTCGAGAGGAGGGGTGTCATGAAAGGACTCACGAACATAGCAGTCACGTTGATTATTTTTGCCTTGGCGTTCTCAACAAGTGCGGATGTCATTTCAACCGGAAGACGGGGGAGTGTCACTGTCACAGGGACAGGGGATGCGGGTGCGAGTGCCAGCCGTCGAGGTGTGATTGAGGGGGTGTTAGTTCGACGACTCTTGTAAGCTCATTGTCCAGTTTAGTTAATAATCACCAGATATCTTTAATTGCTAATCTATGGCTAATTTAGGTGCTGTGTGCACTTGCTAAATCACAATATTATTATTAAAAATTCCCAATTGTTTACTGTAATTCGCAATCTATCAACCATACTCTAGTATTTGGCTGTACGCTATCAATCACGCCATGAAATTTAGTCTTAAATGGTATATTGATAGTATCCAATTTTTGACTCCAAGTTTCATCAAAAAAACACATAATGTATGGCGAGGTTTTTTTATTTATATCATCAATGCGTACTTGGAAAAATATTCCATTTTTGTCGCCTACTTGATTAAACCCCGGTTCATATATGTCGGTAATGTAACCGATACTTTCAACCCAAAGGCCCGTATACTTTTTAAAGTAATTGTTTTTTTCTCTGGTTGTATGTAAATGCTCTGCTTTATTTGGCAACTCATATACATCACCTTCAAATTTCTGTCTAATTTTGTTTGATTTATCAGTATGGTTTTGCCCATAATTTATATATGGATCGTTATTGACATCTTTAGTTTGACCATTTGAAAAAGTGCTATTGTTATTGGGGTAATAATGTGCATATACGGCCCATACAAGACTAAGAACTGTAATAACAGCAACAACATATTTCAGCCATAATGGAATGTCTTTTGTTAAGAGACCAATTTTCAAAACATTATCTGACAATGTTTTAGGTGCAACGATAGTTCTATTTCGTTTTTGTGTAGATGATTTCTCTTCTAATTCATTTTCTATTTCTGTTTTATAAGTATCGAATTCGTGCCATTTGATATCTGAAATTATTAACTGGTTTCTCCCCCAACTCAATCCACTTGAATGCTCTACAAAAGTGGCAATTCCCTTGGATTGAATCTTATTCAATATTGCTTGGTATTCATTTCCTGTTATTCCAGGGTAGGCCAACTTAGCTGAATATGTAGTGATGATTTCGAGATTATCAGGATTTAAATGATGGAGCTCTTCAATTGCGTCCAGAGCAAATTTGATTTGTCGTAATGCTGTGAATTTAGGATTTGGCCAAATATCCATGTTTTAATTCTGACACTATATGGCGTTGTATGCCATTGCATAGGTTGTTTTAGATTCAACAAAATAACCAATCATGAATTGCCTCGGAAAATTATATCATTATTTGATGATAAACGTCATTTGCTCCAATATAGGAAATAGATAGTTAGAAAATGGGATGGGATTTGGCAGTTTGATCGTACCCTTTCCGCGCCTCCGTTGACAAAAAATGTCGCAGATTCCTGCGTTCACGCGTTTTTCGGAAAATATATCCAATGATTACAATTTATTACAGCGCGGAGTTGTGGCATACTTATTGCGAATACCTGAAGAGGGGAGGGTTGCGTCACTTGCTCTCCCGCCGGAAGGTTTAATGACATCGGAAATTGAAACTTCAGCATCCGGGGGCAAATATTTCCCCAGGGGATTTATAGGCGTCATTATCGCCCTCAGCCTCCTTCCGTTCGGGCTGTCGCTTCTGGGCGCGAACGTCCGGATGAGCTATCTCGAATTCATCGGCGCGTACAAGATCGCATCCTTCGTTATCATTTCGCTCGCCGTCTTCACCGGTGTTCTCTGCCTCCTCCACTACACGGTCGAAAAGGCGCGCGTTTCACTCATACTCGGCCTCTCCTTCATGGGGGCGGCAGTAGCGTTCGGCTTTCAGCTCTTCGCTTCGTACCTCTTCAGGGAAGGGGCGTACAGGGTATTTTTCATAACGGAATCGACGGCTGCCGTGAACCTCCTGCCCGCGGGGCTGATGCTCGCCGGCGTTATCGCGCTTTTCCGCGGCGTGGGCGACGGGGACTTCGAAAGAAAGACCGGGCGGTACCTTCTGGTGGCCACGGCGCTCACCGGCGTCGTGCTCGCGCTCGTTTACATGATGGCCGAATCGGGGCCTTCCGCGCCGGGGACCACTCGCGAGGCATACGTCTCGCAGGCATGGGAACTGACGCCGCTGGTCGTGATTATAGCAGCCGCGCTCGTCGCCGAGTTCTACTTCAGGCGGGGCCGGACGCTCATGTCGTACTTCTTCCTCCTTACGCTCGTGCCGCTGTTCGCCGGGGAGGTGTTCGTCGCCGTGACGACGCCGATCTACCCGGAGGAGCATTCGATATACGCCTATTTCCTGAAGGCGCTTGCGTTCTTCGTCCCGATACTCGGGCTGGCAGCAGATTACGTGAGGAACTTCGGCGCGAAGGGCGTTGCCGAGAAGAAGCTCAGGGAAACGGAGATAAAACTCGCCGAGGAAACCGACCGGGGGAGGTTTGCATCCGCCAGGCTCGACGAGAGGGTGAGCGGACTCAAGGCCGACGTCGAGATGTACGAGACGGTGTCGGACGGCTCGCCCGCCGGCGTGATAATAACGGACAGGGACGGCGTACGTATTTACGTGAACAAGAGGCTTTCCGAGATAACGGGGCTTTCGGAAGAGGCGCTCAGGGTTTCGGGCCTCGAGGATATGATCGTCCCGGCCGATGTGGAGGAGCGGAAGAAATCCCTCGCCGTTATCCCGGACGGCGAGACCGTGCAGGCCGTATACAGGATATACAAGTCGAAGAAAGAGACCGTATGGATATCGGAGACGGCGAGGCGTATCACGTACGCCGGGAAGGACGCCGTGCTCCGGACGTTTACGGACGTCACCGCGGCGAAGCACACCGAGGAGATGCTTCGGACGCTGTCCACGAGCTCGCCCGTCGGCATCTACATCGTGCAGGACGGCGAGGTGAAGTATGTAAACGGGAAATACTGCGAGTACACGGGCTTTACCTATGACGAATTGATAGGCGCTGGGGCCGAGAGGATGGTGCTCTACCTCGACAGGGACATCGCGAAGCAGGGCTCGCGCGAGATGCTGGAAGGAAAGAGGAAGGAGCCGTACGAGTACAGGATTCTCGCCAAGGACGGCGAGGTCAGGTGGCTCACGGAGACTGTGACCGAGATAAAGTACGGCGACAGGCCGGCCGTTCTGGGGAGCATCGCCGACATAACCGAGAGGCGGCGTGTGGAGGCGATGCTGAGGACGCTTTCGACGAGCTCGCCTATCGGCATATACATCGCGCAGGACGGGGAATTCAAGTTCGTGAACCCGCAGATAAGCGAGTACACGGGCTTTTCGGAAGAGGCCATCATCGGGAAGGAGTCGCTCTCGTTCGTATTGGAGGAGGACCGCCCGTCCGTTAGATCGAGCGCGATAGGGATGCTGAAGGGCGGGCACAACGCGCCCTACGAGTACAGGTTCGTAAAGGAGGACGGAAGCGTCATGTGGGCGATGGAGGTCGTCCGGTCGATACAGTACATGGGGCGGGACGCAGTGCTCGGGACGATGATGGACATCTCGGAAAAGAAGGAGGCCGAGGAGCTCTTCGAAACCCTTTCGACGGGCACGCCGATAGGGGTGTTCATCGTGCAGGACGGCGAGCTCAGGTACGTAAACCCGCACTTCGAGAAGTTCACCGGCTATACGAAAACGGAGCTCATGGGGACCGACCCCGAGCGCCTGGTGTTCCCGGGGGACAGGGACGCCGTCAGGCAGAAGAGCCTCGGGATGCTCCGGGGCGAGAGCCGGACGCCTTACGAGTACAGGATATCGCTCAAGGACGGCGGGTATATATGGGTGATGGAGACGACGACCTCGATACAGTACCGCGGGCGGCAGGCCGTGCTCGGGAGCTTCATGGACATATCCGAGCGGAAGAAGACGGAGGTCGAGCTCAAGCAGGCCAAGGAAGCGGCGGAGGCGGCGAGCCAGGCGAAATCGGAGTTTTTGGCGAACGTCAGCCACGAGATAAGGACGCCGCTCAACGCCATCGTCGGCATGACGGAGCTTACGCTCGACACGGAGCTTTCGGGAGACCAGAAGGATACGCTCCGCGTTATACAGACGTCGTCGGAGACGCTGCTCAGCCTGATAAACGACATACTGGATTTCTCGCGGATAGAGGCCGGGCAGATGGAGATAGAGGCCTCTTCGTTCAGCGTGAGGGAGCTCGTCGAGGGGGTCGCCGAGACGCTATCCGTCAAGGCCTTCGAGAAGGGGCTCGAGCTTCTGTGTTACGTTAGCCACGACGTGCCCGACAGGCTTAAGGGCGACGTGGCCCGCATAAGACAGGTGCTCATGAACCTGGCGGTGAACGCGATAAAGTTCACGGACAGCGGCGAGGTGATCATAAAGGCCGAGAATTCGGGCCCCGTTTCGGGGGACGCCGTGAGCGTCGTGTTCAAGGTCTCTGATACCGGAATCGGCATACCCCCCGGGAACAACGACAGGATATTCGAGAAGTTCTCACAGGTTGACAGCTCGAACACGCGTGCTTACGGCGGGACCGGCCTCGGGCTCAGCATATCGAAGTCGCTCGTCGAGCTCATGGGCGGGAAGATCTGGTTCGACAGCGAGCCGGGGAAGGGCTCGACGTTTTATTTCAGCCTGCCGTTTCAGCTCGACTGGGAGAAAGAGGGGCGCACCACGAGGGTGCTGCCGAATTTCAGGGGCGCGCCCGTGCTCGTCATCGACGACAACAAGATGAGCAGGTTCATTCTCGGAAAGACCCTCACCCTCTGGGGCTTCGACGTCGTCGAGGCCGCGGGGGCGAAGGCCGCTCTTACGCTCCTTCAAGGCATGGAGCGGAAGCCGCTCCTCGCAATTATAGACAAGCAGATGCCGGGGATAGACGGGGCGGAGATAGCCGGGAAGGTGAGGGAGGCCGCGGGGCCGGGAACGAAGATCATACTGATGACGGCATGGGGCGGGCTCGGGCTCGGCGACATGACGGGCAGTGGGGTCGACGAGCTCCTCGTAAAGCCGGTGAAGAGCGGGAAGCTCTACGAGGCCGTGTCGAGGCTGGTCAAGATGGACGAGTACATGACCGGGAAGCCCGGAGGGGAGGGCATGCTGCCCGCAGCCGGGGCAGAGGGCGGAAAGCCCCGGATACTGGTCGTGGACGATACGCCGGATAATCAAAACCTCGCGAAGAGGATACTGGAGATAGGCGGCTACGCCGTCGATCTGGCCTCGGGCGGGGCAGAGAGCGCCGAGCGTTACCGAGAGAAAAAATACGACCTCGTGCTTATGGACATCCAGATGCCGGAGGTTGACGGCTTTCAGGCGACCGCGCGCATAAGGGCGTACGAGAAGGAGTCGGGCCGCTCGCGTACCCCGATAATAGCCGTTACGGCGCATGCGCTCATCGGATACAGGGAGAAGTGCCTCGAAGCCGACATGGACGATTACATCACCAAACCCCTTAGAAAGCAGCTACTCCTCGATATGGTGCGGAAGTGGCTTACGGCCCGCGAATCGGGCGGCTCGCCGGGCGCTGACCTGTGGGCATAGCGTCCCGACAGGCTTTCACCCTTGGGCCCCCGGGAATTTCCGTTTAAAATTGTTCCGTAGTAAATACCTTCCAAATCCAGGAGAGACGTGCTTATGAGCGGTGGAGAGCCTGTACTCACACCCGAAATTCTTGCGGAGATCGAAAAGCGGGGGATCGTGCCCGAGAAGATTTACGCCCAGCTCGACATGCTGAAAAAGGGCGTCCCTTCGGAGGACCTCGTAAGGCCCTGCACAGTAGGAGACGGGATAGTGTCGATCGAGGGGAAGACCGAGGAGTATTCGGCGTATTACGAAGAGGCTTCGCCGGGGCTCGAGGTGGTGAAGTTCGT
>JBFWTW010000182.1:0-6153 GCA_050247635.1 Candidatus Dadabacteria bacterium | reverse complement strand
GGATATAGTCTCGTGGGGAACGTCGAGCTCTTCGGCGGCGTAGAGTGTGTAGAGCCTGAACTGAAAGTCGCCCGACTCGCCGGACCCGGTCTTCCAGTCTACTATCTCGATGCCCCCGTCCTTTTCGTAAGCGAGGTCGAGCTTTACGAAATACTTGTCTTCCGAAAACGAGAAATAGGCCCCGTTCATGCTCTCGATGGAGATTATCTTGTCGTGGGGGGTGTTTTTTATCTCCTCGAGGACAGGCGACTCGTAAAACGCCTGAAGGCATTCGACCACCTCGTCGTAATTCTTCTTCCACACTTTGTCGGGGGTGCCGGTTTCGTACTCGTGCTCGAAGAGGGCGGTCTTGTTCTTCATGCTCCCTTCGTGGTCCCAGTAGAGCTTGTCGCGGGAATATCTGAATCCTTCCCGCATCATGGTCCTCACCCTCTCGACCGATTTTTCGAAGGGCACGAGCCTGCCGGTCGTGACGAGCTCCTTGAGGACGCGTTCTATCTCGTGGTGGACGACCGAGCCCTTCCAGAGCCACCTGTTCTGGAGCTGCTTAAGGACGTAGAGCGTCCGCGTGACGTAGTCGGCGTTGTTCCTGTCCCACCCGCCCCAGTATCCGTAGTAGGCGTAGTAGTACTTCCGTTTGCATTCCTTAAACGCCCCGTCGCGCGAGACCGACCAGCTGAATTCGTTTTTAAAATCTCCCATATTATCGCTCAAGTGAGCCTAAGCTCGAGTGTTACAGTCCTAGGCGGGCCGGGGCAGGGGCCGGGGAATGTGCTCCGGGCGGAAGGCTCGAACCCGAATTTCCCATATAGCTCGCGGGCGGCGCTGTTCTCCCTGTCCACGTCGAGCAGTATAGCCCTGCATCCCTCGGCCTTGGCCTTATCTATAGCGCTTCCGAGGAGAAACGACCCGACGCCCATGCCGCGCATGTTTTCGTCTACGACTATAAGGCTAATGTAATATTCGTCGGGCGCGATGTCGGGGGTGTATTCCCCGTGCAGCATCTTCGAGACGACCGTGAAGTAGCTCGCGAGCTCGCCCAGCCTGAGCGAAAGGAGGAGCCTCAAAAGAGTCCCCAGCTCGTCGTGCCCCCTGCCTGTGTATCCGATGACGAGGCCCGCGATCTTCCCTTCGTCGAGCGCGAGGCTTATGTGCTCGCGGCCGAGAAAATTATTCCCGGCGCGTATGAGGTTCTTTATCACCCTGAGCGAGCCGCTGGGTGAGCCCCGGGCCGCGTTCGCCTCGTCGGCCGAGAGTATAAGCCCTGCCACCCTGTTTATATCGTGCGCGCTCTCGTCGAAGCTCGCGATATCCATTACAAAAACCCTTGTCCGCCGGCTGCGTTTTATGCTTTCGGAGACTAGGTTATAATATTTCACTTTGACAAGCAAAAGGCGGCTCAGGTGGCCGGGATAACTGTTACGGAGACAACATCGGGCGGCGGGGGCTTCGAATACGAAGTCGTGGTCAGAGAGGGCGGCTCGCAGACGTCCCATAAGGTGAGGCTCGGAAAGGAATATTACGAAAGGCTCTCGGAAGGGCGAACACCCCCGGACGAGCTCGTAAAAAAGTCCTTCGAGTTCCTGCTGGAAAACGAGCCGAAGGAAGCGATACTAGGAAGCTTCGACCTCTCGGTAATCGAGGGGTACTTCCCCGAGTATCCCGGCGTGATAAAAAAACGCTTTTGACCGCGCGGTATATCGTTAATAATAATTCCAAGAGAACATGAGGTTATAACACATGGGTAAATTTTTTACGCTTCTTATTCTGGCGCTGATTGTAGGCGGCTTCATATACATCTATCCGAATATTGAATGGCACTCGCCCGAGGTGAATCTAAAGCTCGACACGGATTACCTCGGCACGAAGCCGTTCGACATTGAGATGAGCGACAAGGGAAAGGGGCTTAAGAGCATTACGGTCAAGCTCTCGAACGAAAGCGGCGAGACGACGCTTTTAGAGAAGACGTACCCCGACGGCGTCATGGCCGACAGGGTAACCGTCACGGCCGACCCGGCGAGGCTCGGCATTAAGGAAGGACCGGCCGAGCTCAAGGTAACGGTGAAAGACGGCTCGAAGCTGAAATTCTTCTCGGGGAACAAGACGGAGATCAAAAAGAAGGTCAGTGTCGATCTCGAGCCCCCGGCTGCCAATCTCATATCGACGGATCACAACATCAACCACGGCGGGTCACACCTCGTAATTTACAAGACATCCCCCGACGCGGTAAAAAGCGGAGTTCAGGTGGGGGAGTATTTCTTCCCCGGCTACAAGAGCGACTTCCTCGAGGATAACGTGTATTTCGCGTTCTTCGCCTATCCCTATAATGTGCCGGCGGGCGAGACGATAACGCTCGTGGCCGAGGACGCGGCGGGGAACCGGAAGACAGCATCGGTGCTCTACAGGCTCAAGACCATTCCCTACAGGCAGAGCAACATCAATATAAGCGATAACTTCATAAGAGACGTTATAACCCCGCTTGCGGGCGACTCCGCCAATGCGGACGCCAAGACCGCTTTCCTCAGCGTGAACAGCAAGCTCAGAAAGGAGAACGACGCGACCATCCGCGACGCGACGACGAAGTCGGACAGCGCGATACTCTGGGAGGGCCCTTTTCACCAGCTCTCGAATTCGAAGGTAGAGGCCAACTTCGCGGACGAGAGGACGTACATCTATAACGGCGAGCCTATAGACAAGCAGTATCACCTCGGATACGACCTTGCCGTTACGAAGCGCTATCCAATAGAGGCGGCGAATAACGGCATCGTGGTCTATGCCGGCCCGCTCGGGATTTACGGCAATACCGTTATCATAGACCATGGTATGGGGGTTTCGACCTTATACGGCCACATGAGCTCTATAGACGTCAACGTCGGCGACGAGGTCAAGAAGAATGGAATCATCGGCAAGACGGGGCAGACGGGGCTCGCGGCAGGAGACCATCTCCATTACGGCGTATACGTAGGCGGCGTGGCCGTAAGGCCGATAGAGTGGTGGGACCCGAAGTGGCTCAACGACAACATCCTTCTTAAGATCCGGCAGGCCAAGGAAGAGTTCGGCGAAGGCAAAAGCGGCGCCGCGCAGAACTGACGCGGTGATCCCGATTGATAATCTACGGTAAGAATCCTGTAAAGGAGCTGCTAGCGGACCCGCGGTCGAGGATCGACGAGATCATCGTCGTGAAGGATTCCAAGAAAGACGGGGATCCTGAGATATTCGCCCTTGCAAAGAGGAGGGGGGTGAGGGTACAGAGCCTCCCCAAGGATGCTGTTACGCGGCTTACGGGGACGGCGTCGCACCAGGGCGTCGCGGCGCGTGTGCCGGAGTGGGAATACTCCTCAGTCGGCGACATAATCGAGGCCTCCCGCTCGAAGCTCGAAAAGCTGCTCGTAGTCATACTAGACCACATTGAAGACCCTCAAAACCTCGGGGCTATCATAAGGACCGTGGACGTACTCGGCGCGCACGGCGTCGTAATACCGAAGGACAGGGCGGCCTCCGTTACCCCGGCGGTCATCAAGGCGTCCGCGGGGGCTGTGAACCACGTGCCCGTGGCGCGCGTGACGAACATCTCGAACGTGATAGAGGAGCTAAAGCGCGAGGGCGTGTGGATAGCAGGGGCCGACGCGAAAGCGCCGAAGCCGGTTTACGAGGAGGACCTGTCGAAGGTGGACCTCGGGCTCGTCATAGGGAACGAGGGGAAGGGGATTTCGGCGAAGGTCAGGGAGAAGTGCGACTTCCTCGTGTCGATACCGCAGTCGGGGACCGTTACGTCGCTCAACGCCTCCGTTTCGGCGGGGATTCTCATATACGAGATTATGAGGCAGAGAGGGCGGGCCTGACTTTTTTCGGTGCCCGGCTCTCAGGACTAGCCGACCATCTTTTTGAAATCTTCCTCACTCAAGATTTCTATCCCCAGAGACTCGGCCTTTTCAAGCTTGGAGCCCGGGTCCTTTCCGGCGACGACGTAGTTCGTCTTCTTCGTGACGGACGAGGTGGAGCGGCCGCCGTTAAGGGCCACGAGCTTTTCAGCCTCGTCCCTCGTCATAGTGTCGAGCCCGCCGGTGAATACGAATACCATACCCTTAAGCTTGTCGCTGACAGGGGCTTTCGTTTCGTATTTTATCTCTACACCGGCGTCGAGCATCTTCCGGATCAGCTCACGATGCTGCCCGTACTGGAAGAAGTGGACGATGCTCTCGGCGATCTCCATGCCGATCGTGTGAATCTCCGTAAGCTCTTCCGGAGCGGCGTTCATCAGCGCGTCCACGCTCGAAAAATTCTCTGCCAGTATCTGGGCCACGCGCTCGCCGACGTGGGGGATGCTGAGGGCGTTAATGAACCTGTCGAAGGGGACGTTCTTACTCTTTTCAATCTGGGCTATTAGATTCGCGGCGGATTTCTCGGCGAACCTTTCGAGCGGGGTGAGCTCGTCCTTCTTCAGGTAGAACACGTCGGCAGGATCTTTAATCAGCCCCTCGGTGAGGAGCTGCTCGACGATCTTTTCGCCGAGCCCTTCGATGTCGAACGCGCGTCGGCCGGCCATGTGCCGTATCCTCCCCTTGAGCTGGGCCGGGCAGGAGAGGTTCGGGCAGTAGAAGTAAGCGCCCTCCCTTTCGACGGGCGTCCCGCAGACGGGGCACTCGGAGGGCATTTCGAATTTCGTCTCGTTACCTGTCCGCTTCTCGATGATCGGCATCACGATGTCGGGTATAACGTCGCCGGCGCGCTCGACGAGGACCGTGTCGCCTATCATGATGTCCTTGGCCTTGATTATGTCGTCTGTGTGGAGGGAGGCGCGCTTGACAGTTATGCCGCCTATGCCGACGGGCTTTAACTCCGCAACGGGAGTGAGAAGGCCGACGCGGCCGACCTGGACGGTGATGTCGTTCACGACCGTCGTTCCCTGCCTCGGCTTGAACTTGTAGGCGATGTTCCACCTCGGGTGCTTGGCCGTCGCGCCGAGCTCTTTTTGATAGTCTCTCCGGTTTACCTTGACGACGATGCCGTCGGCCTCGTAGGGGAGGGAGTCCCTTATCTCTTCGAGCTCTTTCTGATAATCGAGGACCTCGTCCATGTCCTTGCAGATGCGCATGTGCTCGTCTACCTTGAACCCCCACTCGCCGAGCCTCCGGACGAGGTCCCATTCCGTATCGATCTCGACGCCTCTGACCTCGCCCACGCCCCAGCAGTAGAATGTGAGCGGCCTCGATGCGGTTATGGACGAATCGAGCTGCCTTATCGCGCCAGAGGCGGCGTTACGAGGGTTGGCGAAGAGGGGCTCTCCGGCGTCGGCGAGCTCTTTATTGAGCTTCCTGAAGGCCTCGATGGGGTAGAGCACCTCGCCCCTTATCTCTATAAGCTCCGGGACTTTTCCATTGCCGCCTAACCTGAGCGGAATCGTGTTGATGGTCTTGAGGTTTGCCGTGACGTCCTCGCCCGTGAGCCCGTTCCCGCGAGTCGCGCCGCGCGTGAGTATACCGTCCTGATAAGTCAGCGAGGCCGATACGCCGTCGAATTTGGGCTCGGCAACGTATTCGACGTCCTCCCGTTCGAGGAGCTTCTTCACCCGCTTGTCGAAGTCCCAGGCTCCTTCGGCCGTCGATACGTTGTCGATGCTCATCATGGGGACGAGGTGGCTCACGGACGTGAATCCCTCCGCCACCCATCCTCCCACACGCTGCGTCGGGGAGTCGGGCCTGACGAGGTCGGGGTATCTGGCTTCGAGCTCCTTCAGCTCGTTCAGCATCGCGTCGAACTCGGAGTCGGAAATCTCCGGGCTGTTCTTGACGTAGTAAAGATCGTTGTGCCTGTCGATCTCTCTCGAAAGCCTCTCTATCCGCTCGGCCGCTTCTTTCTCTGTCGGTTTCGTGTTCATCGAGGCTCCGGTTCAGTGGTGAGATTTTGTCTTTTTCATTTCATCCTTTCACCGATTTCAGCCACTCGCGGAGCTCGCCGAACGGGAGCGCGTTGAGGACGTCTTTTTTTTGGACCCATCCGCGCCGCGCCGTGCCGACGCCGTAGCCCATGAACAGGAGCTGTGTCGTCGAGTGGGCGTCGGTCGATATGATTATCTTCACCCCGGCGTCCACGGCCTTTCTTACGTGAAGGTCGTTGAGGTCGAGCCGGGGATAGGAGCCGTTCACTTCGAGC
>JBFWTW010000181.1:0-6171 GCA_050247635.1 Candidatus Dadabacteria bacterium | reverse complement strand
GATGAGGTGAATTATTATAACCATAGATAATTCGATATGATACAGTGTGCCGGCCAAAACCGGATTGCGGGTGCCCGGCCCTTAAAAATATCTCCGAAGCCTTTACTGCGCTTCCGTTTGGTTCAGGAAACGGCCGGCAGCACCTTCTCGACGAAGAGCTTCATAGACTTGACAGCCTCTTCGTGCGTGATACCCGGGAATTTGAACCTGCAAATTAGATTGTCGATAGGAAGAGCTTCCTGATATTGCTTTATGGTCTCTATGCACTCCTCCGGCGTTCCTATTATCGACTGCTCCCTCGCTATGTCGTAGAGAATAGGATCGCTCGGATCCGACAGCAGGTTGCCGTCCCTGTCTACCATCGAGCCCCATGACGCATATCCCTTGGCCGTATAGGTAACGTGCTCCTTTATCTTCTCCCATATGGCGCCTGAGCCCTCGTCGGATATATACATCTCCCGTACAAGCGGCTTTTCGAAATCCGCAGGATTCCGGCCGTATTCTTCGAGCAGCCCAGCGTGCATGTCGAAAAGGTATTTCACTATAGGGATAATCCCTATTGCTGGCACGAAGAGCGGAGCCCCTATCCTTGCGGCCCTTCGTATTGCGGGCTCGGTAAACGCCCCTATCCATATCGGAATAGGCTTTTGAATCGGTTTCGGAGTAATGCTGGTGTTCTCCAGCTTATAGTATTTACCGTCAAAGCTGAACGGCTCGTCGGCCCAGCCCTTCTGGAGTATTTCTATGCTCTCTTCCATCCTGCCCCTTCTTTGCTTAAGCGTCCTTCCGAAGGCGGAGAACTCCTCCTGGCGGTATCCGAGCCCTATGCCCAATATGAGCCGTCCGCCGGAAATGAGGTCTACTACGGCTGCGTCCTCGGCTACCCTTACCGGATCGTGGAGCGGCATGAGGAGAACCCCCGTTCCTATGCGGATGTTCTTCGTTCTGGCGGCGATGGCGGCGGCAGCTACGAGAGAGGACGGGCAGTACCCGTCTTCTAAAAAATGGTGCTCCGTCAGCCATGCGGAATCGAAACCCATCTGGTCCGCGAGGCTTATCTCGTCGAGCATCTCGGGATAGAGATCCTTATGCAGTCTCGGATTGTGAGAGGGGGACTGAAGACTATAGTATCCAACACCGAATTTCATAGTATCTTCTCCTTTCGCGGGTATTTGGCTTTATAACGAGTTGATTCCGGCCGTGCCAAGCTGCCCGGACCGGACTATTATAACCTGAAAGGGAAATTTAAAACAAACGAAAACAGCCCGTCGCGGTCAAGCCGGGACAGGCTGTTTGTTTGATTTCGTGAGTTGTTTTGCTTAGGCCGTGAAGGACGAGCCGCAGCCGCAAGAGCCTTTGGCGTTCGGGTTGTTGATGGAAAATCCCGTGCCGTTGAGGCCGTCTTTGTAGTCGAGCACCGCGCCCTCGAGATAAGGGAAGCTGAGCTCGTCTATCGCAACCATTACGCCTTCGTTCTCAATAATCTGATCGGACTCTTCCGTTTCGTCGTCAAAGCCCATCTCGTAGGAAAACCCCGAACAGCCGCCCGGAACAACCCTTACCCTGAGCACGGCATTGGGTATATCCTCTTCATTTAAAAGCCTTTTTATCTCTTCTGCCGCTTTATCCGTTACTGTAAACATACTGAACCGCCTCCCGCAAATTAATAATCCTTACTCTTTATTAGTATAGGCATTAATTGCCAATATGGCAATTCCGAGCACTAATACGCTGGCGTTCATTATGGCCGAGCGGGCATGGAGGAGCCTGAATTTCTTATAAACCGCCTGGTATTCGGGCGACCCTTCGTTGAGCGTCCTCATCTCGGCCCTCGTCTCCGCGGCCACGGGGAGGACTACCTGGCCGGCGTAGAGTGTAAATCCCAGCATAAGGATGAGCCCGCCAATCCTGAGGTAGTTCACTATGCCCCCCCGGCTGCTGTAGACGAACCACAGCACCGCCGCCGCGATTATCGCGACCGCGCCGCATACGTAGCCCACCATGTAGTATTTCGGGAATATGTCGGAAACGACGTTCCCGGCCGTCTCCCTCGGGAGCACCTTGAATATGCTCGGCGCCGCCATGAAGGAGAAAAAGAATATGCTACCCACCCAGAGCGAGATCGAGAGGGTGTAAAGGAATTTAAGTGCCGTTTGCATGATCAGTTACCGAAGCTGCATTCGTCGAGCGTTATCTTGCATTCCTCGCTTTCGCTCTCGGCGTAAGAGCCCGTAACCGACCTGAAGGTCCCGACCGCTGTGAGCTTGCTGCCATTTGGTGTGCTGTCGAGGACGCTTTTGTATTGAGGGTCGGTGCAGAAGCATTCGAGTATCGTCCCCCGCCTGTCTATGGCCTCGAGCGTGAAGGTGCCCTCGGGCCCCTCGCCGCATATGGACGGTATCTTCCTTATGGAATCGACCTCGATCGTTATCTTCACCTGTTTGTTCGTATACCTGTCCGGGAAGTCGGCGGCCATGGGCGAATCCATGTTGCTGCCGCATACCTGTTCGAGGTTGACCGTTTCCTGCGCCGTGGCCGAGGCCGCCGCGCCTATGGATAAAATGAATGCCGTTATTACAGTGAGCCTGAGAAATTTAGTCATAAGAGCCTCTTTAAGCATGATTTTCTGAGCCACATCATTATAACACGCGGTCCGGTTTTTATAAACGCGGATTGCGTGCACTGGCGCCGCCGAAGCCGGAAGCTTGATAAGAAACGGCCTTACGGTATAGTGTCATTTTATGAAGAAGGACACCTTCCTTATAATCGACACGAGCGAAGAAAACGCCGACCTTTACTACAAAACAGGGTTCTTCGTTCCGGACCCGGTCATATATCTGGAGCATAAAGGTAAAAAAAACCTCGTCCTTAGCGACCTCGAAATCGACAGGGGTAAGAAAGTGGCGACGGTAGACAGCGTCGTTTCGCTTTCGGACCTTCAGCGGAGGCTCCTTGCCGCCAAAAAGCGCCCCAAGCTGATAGACGCGGCGGCGCTTCTCTTAAAGGACAAGAAAATAAAGAAGGTTACGGTCCCGGGGAGGTTCGGGCTCAAGTACGCAGACGAGCTGAGGAAAGAAGGGTTTAAGGTCGTCCCTGCCAAAGAAGAGCCGCTCTTTAAGGAGAGGCTGAGAAAGACCCCGGAGGAGGTCAGGCTCATTAAGGACGCCCTCACGAAAACCGCGCAGGCCATGGACGCCGCGATAAAAATGATAGGCGCGTCCGAAATCCGGAAGAACAGGCTCTACCACGATGGAAAGCCCCTCACTTCCGAGAGGGTCAAGGGCGAGATCAACTCCTTTCTCTCGAAGGCCGGTTTCACCGCCGCCCATACTATAGTGGCGTGCGGCATTCATTCCTCGATGCCCCACGATTCGGGCCGGGGACCGCTTTATGCGGGTAAGCCCATAGTCCTGGACATATTCCCGAGATCACAAAAGACAGGATACTTCGGCGATATGACGAGGACTGTTATAAAAGGCGAGCCTACAAAAGAGCTCTCGGACATGTACAACACAGTCCTCAAAGGCCAGAAGCTTGCGATAGACATGATCGGGCCCGGGGTGGCGGTAAAGGACGTTCATAAAGCCGTCGTCGAATACTTCGACAGCAGGGGCTACAAGACGGGAACCGTAGACGGCAAGACCGAAGGGTTCATCCACTCCACCGGGCACGGCCTCGGCCTCGAAATACACGAGCCTCCCAGGGTCGGAATGGGAGAGGAGGTTCTCGAAGAGGGGAATGTCGTCACCGTGGAGCCGGGGCTTTATTACGCCAGAACGGGCGGCATAAGAATTGAAGATGTGGTGGTAGTAGAAAAGAAGGGCTGCAGGAACCTCACGAGATACCCCAAAAAATTCAAAATTTAAGGCGGCTTGAGACGGCCGGTTAACGCCTTATTCCCAATTTATCTCGTACTTGCAGGACTCGGCGCCCTTATATCTGCATTCCGTCTGGGTGATCGTGACGGCGCCGGTACCCGACATTAAAAGGCCCGTCTTGAACCATTCGGGCACTGCGAACGTGCAAATCGCGACCCCGGAAGCCTTCATCTCGTCGGCGAGCTCGTAGAGGACCAGCGTGGAGCTTTTATCGTCTACGTTTACGCTCTCGACGTCCACCCTGCCGCTATCGAAATACCTGCTCCAGAGAGAAGGAGCGCTGTTCAGAATGACCTGGGGATTCTTGAGATCGACGAAAACCTCGAAAACAGGGCCGAGGTCTTTTTTCGCGATGTATTCGGCAACCGGAACTATGGACAGAAAGTCGCCGTTCCCCACGATCAGGTCGTACGTGTTAACGAGATTGTTAAGGTGAGTCACCGGATACCATTCGGTCTTGGCTATATTCTTTTCGAAAAACTCCGCACCGTCCCCCGGCAGGTTTGCGAGGACCATTTTCCATACACTGTCCCCGATGGAATTAACAATGTAATCCCTTGAATTCAGGAATATCGATCCTTTGGCTCTTCCGATTTTCGTGTCCATACAAATTACTGTAGAATTGACGGATATATTCTGGGTCCGGGCCCCAGTTATTTAGATAAATATTATCACCGATTGTATCCATTTTCACCCGGTAATTATTAATGCTATGGAGAAAAATATGAAAAAGACATTCGACGATCTCGTAGAGCTGTCGCGGCACCTTCTGGGGCCCGAGGGATGCCCCTGGGACAAGGAGCAGACACTCGAAACGCTCCGGCCCTACATCATAGAAGAGGCGTACGAGGTCGTGCAAGCGATAGAGCAGAAGGACAGGGACGAGATCATAGAAGAGCTCGGCGACCTGTTCTACGAGGTCCTCTTCGCCGCGCAGATAGCCTCGGCCGACGGGGAGTTCGACATCGGGGACGTTATAGACAGGCTCCACAAAAAGCTAGTCAGCAGGCACCCGCACGTATTCGGCGAGGAAAAGGCCGCGAACGCAGAAGAGGCTGTAAAAAGGTGGCACGCCCAGAAGCTGAAAGAGAAGTCGCGAAAGAGAAGGCTCCTTCACATCCCGCGCACTATGCCGTCCCTTCTCCGGGCGCAGCGCGTGGGCGAGAAGGCGTCCCAGGTAGGGTTCGACTGGCAGAGCTCGGGCCAGGTGCTCGAAAAGGTGCGCGAGGAGCTGTCGGAGCTGGAAGCGGAGATTAAGTCCGGCAACGAAAAGGGCGTCGAGAAAGAGTGGGGCGACCTCGTCTTCTCGCTCGTAAACCTCGGGCGGCATCTCAAGCTCGACTCCGAAGGGACGGCCCACAAAGCGATCGACGGATTCATCGAACGGTTCGGCTACATAGAAGACAGGGCCGAGGCAGACGGGAAACAGGTATCCGACCTTACGCCCGAAGAAATGAACGAGCTCTGGGAAGATGTGAAGAAACGGGAGCGTGGGTAGCGCACCGCCCGGCGTTACTTGAAGGCCGGTATGACCTTCTTCGCGAAGAGCTCCAGATGCGGCTGCGCCCAGCTCGCTGGAAGCCCCGGGGGTATGGTGAAAGAATAATAATTCGTGATGGGCACCTCTTTCACGTAGGCCCTTATCATTTCGATGCACGTATCAGGGTCGGCGACGTTCAAAATGCCGAGCTCTTTAAGATGCTCGGCGTCGCGTACGTAAGGAAGGAGCGGCATACCGGCCTTTTCGAACCATTCGGCGTAGCCGTTCAGCTGGTAAAGGACGTGATCCACCGCCTCATTCCACGTTTTTTCGGGGTCTTCGGAGGCGATGAGCCAGAAATATCCGCCCGCGACCTTGAGATTAGTCGTCGGCTTTCCGAGCCTCTCTAGCTCTGCGACGTACTCGTCGTAGAGCTCCTTGATGGGCCCAGTGCCTAAAAAGCCGTCCCCGAGCCTCGCTGCGCGCCTTGCCCCCGCGGGGCTGAATCCGCCGACCCAGAGGGGAGGGCGGGGTTTTTGTACGGGCTCCGGCGCGAGCCTCGCGTTATGGATCTCGTAATATTTACCTTTGAACGTTAGCGTCTCGCCTTCCCACATGCGGCGTATGATCTCGAGCCCCTCGTTCGAGCGGGCGCCGCGTTCCTTCCGGGAGATGCCGAAGCTCTCGAACTCCTCGACCTTGTACCCGTTTCCTACGCCGAGCTGGAACCTGCCGTCTGACAATATATCGACCGTCGCGCCGTCCTCCGCCACCCGGACGGGGTTGTGAAGCGGCAGCAGCATGACACCGGTT
>JBFWTW010000180.1:0-6198 GCA_050247635.1 Candidatus Dadabacteria bacterium | reverse complement strand
CATGTACTTCGGCTCGACCTTCCCAAGCCTGATGCGTTTACGATAAGGAAGTCTCCTCGACTGTCTCTTCTCTCCCATGTATTCACCGCTCGTAAAGTATAAACCCGTTTGCCCGTGATGGTGCATAAAACGGTAAAAAGGTACCGTAATCCTTGCATATTCAAGTGTTGCACATGCAGCTGTTGCAACCCGGGATACGATGGGATGCTCCCGTGCGGACGGAGCCAAACAGGCGCATTTCGAGGGTCCTCGCGGTATGTTCAACATATTTGCTGTATTAATGTATTTCCCCGACGGTATGTGTAGAATTGTATAGTAAATTAATTGATCCTTATGAAGCCTCTACTCCTGATTTTTGTGTTGGCGGCTGCCCTCGCTCACGCCGGGGAGGAGTCCTATAACTGGAAGGATGACTGGACCCTTGTCGAGAACTTCGCTATCGATATAGATACCGAAGGGTACAATTTTCCTTCTTCTATAGCCTTCGTCCCCGCGCCCGGAAACGGCCCGAAAGACCCGCTTTATTTCGTCACCGAGCTTAGGGGTAAGGTGAAGGTAGTCACAAACGACAGGTCGGTATATACATTTGCCGAGGACTTCTTCAAGCTCACCCCGAGGACCGAGCTCCCGTCCTTCGGCGGCGAAATGGGTATGGCCGGCCTCTGCCTCGACCCCGGGTCGGGCTACGTTTTCGTCACATTTTCCTATCAGGACGAAAAGGGACTGCTCAGAAACAACATAGTGAGGTTTGAATCCAGGCCGGGGACATTTTCGTTAAAGCCGGTCTCTACCCGGGCCTTCACCGAGGTCTTCTCGGATGAGCAGGCGGCTCCCTCGCACCAGATAGGCCCTTGCCAGGTCTATGACAATAACCTCTACGTAAGCCTCGGGGACGCCTTCACCACGGTCGGGGCCCGGATGAAGAGCCAGGATATAAATTCCGTTCTTGGCAAGGTCCTTCGTATGACGCTCGACGGAAAGCCGGTGAAGACCAATCCATACTACGTTGACGAGGATATAAAAAAGGCGAGGAACTATGTCTGGGCGTCGGGTTTCAGAAACCCGTTCGGTCTCAATATCACGGACGGCCGCGTATTCGTTGCCGACAACGGGAAGGACGCCGACAGGTTTATAGAGGTAAGGGAAGGGGGGAATTACGGCTGGAACGGCTCTGACCTCAGCATAACCACAAACGCGTCTGTCGTGTTTTTCCCGGCACAGGGCGTAGCGCAGATGGATTTCCTGAAGAGAAGCGGCGGCATGTTTCCCGAAGAGTTTACGGGAAAGTTTTATCTTTCCCTTTCCGGCGACCCGGATACCGACCCGGTGAAAGATTCCGGCCGTGGTGTAATGATGCTCGACTACGACTTCTCGAACGACAAAATGGCCGCCGTCCCGGATTATTTTGTCAGGTACAGGGGTTCATCGTTCCAGGTTCTTGCCGGCCTCGCCGCGGGCCCGGACGGCGTCTACATAGCGCCTATACTGCCTTTTAAGGACGGAAGAAGCGCCATACTCAAGGTCAGACATACGGGCCCCGCGGCGCACCCCCACACCTTCGGGAACGAGATGGATCCCCAGCTGCTTCTGGAATCGCGGGGATGCTATGGGTGCCATACGCTCGGCGAAAACGGCTGGGGCACGGCGGGTCCGAGCCTCGACAGGGCCGAACTGGTCGGACGGCTGAAAGACAGGCTGTTCTCGCCTGATTATGTGCAGAATATCGCCGATCTCGACTCGCTCGACGCTGAGCCTTACGCGAGCTACACGGATGCGCGTAAAGAAGTCCTCGAAAAAGATGGTATGGACAGGGTAAAGCTTTGGGTCAAATATCACATCCTCGAGCCCAGGTTCGACAACCCGTACTCCATAATGCCGAATATGGGGCTTACGGAAGCCGAAGCCAGCGCTATTACGGATTTTCTCATAGGGGAGACAAGCCTTCAAGGCGAAGTAAAAAGAGCCGCCTGGGATTCTGTGACGAGTTACATACCCGAGCTCAGGTACAGGCATTTACTGTACAGTTTCTTAATCGGCCTGGGGCTTGCGCTGGTTATAGCATTAATCTTCTTCAGCCGACTTAGGAAACGCTGATCCCGGAGCCGCACGCTTCGCTCTTTGCCGGCGGCATAGGTAGAATTGTGTGATAAATCCCTTGAACTCCATGAAGCTTATAATTCTTATCATTCTACTGACGGGTGCTCTTGCGGAAGCAGGTGAGCAGCCGTATGACTGGAAGGACGACTGGGCTCTCCCTGATGATTTTGCCATCGAAAAAGATACCGAGGGCTACAATCTGCCTTCTGCTATAGCCTTCGTCCCCGAGCCCGGCCGCGGGCCGAAAGACCCTCTTTACTTCGTCACGGAGCTCAGGGGGAAGGTGAAAGTCGTCACCAACGACCGCACCGTTCACACTTTCGCCGAAGGCTTTTTCGAGCTGAAGCCGCGTGAAGAGCTCCCCTCGCAGTCAGGTGAGGTGGGGCTTGCCGGCATATGCCTTGACGCCCCGAAGGGCTACGTCTTCGTTACCTTCGCCTATCAAGACGAAAAAGGAATTCTCCGAAACAATATAATGAGATTCGATTCAGTGCCGGGCACATTCTCCCTGGAGCCCGTCTCGAAAACTGCATTCACTGAAATATTCGCGGATGAATATACGAGTCCCTCCCACCAGATCGGGGGCTGTCAGGTCGAAAACGGGCTAGTCTATGTCGGCGTCGGCGACGGTCATATCCTGGGCGGTCTCAATAAGGACGCATACGGTGGAAGCCAGAGTATAGAAACACTTCAGGGGAAGATAATCCGCATGACGACGGACGGTGAGCCTTTAGACGATAACCCTTATTACGTTGACGACGATGCAGGAAAGGCCAGGAACTTCGTTTGGGCGACCGGGCTCAGGAATCCTTTCGGTATAAAAGCGGCCTCAGGCCGCATATACTCCGCCGACAACGGGGCCGGCAGCATGGACAGATTCCTCGAAATCAGGCGCGGCGAGAATTATCTATGGGACGGGACCGAATGGAGCATAGGGGCCAACGCCATACAGGTGCTGACGCCATCTGACGGCGTGGCCCAGCTCGATTATAACGCGGCCGGTGACGGCGCGTTTCCCGAGCCTTACACGGACAGATTCTTTCTTGCACGCACCGGGAATCCCAATCACAGGAAGGGCATGGCCCAGGACAGGGGTATCGTGATTCTGGATTACGACGCCGAGGCCGGCAGGACGCGAACTGCCCCACAGTATTTCGTCAGATACGCCGGCAGGGGGAAACAGGTCCTCGCCGGCCTCGCTATGGGGCCCGACGGGCTTTACTTCGTCCCGATCATGCCGGATCCCTCGGGCCAGAGCGCCGTCCTCAAGGTCGTCTACAGGGAAGGCGCAGTAAGCCCGCATTCGTCGGACGGGGATGACGTGATTTCGCTTCTTAACTCTCACCAGTGCTATTCCTGCCACGTTATCTACGATTACGGCTTCGGAAATACCGGCCCCAATCTGGGCGGCTCTGCAATGGAGCGGAGGATAAGAGAAAGGCTTGCATCGGCGGATTACGAGGAGTCCCTTTCCGGGCTTGATGCGCTCGATGCCGAGCCTTACGCCGGTTACAGAGAAGTGAGAAAAGAGATAATGCGGAAAGCCGGAGATGAGCGCGTAAAGATGTGGGTAAAGTATCACTTGCTCGAGCCCAGGTTCGACAACCCGTCCTCGCAAATGCCGAATACCGGGCTTACCGAAAAAGAAGCTGCCCGGATTTCGGACTATTTATTGAATCAGGATACAGATTGGGACGCCGAAATCGGAATGAAAGTCCGCGAATCCATGAGCCGGTTCATCCCAGTGCTCAAATACAGGCACCTCGTTTATTCTTTCGCGCTCGGTGTTGTGATTGCTTCGCTTATAATTGGAATATTCGCTAAGTATGTTAAAAAGAATTGAATTGATTTTCGGTGGGTAGTTTAATTCTAAGATTTGCGTAATAGCATGATACAGGCTCGCATTTGTCGGTTATACAAATTTCGTACTATGGATTCCTTATGAAAATATCGAACAGACTCTATCGTCTTAAAAGCAGCATCGTTTTTGTTCTTGTTTCGCTTTTATTCTTCCCCGTCGCCATTCATGCGGACGAGTCGGAAGCATGGATGAAAGACTGGGCCGTCCGTGGTAACTTCAAGGTCAGTGTCGATGCGGAGGGGTTTCAGCTCCCGAGCGCCATAGCCTTCGTCCCCAATCCCGGCAGCGGGCCGAAAGACCCGCTTTATTTCGTCACGGAGCTAAGGGGCAAGGTCATGGTCGTCACAAACGACCGCACAGTCCACACGTTCGCCGAGGATTTCTTCAAGCTAAAGCCCGAGGAAGAGCTCCCGTCCTTCAGCGGCGAGACCGGACTCGCCGGCATATGTCTAGACCCTGTAAACGGCTATGTCTTCGTTACATTCGCCTATCAGGACGAGAACAATATCCTCCGGAATAACATGGTCAGGTTCGAATCCGAGCCCGAAACCTTCTCCCTGAAAGCAAAGTCGGCAACCCCCTTCACCGATATCTTCGTCGATGTGCCGACGACGCCTTCTCACCAGATAGGGCCCTGTCAGGTCTACGACAACACGGTCTTCGTGACGCTCGGCGACGGGCACAGTTTTCTAAAGAGCAGGGACGTCGATTCTATACTCGGAAAAGTATTGCGCATGACCCCGGACGGTAAGCCTGTAACCTCGAATCCCTTCTACGTGGACGACGATATCAAAAAGCCGCGGAACTATGTCTGGGCCTATGGTTTCAGGAACCCGTTCAGCCTTAAGGTAGTTGACGGCAGGGTCTTCGTCGCGGACAACGGCCTGAGCTCGGACAGGTTTTTAGAAGCCAGAAAGGGTGTGGATTACCTCTGGGACGGCTCTAACTGGAGCATCGGCGTAAATGCGGATTTTGTAATCAATCCCTCCGTCGGCACGGTCCAAATGGATTACTATCCCGAGGGTCTCGAAATCTTCCCCGAGGAATACAGGGGCAGGTTCTATCTCGTCATGGGGGGGAATCTCTCGATGCCCGGCCCCGGACAAAGAGAGGACAAGAGCATCGCAATGCTCAATTACGGTTTCAAGGAAGATAAATTGCTTACCGTCCCCAAACTATTCATGAGATACACGGGCGACGGGAACCAGATACTGGTAGGGGTAGGAATAGGGCCGGACGGGCTATATTACGCTCCTATACTTCCGGATTCGAGCGGCTTCAGCTCCATATATAAAATCACTTACGACGAGTCGGATGCCTATCCTAACAAGCTCGACAGGGCGGTCTCTGCGGAGGGGCTCCTGGATACGCGCGCCTGCTACGGATGTCACGTCATCGATCAATCCGGCTGGGGGACGGCAGGGCCAAGGCTGAACAGGGACACACTTCCGGGCAGCATCCTCCAAAGGCTCGACTCGCCGGAATACAGGGAGACGGTAAAAAAGCTCGACGAGCTCGACATAGAGCCGTACAAAACATTCAGACACGCCAGGCAGGAAGTCCTGCAGAAAGAAGGGATCGACAAGGTCAGGACATGGGTGAAGTTCCGCCTCCTCGAACCCAGATTCGACAATCCATACTCGCAGATGCCTAATCTGGGCCTTACCGATCACGAGGCCACTCTTCTTTCGGACTACCTGATCAAGGACGACGCGAAGGCGTCGGCGCCTGAAACCGCCGCTCCGCCTCCTATTGAAGACGCGGCCGGGAAGCCGGGGCTCAGGTATCTTGTCTACTCGTTCATTGTCGGTTTTTCTTTATGCGGCATTCTGGCGGCTATCTATGTTTCTCGTTTAAAGAAGAGTCGTTAGAATCCAATCCCACAGGGAGTAGCCAGGTTAACCATATCGTTCGCAGCATACTAGCATCTATATTATTCATCTGCCCTTTCGCGCTATTCGCCCATTTTGCGGGGGCACAGGACGAGGCTATGGAAAGCGAACCTCCGCGCTCGCTCGAGCCCGTCGTCGTCACGGGAACTCTGAATCCCGCCTCGCTTTCCCAAACTCCCGCGAGCGTTACAGTCATAACCCGTGAGCAGATCGAGGAGCGTAATCCAAGCAGCGTCGCCGAGATATTACAGCAGGTCCCGGGGCTCTACGTAGACCAGCCGGCGTCCCGGGGAGGGGTTACGTCCGTATACATAAGGGGCGGCGACCCTAACTTCACGCTCGTTCTGA
>JBFWTW010000179.1:0-6205 GCA_050247635.1 Candidatus Dadabacteria bacterium | reverse complement strand
ATGACACCCCTCCTCTCGACCCGCATATCCCTATATCAATTCAATCACAGCCGCCCACTCGAAGTCAAACGATATTGTTTGTCAAAACAAGCGCGGAATGGGTAAAACTCAATGCCGAATTTCAAGTCCGGCTATGCAACCATTTGACCTGTGGAATACGCTTTATGACCTCCGGGCTTGATGGTCAGGAGTCAATTAACCTTCAGAAAATGCGGCAGACAATCTTGTTTTTGATTGATCGGATAGATAAACTTAATAAAGTGAATATAGATAATGTATTTTTTCTTTTAATTAAGATGATTAAAATGACGATCTCTTCAATAGCAATCCTATTAATTGGATTATCGCTATATTCCTATAGTCAAGTCCAGGATTGGCAACTGGTATCGGATGCTCCCTCTTTTGTAAGTTCCAAGGGAAACTTTCCAGCCGCGAAATATTACATTGACAATAATAGTGTTGTTGTTAACGAATACGTTGTAACAGTGGATATGAAACAAGTTTTGGAAGTTCCATTAGCAAACAATGCAAAAACTATAATTTCAAGATCATTGAGCATAAATTGTATTACAAACGAATTTCATGTCACCGAAACTCTTGGGTATGACTCAAATAATAAATTAATAGCCAGAGAGGCGTCGCAAGGTCAGACGTATCATATTTCCGGTGAGATGATAAAGCAAAAGGCTCCTCTGGCATTGATGAGAGACTTAGTCTGTGAAAACTCCGACTCGAATACAAACAAAGAATTGAACGAACTCGGAGATCAACTTCTTGACGAACTTAATATTGCACTCAACAAAATCAATGAAAACAAAAATCAAAAGCAACGCGAACAATTACGTTCCCTTTTCACCATAGCCATTGATTTGAATACAAAAGCCATTTCGTTACGCGAAAAAGCCGATAGAGAATTATCCAAATACCGAATTGAATACTATCTTACGGCTGAGACATTGAAAGACAAAAATAAAATTACAAATGCCCAAGACAATCTGATTAAAATCAGGCAAATCATAAACGATTACGAAGACGGATTGTTTAATATTAACAATAAAGAAACCATACGAGAAAAAATTAACCTCATCAAACTGGACGATAAGGAAGCAAAACGTTTTTGGGACGCATATGAGAAAAGTCATTACCAAAAATTTGAGTTAATAGCGCAGTATTATCAGGTAGAGCGTGAGATCATTAATGAAGCCTATGGTATGCTTGGATTTATGCTTTCTGTATTTAAGAATTACTATTTTATAGGGGAGCAAATATACTTTGAGAAAAGCGAGGATTTAGAAAAATACAACAATTACTTGATTAAAATACAAACATTAGCTGATAAAGAAAGTAAGATCATCGAAGAGATTTCCAATGTTGCCAAGAATGATATAGCCCAAATACGCAGTCTTGACAGGTAGAAGGCATTCTTCAAAAGCTTGTTAATCAAACCATATTTTAAACTTACTCTCAGCCTGATTGCACATCATAGCCACGGCTTACCCCACGGGATAAAGACATCCCAAGTCCCCCTCAATCACACCTCGCGGGCTCGCATTCGCACCCGCATCCCCTGTCCCGGTGGCAGTGGCACTCGCCTGTTTTCCGGTTGAAGTGACAGCCGCACTTGTTTAGCCCGCCGCTAAAAAAGCCAGGAGGCACACCGAAATAAAATGCGATATAATGTCCTATTTAAATATGAGAATATTATTCTTCATTCAGGACCTCGGTGCGGGCGGTGTGCTGAGGCAGTTAAATGTGCTCGCCTCCGGGTTAACGGACAGGGGCCACGCCGTCTCCGTGGCGGCGCTGTATACCAAAAACAGCGACTGGACCGACATCTGGAATGCCGGGCCACTGCCGTTCAGAACGATATTCGATTATAAAACCTACGAGAATATTCCCGGTCCGCTGACGCTGGTAAGGGCCGTCTCGGGACTGAAACGGATAATCGCAAACGAAAGACCCGACGTGCTGTATTCGTTTGCGGGCAACGCCGCCATGCTCGTTTCACGGCTCGCCTCCCTCGCTCCGGACGCAGCGAAGCTCGTCTGGGGGATACGCGGCTCAGGTCAGCCGCTCAAGCTAAAAAACGGCGATCTCAAATACAAAGCCTCGCTCCGTCTTCTTGCCTGGCTTTCCCATACCGTTCCCCTCGCAATATACAACTCCGAAGCCGGGCTCACGTTCAGACGCTCGACGGGCCACAGGTTTCGTAGAGAGCTCGTCATTCAAAACGGCATCGATACTGAAAGGTTCAAACCCGACTCCGAAGCGCGGGATTTGCTGAGACGCGAATGGGGAATAAACGACGGGGAGACCCTTATAGGCGCGGCAGGACGCATCGTCCCGGAGAAGGGGCTTAATCATTTTATCAAGGCGGCGTCGGCGGTAAAGAAGGCGAGGCCGCGCATCCGCTTCGTTATCGCCGGCGGCGGCGACCCGGAATACAGGCGAAAGCTCGACGACATCTGCGCCGGCTCGGGGCTCGGCGGGGGCCTCGTATGGGCGGGGGTGCGGAAAGACATGGACAGATTCTACAGCTCTCTCGATCTGTTCTGCTCGCCCTCCTATGGCGAAGGATTCCCGAACGTAGTCGCCGAAGCCATGGCATGCGGCGTGCCGTGCATAGCGACCAACGCAGGAGATTCGGCAACTATAATCGACGGATTCGGGGTCGTCGTCCCGACGGACGATGCAGACGAGCTTGCCCGCGGACTCATGCAGGCCTTGAACAGGCTCCCGGATTTCAATCCGGCCGAGCTCAGGAACATCATTGTATCTAAATACTCGACCGGGAAGATGACCGCTTCGACGGAAGCTGCGCTCTTCGAGCTGCTGGGCCGCTGATCCGCACGCTAAATATTCCTGACTCAATTCAAGCACAGCCGCCCGCCCGGGGTCAAGCACCAATGCATCTACAAATCTGCGGCGCTCTCTCTCCCTGTCTCCCTCGATTCTGTTGAGGGACCGCCCGCCGAGGCGCAATAAAGCCGGAACGCGGCGCGCGGGAAGAAGATTTCTACCTCCTATGTTCTTGTATAACTTGATTTAATATTTCATAATGCTATATAGATGTTGCACGGCGTCCGGAACGATCCGGATACGATTGATTCTCTGTTTACACGCTGCCCCAATACCAAGGAACTGGAAATGATCGGAAAAACCCTCGACACGCTGATTAAACCTGCCGCCAAGGTCTTCGACAGAAAATCCATGAGCATCTTCGGAGTAAACAATACGATGGCGGTCGCCAGGGCCTACAACCGTCTCAGGTTCGGAAAATACTACAAGTACAGGATGAGGCAGCACAGGAAACACTTCCCGGAGCTCGTAGAAGAAAACGGGAACCCCGTCGCGCCGATAAACGAGATGAAAGACGGATGGGTTATAGACACGTCCGGGAATCTGCCCTATCTCGAAGAGATGATAAGGGAATCGGAAGTGATAATAAGTGAGCGCGGCGGCATCAGGCACGAGTCGCGCTGGCGTCCTTTTTTCCAGGAGCTCATACTGCAGGAGCACTTTACTCGGTTCCCTTCCATACTCAATTTCGCCACCTCTTCCGACGTGCTGTCCACCATCTGCAACTACCTCGGCTTCATCCCCGTGCTCTCCTATTCCAAGCCGTACGGGGTCAGGCTCATCGAATCCTGGAAAAAGCTCGACAGTAACCCAGACTCCCCTCCAAGGGACAGCCAGCTCTTTCACCTCGATTTTCACGACTCGCCGATGGCCTACGCCATAGTGCTGCTGAGAGACGTCACGATGGAGAGAGGGCCGTTCTGCTTCCTGCCCGTCTCGACATCGAAGAAGGCGTACGACGCGCTCGGAGATTACCACAGCAGAAAAGGCGGTCACAGGGTCACCGACGAGAGGATGTATTCCCATGTTCCCGAAGGCGATCTGATAAAGATGTGCTATCCGGCGGGGACGGTGCTGTTCCTCGACAACAGCGCGTGCTTTCACTACGGCAGCCGCGACGCTGTCGAGCCGCGTCACCTCATGATGTTCGCGTACGTCTCCCCCTGCAGGACCGATTTCGGGGACATCGTCTTGAAGCAGATGAAATACCCAGCCTCGAAAGGCGACTCGCGCCTCCGGCGGATGCTCATCGACAGAGAATATATGTGGAACGATTAAAAGACATTTTGCACGGAGCCAAAATAACCGCCCGGTGAATATACGCAGCGCCGGCCGGTGTCAGAAAACGATATGAAAAAATTATCCATAGCATACACGCCGGACAGTGACGACGTCTTTAACTACTACGCCTGGGAAAAGGGGCACATATCCGGGCCTTCGGATTACGAGCCTTCGTTCCACAGGAATCACATCATCGACCTCAACCGCGACGCGCTCCGAGAGCGCTTCGACGTCGTTGCGGTCTCCTCCGTTTTCTATCCCCAGGTGGCGGACAAATACTGGGTCCTCTGCGTCGGGAACAGCGTCGGGCGTGGCTTCGGCCCCGCGCTCGTCTCGAAGAATTACAAATCCCCCGGAGAGCTCGCCGGAAAACGCGTAGCCGTCGGCGGCCACCCGACGACGGGCAGCGGGCTCGCACTCATGTTCTGCCCGGGCATCGAGCTCGTCGAATTCCCGTTCGACGCGATAGTCGACGCGATACTGAACGACGAAATCGACGCCGGCGTCATGATCCACGAAGAGCTTTTATACTACGAAGAGAAGGGTCTCAATCTTGTACTCGACCTCGGCGTCGCGTGGAACGAAGACACCGGGCTGCCGCTCCCCGTGGGCCTCAACCTCGTCTCGAAATCCCTCGGCATGGAAACGGCGCGCGACGTCGCCACCGCCTGCCAGGACTCGCTCCTCTGGGGCGTCACACACCAGGACGAGGTCTACGCCTACGCCAACGGCTTCGGCCGGGGGCGCGCGAGGGACCACGTCGAGATGTTCAGGATGGAGGACTTCCTCCGCCTCCCGGACGACGTAAGGAAAGCGATGCGCATCATGTTCGACCGCATCGCGTCCATGGGACTCGGCCCCGAGGTCGAATCGTTCGATATAATCGAGGGGAGGCTCGGGCCCGGGCGTCTCCGGGTAGCCTGAAACGAATTAATGGGTATATACAGGATATATAAAGGCGAGGACGACGCCTCCCGTATCGAGCCGCTGCCCAAGGACTCGCCCTTCTGGAATTCGGTGAAGACAGCATCGACGATGTTCCTAAAGGAATTCCCCGTCGGCACTTTCCTCGACTGGCATCCCGCGCCGCGAAAGCAGGTAGTCATTATAATCTCCGGGACACTCGAGCACGGGTTCGAGGACGGGAGCAAGCACACATTCGGCCCCGGCGACGTCCGCGTTCTTACGGACACCGACGGGCGCGGGCACACGACGCGCGTCGTCGGCAACGAGCCGCTTCTCGTCGCGGTAGTCCCGCTCGCCTGACAGGCGCCGGAGGCTGATTCTGAATCAGGGAAGGAGAATTGATGATAGAGAAATACATTGATCTTGCGATATTCCCCATAGCGAGGGTGCTGCAATACGATTACGTCGAGAAGCCGATGAAGCCGCTCGGCACGAACAACACGACGAAGATCGCACGGGCCTACAACCGCCTGGTATACGGAAAGTATCACGAGCACAGGCGGCATGCGTATCTCCGCCGCTTCGACGAGCTCTTGCGCGAGAACGGCGAGCCTGTCTCCACCGTCAACGAAATCGAGGACGGCTGGGCGCTCGATACGTCCCGCACTCTCCCGCACCTGGAACGGCTCCTCCACGAAGCCGGCGAGATTATCGGGGAGCACGGAGGCGTAAAGCGGACGGATTTCGGAAGGCCCTGGTTTCAGGAAATCCCGGTCGATAATCTTCTGGCCGAATACCCTTCAATCCTCGACTTTCCGACTTCCTCCGAAGTGCTTTCCACGGTCTCAAAACACCTCGGCTTCGTCCCGGTCCTCTCCGCCGCTGTGCCGCACGGGATCAGGTTCAACGAATCCTGGGCGAAGCACGACGACGCTCCGCCTGGCTTCCACAGGGGCAGCCAGCTCTTTCATATCGACTACCACGACAACCCCATGGCTTACGTGATCGTGCTCCTGAACGATATAACAATGGACAACGGCCCCTTCTGCTTCCTGCCGGATTCGGCTTCGAAGAAAGTAACGGCGGCGACCAGATACAGAAGGAGAGGAAAGCCCCACCGCCTCCGGGACGAAGAGGTATACTCCGCGGTACCCGAAAG
>JBFWTW010000178.1:0-6334 GCA_050247635.1 Candidatus Dadabacteria bacterium | reverse complement strand
GAGGATAATCCCCAATTTAGCACAATACGGGGAACAAAACAATCTGAGGAGATACGTATGAGAAGATAATGTGTATGTACCGCTCCCTGTTTGTAAAACTCATGATTATGCTTTCTTCCACTTTACTCAAATATTATTTTACAGGCTTAACTCTACCGGCTTCTTAGCGGGAAGAAGTAGAATGATTAATATTAAGATTAATATGTATTATAATCAGGATAGATAGTGTTCAATATATAGGGGCGGGTCAACATGCGAAAACTTTTTATAGCACCGATATTTGTCGTTATTCTCGGCATTACGCTCAGAGCGGCGAATTCCATCGAGTTCCCTCCGGAGCCGCCGAAAAGGGTTATCGCACATACGGTAAAGCGCGCCGAGGAGCTTCACCTGCTGGCGGGGTATTACTACAGGGACCCGAGGCAGTGGGTGAGAATATATCAGGATAACGCCGGAACGATCCGGAACCCGAACAGGATTTATCCTGGGCAGGTGCTCTACGTCACCGTGGATCAGGACTGGACACCGCCTTTCGACCTGGACGCGTACGTCGCCGAGTGGGGGACGTATTTGCTGAACGGGACTGTGCCGTAGTATGTCTTGATTGCTTCGCTTTGTTCGGAATGACAGATAGTAAAGATTAAATCCCCCTGTATTCCCCCTTTTTCTAAGGGGGATTATAAAAGGGAAAGACTGGATTCCCGATACAGGCATTCGGGAATGACAAAAAGAGAAAGGCGAGATCCTGAATTAAATTCAGGATGACGGATGGGTGGAGTCGCGGAGGTGCTGCGTCATCGGATTCATGCACGCGTGGCGTGCTGGATTCCCGCTATTTTGATTTGAGTTACTTTTGAGCTGTACAGTAGATACTTTCGTGCAGTCGGCCGAGTCCGTCCGATTCCTCGCTCGCTCGAAATCGTTGCGGGAATGACAGAATTTCTCACATTCGTTCAAAATGACTAGGTCTCTTGATTTATTGCTGGTGGAACAATGAATGGATTCCTGCCTCCGCAGGAATGACAGACTAGAGGGTTGATTTCTCGCTCGCTCGGAACCGTCGATCGTAATTTCGGGGAAAAGTTTGAGCAGTGTTTTAAACCAGGTCGCGGAGGTAGTCGCCGAGGTAGGAAGCGGCTATCTTGTCGAGGGCCGATTTTTCGATCTGCCTGATGCGCTCCCTCGTGACGCCGAACTTGTCGCCGATCTCGTTGAGCGTGTAGGTGGTTTCGATACCTATCCCGAAACGCATCCTTATAATCTCTTCTTCCTTGGGGCTTAGCGTCGAGAGGACGTCCTCTATTCTGTTTTGTATCGATCGTTTGAGTATGGCTGTGTCCGGGGGCGGTATCTTCGAGTCCTCGACGAATTCGATGTAGGTGCGCTGGTCGTCGTTGGATATCGGGGCGTCGAGGGACTGCACGTTGTTCATCACGTCCGACGCCGTCTGTATAATCCTCTTAACTACCGACGGCGCGATTTCGAGCTCCTTGGCTATCTCCTCGCACGTTGGCTCCCTGTCGAGCTCTTTCGAAAGCATGGCGGTTACGGCCTTGACCTTCCCGGCCCATTCGTAGAGATAGACGGGAATACGGATCGTCTTCGTTTTTTCGAACGGGGCGCGGAACACGGCCTGCTGTATCCACCAGCTGGCGTAGGTCGAGAATTTATAACCGAGAGTGTAGTCGAATTTTTCGACGGCGCGCATGAGGCCGAGGTTGCCTTCCTGTATGAGGTCGGCGAGCGGGAGGCCCCTTCCCATGTAGTTCTTGGCGATGCTGATTACGAGTTTTAAGTTGGATTTTATGAAGCGGTTCTTGAGCTCGCTCGAGCGTTTCATATAGGCGTTGGACAGTGTGTTCATCCTCTGGACATAATCCAGCATGTCGCCGCCGTCGTAGAAGGGATATTCCTTTTGGGGCTTCTTAGGCAGCTTGCCCTCGGAAAGCTCCGTGAGGACTGTCTTTATGGCCTCGGCCTTGTTCTCGCATTTACGGATGTTGGCCGCGATGCGGAGCTCTTCTTTCGGGGAGAGGAGAGACGTTTCATGCTCGAGGTCGCGGAAGTAGACGTGAAGAAGGCGGAGGTGCTCTTCGAGCTTCGAAGCCCCCTGTTTTTTCTTCCGTTTCCTTCGCGGCGTTCCGGGATCGAACTCGGCCCCGGTATCGTCGTCGAACTGGAGGCTCTCGCCCCCGTCCTCGTCCTCGAACGGAGCGACTTCATTGTAGTCTACTTCGGACTCGCGCGTTTCGAGCGCCCTGATGTCAGGAGCAGGCTTAAGATATTCCTTTGACTTCTTCATAATCCCCTTTGTGACGCCCAAAGCCTGCACCTTGCGAGGGTCAAAGCTTCAGGCTCCTTCAAAACCCTTATAGGATATGAGGGTACCTGTAAATCCCGGTATGTGAATGGAATGCGAGTTTATAGAGAATGGGCTAAGGACTGAAAACCGGGCAAATGTGAGCGGGGGGGCCGTTCGGGCCACCCCGCCGATGTCTGATCTTCAGAGCTTATATTTTTAACGAATCCAGGGCTTCATCGAAAATCGAGAATGCCTTCACGACGTTCTTCTTCGCCATGTCGTGGCTGCCGTCGGTCATATTGTCCGACATGGTCTTCAGCGAATCGATTACATGCTTGCTGTACTCGAGCGCCTTGATCCAGCCGTCGTCGAACGCCCTCGCATCCATCTTTACGAAGGGCATTTCTTCCTTCGGAAGCTTGTCGAAGAGGTCCTTTACCGTGCTGACGTATTCCTTCTCTGCGTCGAGCGCGTAGTCGAGCTGCTTCTGAAACATCTTCTTGTTCTCCTCGGATATCGAGTGGGAGAAGTCTATCGTGTTAAGGTAAGTCTCTTTTACGAGCTTCGAGAATTCCTTAACCGGCTCAGTGAAGTCTTTTACGTCATAAGGTTTTGCTTTGGTTGCCATTTGCATGACCTCCTGTTTGCGATTTAATAGTAATATAACAACTTAAGAGAGGTTGTCAAGAGAAAATGTACGCAACTGCGAAGAATTTTAGTGACATAAGTGGCTGTAGACTATGAATATCCAATTTAGACGGCAATAAATATTACGCATTCGCTTGTATTTCGGGGCCTGGCTCCGGGCCGTAGCGGAGTGGCGGAAAGGCAAAGGAACGGCGCAAATCACCCTCTGCGCCCGGGGCGGGCGAAATTATATATATATTAGGAGTGTCAAAGACGACTTATTTCTTGCCTTTTCCCCCGCTCATAAAATCTTCGAAGAGCGAAGAGGTGGATTTAAGCTGGTCCATCCAGTTGTCCTGTATGGTCTGCATGGTCCGCATATAGTCCATGAATTGGCTCCCGGGGAAAGCGCCGCCTAAATTGTATCGGGCGGGCTCGGTGGACATCATCCGGAGCATACGCTTGGTGGTGTCCATGATGTTTTCCATGAGGGCCCTCTGGAGCTCAATGGATTCCATGAAGAGTTTTTGCTGATACTCGAGCGCGGGCTCGGACATTTCATGCGCCTTCTTCTGGCTTTCGAGTATGGGCTTTAACATCTTTTCGATTTCTTTCCCCTGGTTTTCCAGGATTTTAATGAATTCGCTGAAGGGGTTATCTTTTCCGGCCATTGCACGCCTCCCTGAGCATAGTTAATTACTATTATAATTCGGGGGGTATTTTGTCAACCGGGGGCCGGGCCCTGGGGGTAAGAGGCCTCGACATATTTGTATATATATAAGGAAGGGCGGTTGCCCGCCCTTCCCCGAGGAGTTCTCTACGTAACATTGCGGCCGTTTTACCGGTCCGCCGTACGAAGCTTATCCTTCGAGTATGAAGGTTATCCTGACGTGAGCCCTGTACTCGGATACCTTGCCGTCGGCGCCAATGGCAGCGTTCATTTTGGTGACTTCGATTCCGGTAAGGCCTCGGAGGGTCTTGTTCGCCCTCTCAAGCGCGTTCTTAACTGCGTCTTCCCACGACTTCTGGGACGATCCAATTATCTCCGTGATTCTTGCGACAGCCATAATCAATACCTCCTTGTGTGGTTTTCACGCCTACTACTACTATAATAAAAATTTAAAAATAAAGTCAAGGTAAATTTGGCCCGTCGGGGGCCGTTTCCTTACACAAAATTTATAATCATGCTATAATGAATTCCACAAAAAAAACGGGGGGTCGGGGAACGGATAATTTTGCAGCGTCAAGGAGGGTTACATGCCTATCGATTTTGAATTTACCGAAGAGCAGCAAATGTTCAGGGATACCATCAGGGACTTCGGTGAAAATGAAATAACGCCGCTCGTAGAAGAGGCGGAAAAGAACGAAAAATTCCCAAAGCACATATTCCCAAAGCTGGGCGAGATGGGATTCCTGGGCATCTCGTTTCCCGAGGAGTACGGCGGAGTAGGCCTCGACAAGGTGACGGAATGTATATTCGCGGAGGAAATGGGCAGGATCAACGCCGGCATAGCCATGTGCGTAAACGCCCATACGAGCCTTTCGTGCGTGCCTGTATATAAGTTCGGAACGGATGCCCAGAAAGAGAAGTACCTTCTGCCCGGGGTAGAGGGGAAAGTGATCGGGGCGCTCGGACTGACAGAGCCCGATGCGGGATCCGACGCGCGCAACATTCGCTGCACCGCCGCCAAGAAGGACGGGCGTTACGTGCTTAACGGTGTGAAGACGTGGATAACCAACGGGACGATGGCCGACTTCGTAATCGTAGCGGCCTACACCGACAAGACGAAGAAAGGCACCGGCATCAGCCTCTTTATAGTTGACGCCGACGCGCCGGGCTTTACCGAAAAGAACAAGATACATAAGCTAGGGCACCGCTCGGCCGACACGGCGGAGCTGGTGTTCGAGAACTGCGAAGTTCCGGAGGAGAACCTCCTCGTCGGCGAAGGGGGCTTTAACGGCGCTATGGCCACGCTGCTGGGCGCGAGGATCACACACGCGGCGAAGTCCGTAGGGCTTTCGCAGGCCGCTTTCGAGTTCGCCCTCCAGTATTCGAAGGAGCGCGAGGCCTTCGGCAAGCAGATTTCGAAGTTCCAGGCCATAAGCTTCAAGCTCGCCGAGATGGCCGTGAAGATCGAGACGGCAAGGCTCCTCGTATACAAGGCGGCCTGGCACTACAGCCGCGACGACAAGGAAGCGCTCCAGACGGCTTCGATGGCCAAGCTCTACGCGGCCGAGATAGTGCAGTGGGTCGCGACGGAGGCAGTGCAGGTGCTCGGAGGGTACGGGTACGGAGTGGAATTCCCGGTGGAGAGATACTACAGGGACGCCAAGCTGGCCTCGATAACCGAGGGAACTTCCGAGATTCAGCACGTCGTCATAGCGAGAGAGCTCGGGATCTAGGCTATCTCCAACAATATAGAATGAAATTAAACGGTCGGTGGGGCGCCCTGCCCCGCCGATCTTCCTTCCCCAACAGACTACTCACCAGCCACAACTTATAAATCGCGATTAGAGAGCCAAAGACTGCGCTGGAAGGCCGATCCCGGCTGCGCTTCTACACGAATCCGGGCAGTGTATCACAAACAAAAAAAAGCGGAGAGCACCTTTCGATGCTCCCCGCCGTTTTTATTTTTAAATTGTTATCGGGTTTCCGATAATACCGCGAAGTATGCTTACTTCCAGGGTGCCGTCATTTCGTCCTTGGTCGGGTCCTGGAACTTGAGCCACTTCGAAGAATCGTAGTGAGCCGACGCGTAGCAAAGGATAGCCGTCGTGGCTATGAGCTGCTCCGCAGTGGTCTTCGTCAACTCGGCCCTTTTCTTGATTATATTCAGTATCGGATCCGGTATCTGAATCGTGACTTCTGCCATTGTAAAACCTCCTTGGTTTTCTTACCTTAGTCGGCGTCGCCGATGCCTTTATCTTTCCTGTACTGGTCGAGGACTTCCCTCTTGACCGTCGGAACGAGCTTGAAGTCGCCTTCTGTTGCGCCAGCTGCGGAAGCCTTGACTTCCTCGGGGCTGAGCGGCTCTACTTTCTTGTCGACGGCGTTTGTTGGGTCGTCAAGCTGCGAAGGAGTGAGCTTCCAGTCGGTGAGGGCTTCTTCGCCGAGTCCGAACCTGATCGTGAGCTTGTTGATCTCTTCGAGCCTTCCCGGCGTCGGTCCAGGCTGCTGGATCATTTTGAGTTCTTTAAGGAGCTCAACGGTCTTCGGATCCCTTTCGAACGGCTGTCCGACCCTGCCCTTGTAGAACATGGTTTCGAACGGGGGGCGCCCCCTGGTGCCGCCGCCGTCGAGGTTCTCGGACGGATAACCAACGGTCATCAGCCAGCAGAATACGTATGACGGGGGAAGATTGAATTTGTCCTTTACGTTACGCCTTGCGCCGCCGCTTGCGCCGT
>JBFWTW010000177.1:0-6336 GCA_050247635.1 Candidatus Dadabacteria bacterium | reverse complement strand
AACAGGAAGACCAAGGACGATGCTGACGGCCCAACTGGTCCGGAGAAGTATTTCGTAAATACGATCAGTCGTGTTCCTACTCGCGAGGATCTCGAACAACGAGTTGCCAACCAGACCTACTTTAGCCGACGAATCAAAGAGATAGTTAGTGACCAAGACTGGGGTGATTGGGTATCAAATGTAGCGGGAACTCTTGTTTGGAATGATCTGTCCCTCGACATTAGTCGAGTGGTCAAGGGTGACGCCGGGGAGAACGAGTGGGCTGCGTACTTCTCTTCTGCGGAGAACTGGGCGAAGTTCATCTCGGCGTTTCAGGCCATGCCTCCCGAGCAACAGAAGCACGACTTCGATATTATGGTCGGTCTACTTAAAGAGGCCACGGACGACAACGCCCTTAAGGTGGCGGACTACCTAACCTCTCTGATCGACCCTACCGCCCAGCCTGGCACTATTGGTTGGCAGACGGCGGACAAAGCCTTCGCAGGTATGGATGCCAAGATGGTTCTTGGTGGTGCCGCAGCAGTGGCCACCGGAGTGGTAATGAGCAGGCTAGTTGGTCCTCTCCGATTGGCCAAACTGGCCAAGAAGCTGGACAATATCGATCTTGCGGCGAAGACAACCGAAGGTGCTATCGCTAGTCCAGAGGTAGCCAAGGCTGCCGGCATGACCCAGACTGAGGCGGTTGCTACTGCAAGTCCTGTCAAGATGGAGCACTTCACTCAGGGAGCCCCTGACGGAGTAGCTCAGAAGATCAAGCTGAACTTCGAGGCGCTTGATGCGCACATGGAGTTAGAGAATGTACGCCGCTTCGGGTTGGAGCTTACCCCAGAACAGCAGCAAGCTGCTATTGCTAAAAAAATTAAAGAACTTGAAGCAACTCCTGATGTCTCGGATGTTGGCGTAGGAAAAATTACGGAGGATGGGTTTGAGTTAACCTACACAGTCAAGGCTCCTAAGGTCCAAGAGGCCGTTGGAGTTGATGCTATTCCGGAAGAATTGGTTACTAAACTAAAGAGTGCTATAGATACTCCTGAAGAAGACCAGCTATTCAAGGATCTGCTGTACACTGTCCAGAGAGACAGAACTCCTCCGCCGCAGGTTGACACTTTCATAGGTGGACCCAACCCCCCACAAAGAATTCAGAGTCCGAAAGAATTTTTGGACCAACTTGATCTTATTACAGGAGAGAGCGGCGGGCATAGGCAAATAATTGAATGGTTGATAAACAAGAACCCCAATATTGTACAGGGGCTCAAGCTAGTTGGGGACCCTGATCTGCGCCCACTTGGGCAGTTTGATCCTCTTCGTGGCATCATAAATCTAAAGCTCGACTCAGCACGTGGGGAGACGGCTCTTCATGAGATACTCCACTCCACGGAACGCCTGCTGCCGGACGAGCTAAGAGCCCCTATCGTGGAGGCGTGGGCCAAGGATGCCCTGTCTAAATATAAAAGCTTAGACGCCGCAGGAAAGGAAGCTCTAGTCAGCCTCATTACCTCCCACAGAGGCAGTGGTAGGGTAAAGTTGGTGCAGGACTCCCTAAAGAAATTGGGGCGCAGGGAAGCCTATATGTTCATGGACCCCTCGGAGTACTGGGCCGACGTTGGTAGTGTGGTCCTGTCCGGGAAGTTCGCGGCCATTGAGCCCGGGGTTGTGGCCAGAATTTACCGATGGTACAGGGAGTTCGTGGACGTTGTGGTAGCTGCTCTTGGCTTATCAAAGGAGCACCCGGTAGCAAAAGGGCTGGATTTCCTGTTGGATGAAACAAAGTATAAAAAGCCAGCTAACCAGGCTAATCTGCTAAAGTTCGAACCCCTTGCTAAAACTCGACTTGAGGTCAAGCAAGGACCGGACACTATTACAAGTACTACCTACCACTTCACCCGGGATGACATAGATGCGGGGTTCACTACAGGCGAGACTGGTGTAGGCGCAGCCTTTAATCGATTCATCTCCAGTCCTAATTTCCTGTTCAGCAAAGATAGAAAGTCTCTCGTCAACAACTTCTCCATCATTGTGACGGAGCAGGAGAAGGCCCGAGCCCATTTCGCGGAAGCTTTCAAGCAGATCTATAAAGGACTTGGAAAGCAATCCATCGATAAACTTAACATGGTCTTGGCCAAGGGGCGGGATCTGGAGAAGGAGTACACCTACGCTGAATTGGTGGGTACGGGTATCCTGACTAAGAACGAGTTCGTTGCGTACGCCAATACCCGACACATGATGGATAAGGCATTCCATTTCAAGAACAAAGAGATGTATGACCTGGCAGTGGCGCAGGGGCTCAAGGAAGTACACTTGGGCAACGGTGTTAGAGACTTGATGAAGCCGTACGATACTAAAGAATCCGCCGTGGCTGCCCTCAACCAGGCACCGGACAAGATTGCCTTTGTCCCCAACCCCATCGGCGGCACTCTCCGAGAAGTGAAGCTCGACGCTACTACGCTGTCTGATTATTACGACAGAGGCTACCGCCTCGTCCGTAAGGCCAAGGACAAGTATGTCAAGGGATTCGATGACCAGTACTACCCCTTTGCTCTGGTCAAGAGTGACGAGGTAGCAGATGTGCCTAACATTATCCTGAAGAAGCGCGAAGCAGGATACATGCCCATCGAGTACAAGGAGGGATTGTACTTCGTAAAGCAGGCAGTTAAGGGAAAGGTTGGTGGAGTTGATCGTGCCGTTGACATGAAGACGCTTCGCTACTTCAACAACAAACAAGATGCGGAGGAGTTCGCTGCTTCTTTATCAGCCTCAGGGGATGTGTCTAAGTCTGATCTTCGTGTCGTCCACGACAGGGAGCTTACTCGTGACGAGTACGGTGACGAACTGGTCGGGGTACACGGCGGGTTGTACACCGGATCGAGAGGTCAAGACGAACTTCCTTTCGGTCTAGATGGGACTAAAGGGCCGAAGGTAGATCCCCTTGCTTCCATGTCGAAGTACTTCAGCAACATCGCCCAACGCTATCCGATGTCCAAGTATCGACTGGCTATCCAGCAGCAATGGATCAACGAAGCCAAGAAGTCTTGGGGGTTGCCCGTCAAGTTCGACGGTTCGTTTGAGCAGGCTAAGAAGTTCATCGGAAGTAACAAAGATCTGTCCATCACTGAACGTGCTATGGCTGAGAAGGCCCACGACCACATTACGTTCCAGATGCGAATCCCTACAGATAACGAACGTGAAGTTCAGACGTGGATGCGGACGGTAGCCGAGAAGATTGAGACTATAAACCTCCCAGGTAGTAGGAAGGTAGCCCGGGCGATCCATCGCTTCGACCATACCGATCCCATCGCTTCTGTCCGGTCGTCGGCATTCAACTTGGCTATGGGGTTTTACAACCCGGCCCCGTTCTTTGTGCAGGCACTTGGCTCTACGGTGGCTATGACCATTGATCCTCTTCGCGTACCGAAGCACCTCACCTCGGCGTTCGCACTCCAAGCTATGGATATGATGCACAACCAGCACGCACTGGATATTAACGCTGGCAAGATGGTAAAGTCCCTGCAAGACAAGGATCTTCCTGATCTCAAGAGGGCTTGGGATATGTCAGGTCTGAAAGACTCGGCCATGTACGGGCACGCAGACTACCAAGCTATGGCCAAAGGGATGCCTGTTGATCGTGGGGCATTGCGTAAGATGTGGGACAACCACACGTACTTTTACAAGACAGGTGAGTTGTTCAACTATAGATACTCGTTCTCAGCGGCGTTTGACTGGTGGAAACGGCAGCCTGGTAACTCCAAACGAGCCGTAGACCAGAAGGCTGTGGATGAGATCATGGCGCGTACTAATACGTACCTGCTCCACATGAGCCGTGCGAATCGTTCGACTGCGCAGAAGGGGGCTTTCTCCATCCCAACGCAGTTTACCAAGATCTTCTCCCAGTTCGCAGAAGCCATGCTCGGGAAAGAACTTACGTTAAAAGAGAAGATGACTCTGCTCATGGGACAGGGCGCTCTGTTTGGGTATGTCGGTGTGGAGCCTCTTGGGCAAATAATTGACTGGGGTTTGGAAAAGGCCGGGTATAAACCGGAAGACCAGAATGAAGAGCTTATCGCCATGAAACGTGGTCTGGTCCAGACGGCGCTTCAGGAGTGGCTGGGTATCAATGTTAATGTCGCTAGTCGCGGTGCTGTGGCTGGTGGTTTCTACCAGACTATGGTTGAGGCTCTGTTTGAGGAGAAGGGGTGGGAGGTTGCCGCCGGTGCCGCTGGAGGCATCACGGGGCAGAGGTCTTATGAGGCCATAGCGGCCCTGTGGAATCTTGGAACGGTCAATGACCACGCCCCCCCGGGTAGTGATCTTAAGGACCGCACGTGGTACAAGGCCCTGGCGGTTATGGGGGAAATGACCTCTCACTGGCGAGCGCAGGATGTAGCATACGAGGTTAACACTAACAAGCTATTCCGGGACAGGAAGGGTAATTTAGTCATGCGGCGTGGGGATATTAATCTACAGACCCACATCGCTATGGGTGCTGGGTTCCAGTATGCCGACCTCCAGACAGTGTACAACGCGCAAAAGAACGGGATGAAAGACGCAACACGGTGGGCGAACAAAGCCACGTCGTACATCTCTACAGTCCGGCGATTGGTTGACGTGGACAATCCCCAGAACGAGGAGGATAGGGAAGTTACCAATATTGTTTGGGAAGCTTTGATGTCCTCGGAATCTCCGGAAGGGCAGGATAAAATTAGGGAGATCGTTCTGGAGAGATTGCTCAACCCTAAAACACTTGAAGAAAAGATGGTGGAGAAGCGACTCAAGGATATTATCGGCGGAATGACTCGTCCGTATATGATTACCGATGATCTCCTGAAGAACTACCAAGACCGAAGCCCACCTACACAACAGGGTATTGAATAATGGCGTCGTTTCAACAAGACGTTGGTAATCCCGACATCCCGCCCGGGGCTACGTACGTAGAGAGAGGGGTACAAGATGATTCTGTGTCTTCGGCCGTTGCCCTCGTAGGCAACACAGCGGTTGAACTGGCACGTGGTAAGGCTACGGCGGAACTAACGGGCGAAGCCAATAATAGCAATGAGGCTACGACGCTCCCGTCTGATATTGAAGCTGATCTAAATATGTCGCAGTTAACCGCCGCCCGTAGGAACGGTGATCTGACAGCAGCAGAGTACACAGCCAGGTTGCAGGCTAATCAGAGACGGGTTATAGCGAAGTACCCGATGTTCGCCAAGTCTATTCGGGAGAGGGGCGAGACCTTCTTTGCTGGTAGCTTGGATAGAAGTAAGCTGTTCACTGATCCTACCATCAGGCAAGGTAAAACACTAGAGCAGCAGATCGAGGAGGATACGGCCCGGGCAATAGCGAAGGCCGAGACAGAGTACAACATCCGCTCCGCTAATACCAAGATATCTGTAGAAGTTCTAAAAGAGCTTGATAGGGAATCAATGATCGCGGACTACGAGAACAAAGCCCTCAAGAGGGATGCTGCCCAGGGCAAAGTTACGGGGTACTCGTGGTCAAAGGGCGCCACAAGCGCGCTGAGTAAGGCACAAACAGATCTGATGGGGCGCATCCTCATCGACTTAAACAGGGACGGAGGGCTGTCCCCCGAGAAAGTTAACGCCTACAGGACGGCGGCGATAGAGGAGGCGAACAAGGTAGACGCCGAGTTCCGACAGATAGCCCCTCCGGGAACAGACTTCGGGGAGTTCAACGCCAAGCGAAATGAATTTGTAAATACTATCTCTGGCCTTCTTGATAATAATACTTTCGAGAAAATTCTTAAGTCGAAGGCGGGTGCTCTCGATAGTGCTCTTACAATCGCCGCTATACGTGACGCACCCCTCCTGTCCCAGCTAAGCAAGATTGACGGTGGTGTTGAGTTGTACTCTCAGATGGGGCAGAACAAGGCACTGGCGGGGTTGGTAAGACAGACCAACCCCGGCTTGGCCTCGCGGATTGATGATACGATGGCCTCCTCTTTTGTGGGAAACATCATCTTGAAACTGGGTGTTGGAGATAACTTGGATGACAAGGAGGCTGTTGTTGCTGGTGGAGTTATCGGCGCCGCGCTAAATCTACCCAACACAGATCCGAAACAAGGACCTACACCACAAGAGCTTATGGCCCCGCAGGTAGCACCACGGGTTCCGCGTACCCTCTATGAGTGGAATACGCCGACGGTCAAGCGCAAGGTGCTGGCCAACGCGGAGCACAGGAACCTTCTGCTCAACACGGCACAGTCTGTAGAGGCCGTAATTGTCAGCAATCTACGTAGTGGAGCGGGTAAGATAACTGATGTCCAAGATGTTGGCGGGCGGATCAGCATCACCCACGACGGTGATGTTCCTATGCAGCACGTTC
>JBFWTW010000176.1:0-6377 GCA_050247635.1 Candidatus Dadabacteria bacterium | reverse complement strand
GCGCCTCGGGGAGGCGTCTAGCGTTTGGGCACCTTGCGCGGGCGGTCGGTTTTTACTCGCGGTACAGGCGGGGCGAGTGGGTGCCGCACGTTTATCGCGCCTACCTCGGAGCGCTCGTAGTGGAGCGGGCGATAGAGGGATACGTCACGGGGCTCGGCGGGAACGAGCGCCGGGCCGTGGGGATGTATCTCGACGGGAAGAGCGTTCGGACGATCGCGCGGGACGCGGAGATCGTGCGCGGGGGCGCAGGGCTCCAGGATGTCCGGGTGTGGGTGTACGGGAGCGGGGAGAGGTTCGGGCTGCTAAGTGCGATGTATGGGGTGATGATGAGGAAGGCGGAGTTTTGTCCTTTTTGCCATGGAGGAATGAGCTCGGGCAGGGGGTATATGGTGAGACTGCACGGGAGTGTTTGTCCGCACAGGGAGATTTGGGAGGGGGAAAGGAGGAGGGGGAGAAGGAGGGGGTGAAGAGTTGGAGAAGGGGAAAGGATTAAAGGAAAAGGATGAACTGAATGGATTCCTGCCTCCGCAGGAATGACAGACTTTTAACGTAACCCCCACCCTGGCCCTCCCCCTTTCTCAAGGGGGAGGGGAATAAAAGGCAAAGAATAGATTTCTCACATTCGTTCGAAATGACAGGGTTAAAAGCGAGATCCTGAAACAAGTTTCCGTCTTCGCTGAAAGCTACGCCGGACAGGCAGGATGACAAAAAGGAAGGATAAAGACTGGATTCCCGATACAAACATTCGGGAATGACAGATTATAAAAAATTAAATCCCCCCTGACCCCCCTTTTCCTAAGGGGGGATAAAAGATGGGATGACGGAAATGTGGTGGTGAAGGATGGCGGATGAGGTGAAGGTTTGGGAGATGGGGGAGGGGGAGACGGCGAAGGCGTACGAGGCGTTCAGCGCTTACAGGGACCTTGGGGCCGGGCGGAGCCTGGCGAAGGCGGCGGCGAAGGTCGGGAAGTCGGAGCGGCTGATGAAGAAGTGGTCGGCGCGGCACGAGTGGGGCGCACGGGCGCGGGCGTACGACGAATATCTGGAGGGGCGGTCACGGGGGGCGTACGAGAGCAAGCTCGTCGAGGTGAACACCGCGCATCTGGATATGGTGAGGAGCGCGAGGGAGGCCGTGATGGCGCCGCTCTCGTCGCTCCTCGCGAGGATAGAGAAGCTGAAAGGCGAGGGGGCCGGGACGCTCGCGGGGGCGGAGGACATACCGCTCGACAAGATGATGACCATCGCGCGGCCGTACATAAAGCTGGCGATAGACGTGATAAGGATCGAGCGGCTCTTATACGGACTGCCGACGCAGAGCGTCAAGACCGAGGGGAACATAGGGCACAGCGTGAGCCACGACATAAGGATAGTGAGCGAGTACATAGAATCGCTGCCTGACGAGGAGCTTTTGAGGATTGTCAAAAATACAAAAAGAAGGGCTGGAAGGAACGGAGGCGCTGGGTCTCTACCTCGCGGAAAACGCGAGGGATAATCTGCTGACGTACACGGAGCTGACGTTCCCGAAGTACAGGGCAGGGTGGCATCACAGGGTGATAATCGAGCACCTGGAGGCTGTAGCCGAAGGGCGCGTGAAGAGGCTGATGATACTTGTGCCGCCAAGGTACGGGAAGTCGGAGCTGGCGTCGATAAGGTTCCCGGCGTGGTATCTCGGAAGGAATCCGGATAAGAAGATCATTCTCGCGTCATACAACGACAGGTTCGCGCTTCATTTCGGAAAGCACGCGCGGAACCTCTGCCAGTCCGAGATGCACGGGTGCGTGTTCGGGACTAGGGTCCGCAGGGATTCGTCGTCGGGGTCGCTCTGGGAATTGGAAGACGGCGGGAGGTTCGTCGCCGTCGGAAGGGGCGGGTCCGTTACGGGGCACGGAGCGCATCTGCTCATCCTCGACGACCTCATAAAGAACGTGCAGGAGGCGTATTCCGAGAACGTGCGCGATACGATCTGGGACTGGTACAAGACGACCCTTTACACGAGGACTGAGGACGGCGCGGGGATAGTCGTCGTGAATACGCGGTGGCACACGGACGATCTCGTCGGGCGGCTGCTTCGGGACGAGGGGGAGAAGTGGACAGTCCTCAAACTGCCGGCGATCGCGGACATGGATTATGTGTTCGGGGAGCACGGGTACCGGGAGGGCGAGACGCTCTGGCCGGAGAAGTTCCCCCTCGAAATCGTGAACGAGACGCGGGCAGTGCTCGGGAGCCATTTCAACTCGATTTACCAGCAGGAGCCCGAGGAGAGGACGGGGAATATTTTCAGGCGCGGCGAGTGGCGGAGGTTCACTGCATTGCCGGCCGGGAGGAAGTGGGCCGTGCAGTCGTGGGACACGGGATTCAAGACCGGCGAGGAGAACAGCTATTCGGCGTGCACGACGTGGATCGAGACGGAGAGCGGGTATTACATGGTCAACGCGTGGTGGGGAAAGGTGACGTTCCCGGAGCTGAAGCGGCGGGCGGTGGAGCTTTACGAGAGGTTCATGCCGGACGAGGTGCTGGTCGAGGACAAGGCGTCGGGACAGAGCCTTATGCAGGAGCTGGCCGAGACGACGAAGATGCCGATAAGGGGCGTCAAGCCCGTCGGGGATAAGGTCGCCAGGGCGCATGCCGTGACCCCCGTGTTCGAGTCGGGGAACGTGTACATCCACGACAATGCGGAATGGACGGACGAGGTGATCGCGTGCGCGGCGAGCTTCCCGCGTACGAAGAATACGGACGTCGTCGACAGCATAACGCAGGCTATCGAGCACATGAGACATGGAAGGCGGTTCGCGTATTCGTACCACGGGGGCGGGTATGCGAGGTCTAAGGGAAGAAAGACGATATTCGAAATGGAGAGGGAAAAGGGAAATGGCTGAGGACAGGCTGACGCAGGCGGTGCTTAGAAAGAGGGCGGAGTACAGAAGGGCCGAGAGGGGGTACAGGTTCTTCGAGGACAGTTACAAGGGCGGCGCAGATTATGTCGAGTCGGATAACTTGTATATGCATACCTTCGAGGACGGCGAGGGGTTTCGGGAGAGGAAGGAGAGGTCGTACTACTATAATTATTGCGCGCCGATCGTGAACGCGTACAACTCGTTCATTTACAGGCAGAAGATCGTGAGGGATTTCGGGAAGCTCGCGGACAGCGCGCTGTTCGGGCTTTTTTTGGGGAATTGCGACAGGCAGGGGAATTCGTACGAGGATTTTATAAGGGGCGCGTCGAAGTGGTCGTCCGTGACGGGGATACAGTTCATCCTCGTGGACAAGCCGGCCGAGACGGCGGCGACGATGAAGGAGGAGATGGAGCGGGGCATCTACCCGTACTTCGTGCGCGTGCCCCCGACGAACGTTTGGGACTGGGGGCTCGACAGGTGGGGGAATCTCCTCTGGGCGAAGATCCTGGAGACCCACGCGGACGAGGGGGAGTTCGGAAAGGACACGGCCGGGGTGATGAGGTTCAGGGTGTGGTACCGGGACCGGTGGGAGCTGTACGAGGTGGAGCAGTCGGGCGGCGGACGGAAGGCGAGGAAGGCGGACGAGGGGGAGCATCCCGTGGGGGAGGTGCCGCTCGTGCCGGTGTGTCATTTCGCCGAGGAGCCGATGACGGGGTTTTCGCTTTTGAACGACATTGCGTACGTGAACCGGGCTTTGTATAACTGGTGCTCGCTCCTCGACGAGATTTTGTACAGGCAGACGTTTTCGCAGCTCGTGATGCCGGAGGACCCGAAGAGCCCGATCAACGACAAGGCGCTCGGGACGGCGCGGGGGCTCGGGTTCCCGCCGGACTCGCGGCATGCGCCGCACTTCATCAGCCCGGACGCGTCGCAGGCGAGGGTGCTCATGGAGCAGATAGAGCGTGGCATCGAGGAGATATACAGGCTGGCTACGCTCAGAGGTGCTATAGGCGTCACCGAGGAGTCGAGCGGCGTCGCGCGGTCGTACGACTTCATGATCACGAACAACACGCTTTCGAGCAAGGCGCTCAACATGGAGGAGGCCGAGATGAAGGCGCTCCGCTTTTGGGCGAAGTGGCAGGGTATCGAGGAGCCGGGGAACGTCGTCGAGTATCCGGGGGAGTTCGAGGTGAGCTCGCTCGGGGAGGAGATGGAGAATATTCTGAAGGCGGCGGAGCTGGGGATTTCGGAGAGGTTCCAGCAGGTGATGAAGGAGAGGATCGTGAAGCGGATGGCGCCGAGGCTGCCGAGGGAGGATATGGAGAGGATTTTGGGGGAGATAAGGGAGGGGTGAAAGAAAAGACAAAGGCGAAGAACGAAAGATGAGATCCTGAAACAAGTTCAGGATGACGGCAACTACAAAATCCCCCCTGTTTTACTTTGATTACTGTTATAAGCTGTACTGGATTGGCGACGAGAGTGTAAGCGAAGGCGTCCAATTCCTCGCTCGCTCGAAATTGTCCCCTTTTTCTAAGGGGGGATGGAAAGGCAAAGGATGAAATGAATGGATTCCTGTCTGCACAGGAATGACAGAAATGAGGTGACCCCCACCCTAACCTTTTTTGTTTCGGGTACTTTCGAGCTGTACCAGATAAAGTTTCGTGCAGTCGGCCCAGGGCGTCCGAATGCTCGCTCGTTCGCATTCGTTCCCCTGGCAGGGGGAGGGGACTTAATTGAAGGTGGTGTTGTGAGTATGAGAGTAGAGAGGAGGAGAGATATGAAGGTGGAGCTTAGGAGGAGTTTGGACGGGTATTACGAGGAGCTGGATGCGCTCGCGAGGAAGTATCGGGGCGACCTGCACGGTGTGAAGACGGACAAGAGTTTGAGCGGGTTCGGGAAGGAGAAGCGCGCGGGGGAGCTTAGAAACGAGTTTACGCAGAAGCTGGCGGAGCTGCGCGGGAAGTTCGACGATGATGTGGCCGGGAGGGTTTCCGGGATCGGCGCCGCGCTGAGACCGCAGGATGCGGAGCGGGGGCGCGTGAAGGAGATCAGGCGGAGGATCGCGGAGGGCGAGAGGTTCGTCGGGCAGGAGAGTTTGTTCTACGCGCTGATGGGTTCCATCGACGAGCTCCGCGAGGACATCGACCGGAGCACGTTCGTCGGCGCGGCGTCGAGGCTCTCGGGCGACGACATGGCGCGGGTGTTCGGCGAGGCCGTGGAGAGGCGGGACGTGAAGCGGCTCGAATGGCTCAAAGAGGCGGCGGCGCTGACGGGCCGTGACGCGGGGGCGTTCGCGAAGAGCGTCGATGCGCAGATAGAGCGGATCGAGGAGGCGCGGCTTACGCCTGAGCAGAAGCGGCTCAGGGAGACGGCCGGGGAGCTGGCGAAGCAGAAGGAGATGTTCGAGTATAGCGTGGAGCGGGCGCTCGCCGCGGAGGGGGAGTTTGTGGATTTGAGGGGGGAGGAGTGAGGGCCAGCCCTCAGGGTCGCGGAGGGAAATTGCTCGTAGCGCGGGCAGCGAGCAATTTTGGAAAAAAATAAGACTACAAAGAATTCTTGATGAATTGCTTGTGGAAATGGATTCCCGATACAAGCATTCGGGAATGACAAATATATGGTATCCCCTCACCCTTAATCCCTCTCCCCCGGAGGGGAGAGGGGAAATCTAAGGTGACCCCCACCTTAGTCCTCCCCCTAACAGGGGGAGGATAATGCATATGAGTATGGAGAGGGCCGGGACGTGGCTGCGTACAACGACGGGATTGTGAATATACTCCATCTGCTGCCGGAGGATGTCCGGGAGAGGGTGAACAAGGAGAGAGTAGAGGGCGCCCTGGCGGGATTGACGGAGCGCGAGAGGACGGCCATAGAGATGCGGTTCGGGCTCTCCGGGAACGAGCCGGCGACGTACGAGAGCATGGGGGAGAGGCTCGGGATGACATCGATGGGAGCGATGAAACTTTTCAAAAGAAGCTGCAAAAAGGTGGTTGACAGGATACGAAAGTTCGATTAGTTTATATAGCAATGGGCGAACAACGCCCAGCGCGATAAGCACAAAGGAAACCGGGAATGAGAACATCATCTCGGTTTTTTTTGTGCCTGTCGGTTCCTTCCTGATTATTTCCTGAATGATTCCAAGTGGTTATGAGAGTGGGAGAGGTGTGTTTTTTGGGTGAGTTTGGGGCATGAAAAGAGTGATTGCCGCGGCCGCTGCTCACCCTCGTAATGATAAAGGATTCTTGATGGATTGCTGGCGGAAAACTGAATGGATTCCTGTTATTTTGTGCTGTGTCGCTTTCGAGCGGTACTGTAGATAATTTCGTGCAGTCAGCGAAGGGCGTCCGATTCCTCGCTCGCTCGAAATCGTTACAGGAATGACAGACTTTTAATGTAACCCCCACCCTGACCCTCCCCCTTTCTCAAGGGGGAGGGGATTGAAAGATGAAAAGATAGATTTCTCGCTGTTTTAATTTGAGGTATTTC
>JBFWTW010000175.1:0-6361 GCA_050247635.1 Candidatus Dadabacteria bacterium | reverse complement strand
CTTTAATAGAGCGGAAATAGATGTGCTGCGAATCTTCGAGAGCGACCGTCCGCCCTCGTCGTATCCTATGAATCTGTTGAAGAACACCCACGGCCAGACGTCCTTGCGAGAGCCCGCGTTGAGAGCCTTCACCCTCCCGGCGAATGTTTCGTACGAGTAGCGCTTCGTGTCGTATGCCCCCGTGAGCGGTACCGCGACGCCGTCGTATCCCGCGCCCGTGATGGCATTCAGGCCCTTCGGGCCGAAGCCGGAAAAGGGTGGCGTGTGGAAGCTGACGAGGAGGACGTAGGGTAAAACGACTGAAAACAGTTTCGTCATGTCTGTTGATTTTTCCGGCTGCGCCGTTTTTTGCCGCGCACTATGACGGCGGCGGGCGGCCTTCGCAAGAGGGCAGGGCCGCCGTGCGCCCTGAACCATTCGAGTGTGTCCGAGATGCCGCCCCGGAGAGTGACTTCGGGGGCGTATCCGAGGAGCTCGCGGGCCTTGCCTATATACGAGAAGCTCCGGGCGGCCTCGCCCGGACGCGCCGGGGCGAAGTCGATCCGTATGCCTTTGCCGATGAGGTCGGCGACAATCGAGGCGATCTGGAGCACCGCCGTTTCGACGCCCGTCCCGAGCTGGAATATCCCCCCCGCCGTCTCCTCGGGGTTCGAATCCAGCGTGAGCTCTACCGCGCGGGTGATGTCGTCCACGTGGACGAGGTCCCGCGTCTGGCTGCCGTCGCCGTAGACCGTCAACCGGCCCGTTACGATCCCGTCCTTTATGAAGCGCGCGACGACGCTCGATTTGTGGAGGCTCCACGGCCCGTAGGCGTTCGAGAACCTGAGAGCGACGGTGGACAGGCCGTACGAAGCATGGTACGCCGAGCAGTATCCCTCGCCCGCAAGCTTGGCAGCGCCGTAGGGCGAGAGCGGGCGTGGCGCGGTGTCTTCCCTCGACGGGGGAGAGGCCGCGCCGAGCGGGGCGTTCGACGAAGCGAATATGAACATTCCCGCGCCGGCCCTGCGGGCGGCTTCGAGCATGTTGAGCGTGCCTCCCACGTTCACTTCGGCGTCGCGGAACGGGTCTTCTATCGATTGCGGGACCCCCGCCTGCGCGGCGAGGTGGACTACAGCGTCAACCCCCCGGCACGCTTCCTGGCACTGGGCGAGGTCTCTCACGTCGCCTTCGACGACCGTCACTTCCGAGTGGTCGAGGCCTTTCTCCGAAAGCGCCGCTTCGAGATCGGCGGCGCTGCCCGTGGACATATTGTCCAAGACCGTGACTTCAAAACGTCCCGACACGAGGAGGCGTGCGGCGAGGTTTACACCTATGAAGCCGCAGCCTCCCGTGACGAGGACACTCTTTTTGTCTTGCCGCGCATCCATATCAGACGGCCCGTATCTTTCCCCGTTTCTCCGCCGCGTCGATGTACGTGACCTTCTCCCTCCTGCCGTCCCATCTGACGTCGGGCATCAGGACCTCGCGGCGCGCCTCGATGCGGTCGTGCCAGCTCCTGAGATCGTTCAGCATTACGGCGATCTCGGATTCGACGTCCGTCGTGGGCTTGTACCCGAGATCGAACAGGTGCTGATGGTCGGGGTTGTAGTAGTGCTCTTCCGATTCCTTCCGGGGGTTTTCGACGGGCCGGATCTCGGACTCGATGCCGAGCGAGCCCGCGACCTTGTGCACCATTTCGGCGAGCTCCGTTATGCCATAGACCTCCTGGAACTGGTTGAAGACCCTGTACTCGCCTTTTTCGGGCGGGTTCTCGACGGCTATGGTCAGGCACTGCATGGAGTCCCTGAGCGGGAGGAATCCTCTCCGCTGGCCGCCCTTTCCGAAGGGCGTTATCGGCTCGCCAACGACGGCCTGGCAGCAGAAGCGGTTTATCGCCGTCCCGAAGCACTGGTCGAAATCGAAGCGCGTGAGGAGGCGCTGGTCGTCGCCCATCTCGTCGATGCGCGTTCCGAACACTACCCCCTGCATGATGTCCGTAGAGCGGAGGCCCCAGACCTTGCACGCGAACGTGACGTTGTTCGAGTCGTGGACCTTCGTCTGGTGGTACCAGCTGTTGGCCTGGCGTGGGAAGGGCAATCTGTCTTTCCGGCCTCTGTACTCGATCTCGAAAAATCCCTCGGGGATGTCGATGTTGGGCGTTCCGTACTCGCCCATCGTGCCGAGCTTTACGAGGTGCGACTCGGGGCAGATGTCGCGCATCGCATACAGAATGTTGAGCGTGCCGACGATGTTGTTAACCTGCGTCCAGGTTGTGTGTTCGACGTCTATCATGCTGTAGGGCGCCGAGGGCATTTCGCCCAGGTGGATTATGGCGTCGGGCTTGAAGCTCCGAAAGGCGTTCTCGACGAAGTTATAGTTCGTGAGGTCGCCCTTGAAAAAGCGCATGTTGTTGTCGAAGTTCTCCCTGAAGGCTTCGAGCCTGTCTGTCATGCGGGATATCGGTGAGGCCGACTGCGAGCTCATTTCCTGGACCCAGTCTCTTCTCATGTAATTGTCGGCGCCGGCCACGGTGTGGCCCCTTTTCGTGAGATACATAGCGAGCGGCCATCCGAGATAGCCGTCTACTCCTGCGATGAATACGCGCATGATGCATTACCTCCTGTGGTTGTTTGCTGTGGATTCGTACTGCGGTTTTAAAGTGGAAGCCGGCGGGGCGGAACGCCCCGGACGCGGCGGATAAAAGCTTGTTTAATTAATATAACGTATATACCAGATATATAGCTTCGCCCTCTCACTTACATAAGGGGCGAAAAGACTGCTTTGGCTGGAGGAACGTACGGGGCCGCTAGAGCAGCTCGACGTCTCCGGCGTCGACTTCGACGGATACCGCGCTCCTGATAAGATGGACCGACAGTATCAGCCTGAAGCCGCCCCTTTGCGACTCGATCCTTCCCCTGAGCCCTTCGAGCGGGCCCCCGGTTATGACCGCTTCCTTTCCCTCGAAATCGTAAGGGAAGGGCGCGCACGGAATGCCCGACCTGACGAGCCTCCGCGCAGCGTCTATTTCTTCCTCGGGCACCGGCACTGGTACGCCGCTGCTGCCGAGGATGCGGACAACCCCCTTCGCGCCGAGCACGTCGAGGGTGTCGCGGGGATCGATGCGGACGAAAAGATAGCCCGGAAAGAGCGGCATGAGTATCCGCTTCTTCCGGTCTTTCCATTTACAGAGGACTTCTCTTAGCGGCAGGAACGCTTCGACTTTCCTGTCGTCGAGGTCCCATATCACCTTCTTTTCGTGTCTCGATTTTGTGTGGACTGCGTACCAGCTCATGTCTTCGGACGCCGCCCTTGTGTCTCTTTCGTTCTCTAATAAAGCCGTGTTCTGTCCGGTGTTCTCAGGCATCGGTCGGCCTCCTGTCTTCCATTTTTGTCATCCGGACGTCGTCGAGCCAGAACTCGCCGGATATGAGATTGTCGAGACGGTCACTCTTTTCGCGCCTGAGCCCTATGGTTACCGTGGGGCAGTCGTCGGGGGCGTCGAATTCGAGCCTCCGGCTCTCCCAGTCGGAAGAACCCGTGTAGGGCTCGGACTCGGCCTTAAAGCCCAGGCAGTAGACCTCCACAGTGACGCCGTTCCTCGTCGTTATGTCCGAGGACGCCGCTTCCCACGTGAGTGCGTAGTGCGAGCCGGGATCGACGGCGACCGTCTGGGAAACGCCCTTCCAGTCTACGTTCTCCTTGCCCGAGAATTTTATGCGGAGGGATCGATAGCCCTCCGTTTTTTTCCTGTAGTCGTAGTCGGCATCGACGCTGTCCGAATTTCTTACCTTCCAGTCGAATCCCCTGCCGACGGGGTCGTACTCGAAGCCGCCGTTCCAGACGAGCGCCGAGACGTCCTCGCCGGGATAGATCCCGGCCCATATGTCTCGCGCTGTCTCGGTGTCGCCCTTTGAAACCAGATAGTCGGCGTAGGCGAGGGCGGCTTCGTCGTCCGCGCCGCCGTTTTGGCCAAGCCTCTCCCACACGGGGTAGGTCGCGTCCTGCCTGTCGGTTTGAATTAGATAGCCGAGGTAGGAAGGAAGGACTTCGTCCGAGACGGCCCTTTCGAGGATCGTCTTGGGATCCTTCGCTACGCGCCAGCCTATGTCGAAGACGCGCTTTCTCTTCGCGGGGTCGGCCTCGGCCACCACGCGGAGGTTGTCGAGCGCGAGATCGTTGTCGCCCAGCCTGAAGGCGAGCATCGAGGATTCCCACAGGAGCCCGGGCGAGGACTGCATCATCCCCTGCGCCATGCGGAGCGCCGTTTCCGAGTCGGCTTCCCTTCCGGAGTCTATGTAGAGCTCCGAAAGGCCGAGCCACGAGACGGCCATGAGCGGATTACCCGAGAGCGATTCGAAGTAGAGCGCTTCGGTTTCGCCGTCGTCGCCCGTCATTTCGAGATGGCGGAGGCGGGCGAGCCTGTACACGGCGTCCGAGTTCCGGGCGTCGATCTCGACGCTCCTTTCGAGGAGCTCCGGATTCTCCGAGAACGAGTACATGGCGGATACTCCCGTTACGACGGCGAGGGCGCAGGCCCCCACGCTAAGCACCGAGAGCACCGTTGTCTGGCCTAGATATCTTAAGCGTTTTCGCATTTTTCTCCGCGTGATACTGGTAGTTATACCTGTATCTGCTTGATGCAGTTTCGAGCCTGTTTACTATTGCGCCGGTAATCTTGCCGTGCACCTTCCCGAGCTCCTCGAGCGTCATCTGGAGCGTTTTACGCTGCGTTATGCCCATGCCCGCGACGACGAGCACGCCGTCCACGGCGCGCGCCGCGAGGAGCGAATCCGCGAACCCGAGCACAGGCGGGCCGTCTACCAAGACTATGTCGTAGCGCTCCATGAGCGTATCCACGAGCTCCCGCATTTTGTTCGAGCCGAGAAGCTCGGAAGGATTTGGGGGAATGGGCCCCGAGTATATGATGTTGAGACCATCGACCTCCGTCTGCATGATGGAGTCGTCGAGCGAATATTTACCTATGAGATAAGTGCTGAGTCCCGCGCCGTTTGAGGCCGCCGTCCTCCAGACGCGTGTAAGGCGGGGGCGGCGCATGTCGGCGTCCACGAGGACGACCTTGTAGCCCGACTGTGTGAACGCGATGGCGAGGTTCGACGAGCACGTCGTCTTGCCTTCGAGCGGCTGGCTGCTCGTAAGCAGGAGCGAGCGCGGCTGGCTGTCGGGCGACGAGAAGAGGACCGATGTTCGAATCACCCTGAACGCCTCGGACACGATCGAAAGCGGGTTCGTGTGGACAACCTTTTCGAGCCCCAGCGCCTCGGAGCCGGACACCACCGGTATGCCGCCCAGGAACGGGATCGGGAAGCGCTGCTTGAGCTCTTCCTCGTCCTTTATCGTCCTGTCGAAGTGGTCGGTGACGAATGCGAGGAACACGCCGCCGAGAAGCCCCGCGACGAGGGCGAGGACGAGATTGAGCGGTATGTTCGGGCTGTAGGGGAGGAGCGGCGCGGCGGCGTAATCGACTATCTGGATGTTGGTCGCCTTTATGCCGGACGTGACCTCCGTTTCCTTCACCCTCTGGAGGAGGTTCTGGTATATGGTCTTGTTCGTTTCGACCTCGCGGTCGAGGATCTTGTACTGTATCGCCTTTTCGTTAAGCGCGGAGGCGCGCGCGTTCTGCTCGGTCGTCCTCTCCTTCATTATGTTCTCTTTCCGGACGGCTGCGAGGTAATCCTTTTTTATACTCTCGGCGATTCCGGTGACGCGCTTGTCCATCTCTTTCTTCATGCTGGCGACCTGTGCGCCGAGCTGTTTTAAGTCGGGGTAGTTGGGGCCGTAGACGACGCTCATGTTGTCGTACTCGGCCTTGACCTTCGTGTACTCTTCGTTGAGCTCCTGTATAGAGGGGTCGTTCAGGACCTGGGGCAGGTATTCGTACTTGCCCTCCATCACGTCCTCGTAGAACGCCTGCTTGGCGAGCCTTTCGTTCTCGGCCGCGGTGAGGGCGCCGTTAAGCTCCGAGAGCTGTTTATACGTGAGGTTCATGTTCGCGTCGAGCGAGATGATGTCTTCCTTCTTCGCGAACTCGTTGAGATCCTCCTCGGCCTTTTCGAGCCTCGCCTTGACCTGGGAGAGCTGCTTTTCGAGGAACTTTCGCGCGGACTTCGTCGCGTCGAGCCTCCTGTCGAGGAGCCATTCGATGTATTGGTCGCCGAGGGCGTTCGCGGCCGTTGCGGCGAACTCGGAGTCGCGGCTCGTAAAGCTCACCTTCACAAGCCGGGATTTCCTGTCGGGGTTTATGTTCACGCGGGAGAGGAATTCGTCCACGAGCTTCTGGTGCTCTTTTTTCTTCTCGGCTGCGGCCCTGGCCGGGCTCTTCTTCCCGGGCTTTTCGAACATGCCGCTGAATGCGCGCGACAGG
>JBFWTW010000174.1:0-6425 GCA_050247635.1 Candidatus Dadabacteria bacterium | reverse complement strand
ATACTGCCCCCCGGAGGTATCAGCCTGCTCATGACGGTAGTCCCAATCTATCGGCTTGCCGTCAACAAAACGCTGATTACCTTCCTGCATCAGCCGTATCATATCACGCGGGCTGAGCTCGGCTCTTTTCTTCTCGGTAAGCACATGCTCTTCACGCTCGGGATCGTTGTCCGAACACCCAATCTCTGTTGTGGGTTTCTTATTCATACCGTGCCCTCCATTGATTGTTGCTAAACAGTATATAGCATTTGGAGTAGCCGGGTGTTGTCAGCTGCCGGGCCCGGGGTGCAAACGGGTATCCGTATTAGTCAGGACAACTCTATGTGAACGGATATGCTCGGGGTTGGTTTGTAGGATAGTTCTTGGGAAGACAAAGAAGATATCGGAAATAAAAAAGGGGGCATGAGCCCCCTTTTATTTATTGCAAAATTGTTACTTATTTTGCGGCGTCGTCCGGCATGTCGCCACCCGGCATTTCACCCTCGGTCGATTCATCCGGGGCGTTGGTTTCAGCGCCGGAACCGTCCGTGGCTTCGTCGGTCATATCTCCGCCCGGGATCTCGCCCTGTACCGCATCAGCTGCATCGTCTGCAGCGTCGCTGGCTGCGTCCGCAGCGTCACCCGCCGCATCGGTAGCCTCATCTGCCATCTCGCCGCCCGGGATCTCGCCCTGCGGATCGTCCTGTGCTATAGACGGAATGCTGCCAACTAGGGCGCTTCCGCCTAAGGAAATACCCATTACTAACAAAAACGCAAAGAAAATGGACATTACTCTCATGTCATCAAGTCCTCCTGAGTGTTTTTAGCCATCGGCCATGCCGACTGCTTGAATAAACTATACTGCAATATACATACCAATTACAAATTTTTTGCAATCTTTAATGTTGTCAATGTATTACGACCGCACCTCGATTACAACGACCGTTTATGCAATTAATGTTTCTGTGTGTATTCGCACAGTTGACACAAGAACGGAGTGCCTATTCGCACACAGATTCCATGCTCATGAAGTTCTGAAATTCTTGAGAGCATCTTTCATCCTGGATACGGCCAATTTTCTCAGGGCCTTTTTCTCAATCTGTCTGATGCGCTCCCTCGTGAGCTTGAACTTCCTGCCTATGTCGTCGAGTGTGACGGTTTCGCTTCTGTCTATTCCGAAGCGCATCCTGAGAACTTCCTCTTCCTTGGCGGATAGGAGAGAGAGTGAGCTCCGAACACAGTTCTTGAGCTCGTAGTCGATGACTGTGCAGTCCGGAGAAATAGAGTCTTCGTCCACGAGGAAATCGTATAGCGTTCTCTTCTCGCCGTCTATGGGAGAATCCATGCTGATCGATTCATTCGTTATTTTGAGAATCCTTTTTACGTACTTTAGCTGGACTCCAGAGTGCTTGGCGATCTCCTCGGGCGAGGGGATGCGGCCGGACTCTTTAAGGATCAGGGATTTTGTCCTGTACACCCTGCTGGTTACTTCAAGCAGGTATACCGGCACCCTCACCGCACCGCGGTGAACGAGTATCGCCCTCGTTATCGACTGATATATCCACCACGAAGCGTAGGTCGAAAACCTGTAGCCCTTTGTGTGGTCATACCTCTCGATAGCTTTCATGAGGCCGATGTTCCCTTCCTGTATCAGGTCGAGAAAGGGAAGGCCGTGATTGATGTAGCGCTTCGCAATGCTTATGACGAGTCTCAGGTTGGCGCTGGCAAACCTCTTTTTTAGATCGCCGGCCTTGAGTGAATAAGCCTTAAAGGACGCATTGAGCCTTTCCCTATGCGGGCTCGACGGCGTTTTGTCGAGGTAGGTGCGTATCTGACGCGCCTTGTGCTCGCACTTCTTCATCTTGGCAGGGATTTCTATTTCCTGCCTGAGCGTAAGAAGCGGCTCCTTGGCTATGTCGCCGAAATAGTCGTTCAGTATCCTGAACTGCTCGTCGGGCATATTAGCCCTGGATTCACGTTTGGTTCGTTTCTTGGAGACAATATCCTCGGAATCCTCGGAGGAATTTTCGTCTTCGAACATGAGGTCTGACTGGAGGTCTACCGTATCGGGGGCCTCATCGTACGCGCTGCTGAAATTTTCCGTATCGACTCCCGTTGCTTCGATTTCGCTATATTTCATGTGTCCCGGTCCTCTCTGAATTTTTTTGTGCTGGATGCAGGTCGGCGGAAGCATGAGCCTATATTGTTGTCTGTAACAGGCCCGAGATTCATGCCTTCGTTTTCTTTTGGTTACTTAAAGTGCAATATGTGTGCCATATAGTTCAGCCTGACAATTGCTCATAATGGCCGGGGGTTACAAGTTTACGGCTGTTTTTGTCAGTGGCGTTCAGGCCGAATCTGTGTAAAATCACACTGTATAGGGTGTACATTTTTAATACATGTGGAGCAGCGGTATGGATGTACTCTTGAGTTGAATAATTCTCTGCAAGAATTGCGCTCCGAGTCGAATCATCAATTCCTCGAAAAAAGTGTGGGAAACTCCGGAGCCGGGCTTGCCTTGTGTGCATAAGCCTCTGTAAAATCTTATTAATGTCTCAAGACCTCTCGGATATACTGAAGGCCCTCGAAAAGCCGCTACGGTTCGCATCAAAAAACAGCTTCTCAAAGCTGAATTCGGTTAAGTCGCTGGATTCCCTGGTTGGCGACCTGACGCTGAAGGCGCTTTCGCTGAATCTCACAAATGCGGAGGCCAAAATCGTCAGGGATATAAAAGATAGTTTCCTCGATTACGAAGGACTCGAGATAGAGGGAAAAAAGAAGGCTATCCGGAAGGCTCTTGGTTTTCTGGAGGATCTGGACAAGCTCAAGAGTTCCGAACGGGCATCGGCCGCCGCTGAGAAGTCTCAAAAACAGGGTGTGCAGGAGGTCTCCCGGAATGTATCGCCGGAAGAGCCCGAAGAACAAAGCGGCGACCCGTTCACAACGCCCGTCCAATTCATAAAAGGGGTGGGGCCGAGGATAGCGGCGCTACTCGAAAAGCGGGACATAAAAACCGTCGGAGATGCGCTCTACTACTTCCCGAGAAGGTACGAAGACAGAAGGATCATAAAGAAGATATCCCAGGCCGAGCCCGGCAGACGCGAGACCGTGATGGGAGAGATACTGGCCGCCGGGAGGGTGAGGACCAGGCGCCGCGCCATTTACCAGGCTGTGATCTCCGACGGGAGCGGCACCCTTACGCTCGTTTGGTTTCAGTTCAACGAGAAGTATCTCAGGAATGCGTACAAGAAGGGCGTGCGCGTTATTCTGACGGGAGATGTGGCCGTTGGCTACAGGGGCGAGCTCCAGATCATACATCCGAGGCCGGAGGATATCGAGGTTATAGACGAGGGCGAGGAGATAGGCGAGGACAACGTTCACTTCGGCCGCATAGTGCCTGTGTATCCGCTTACCGAGGGGATAAAGCAGAGGCGTATGCGGGGCATCATGAAGTCTATAATCGACAGGTATGCGAATACTGTTTCGCTGCCTATTCCTCTTAAAATAAGCGCCGAGCGCGGGGTGGCGGACTTCGGCGACGCACTTTCGAGGGTCCATTTCCCGGAGGGGGAAGACAGGGTGATCGATCTCTCCAGGGCCGAGGAGGTATACGGCTCGCCGCCGCACAGGACGCTCGCATACTCCGAATTTTTCTTGATGGAGCTTGGCCTCGCGCTTAAGAAGAGGGACGTCGCCGAGTCGGAAGGTATCGAATTTCATCCGACGGGATGGCTCAGGGAAAGGCTCTTGTCGAGCCTCCCGTTCGGGCTCACTTTGGCGCAGAAACGCGTGCTCGACGAGATAGAAAGCGATATGAGGTCCCCGCGCCCGATGAACAGGCTCCTTCAGGGAGACGTCGGGAGCGGGAAGACCATAGTCGCCATAATGTCCATGCTCGCCGCGGTCGAAAGCGGGTACCAGGCCGTTCTTATGGCCCCGACCGAGATACTCGCCGAGCAGCACCTTTCGTCCGTCCTTAATTCCATGAAAGGCATGGGCGTACGAATCGTATTTTTAAAGAGCGGCATGGGGAAGCGCGAGAAGAACACATATTATAAAGCGCTCGCGTCGGGAGAGGCGCAGATAGCCGTCGGTACGCATGCCCTCCTTCAGGAGAAGGTGGATTTCAAGAACCTCGGGCTCGTCGTAATCGACGAGCAGCACAGGTTCGGTGTGCTCCAAAGGGCGAGCCTTATGGGGAAGGGTATAAATCCGGACGTCCTTGTAATGACCGCCACCCCGATACCGAGGACTCTTGCCCTCACCGTTTACGGCGACCTCGAAGTATCGGTCCTCGACGAGATGCCGCCCGGGAGGAAGGCCATCAAGACGCGGGTGTTTTACGACCAGAAGGGCTCACGGGAAAAGGCGTACGAGGTGGTCAGGAAAGAGATTGAAAAGGGGAGGCAGGCTTACGTCGTCTATCCTATGATAGAGGAGTCGGAAAACCCGGACTTTAAGGACATTAAATACGCCACTCAAATGGCCGAGGAGCTCGGAAACGAAATCTTCCCAGAGTTTACCGTCGGGCTACTCCACGGCAGGATGAAGCCCGAGGAAAAGGACGCCGTCATGAGGCGGTTCATAGCCGGGCATGTGAATATTCTCGTCTCGACGACCGTCATAGAGGTCGGGGTGGACGTTCCCAACGCGACCGTAATGGTTATAGAAAACGCCGAGAGGTTCGGGCTCACGCAGCTCCATCAATTGAGGGGCCGGGTAGGGAGGGGAGGGCACGATTCCCACTGCATACTTATCTCGGGTTTCAAGCGGTCCGAGGACGCGGACAAGCGGCTCTCTATAATGGCGGAGACTTCGGACGGGTTCAGGATCGCGGAAGCCGATCTTATGATCAGGGGCCCGGGGGACTTCCTCGGCACGAAGCAGTCGGGCCTGCCGCAGTTCCGGTTCGCGGATATATTGAGGGACTGGAAGATACTCGAAGAGGCGAGGGAGGATGCGTTCAGGCTCGTGTCGGAGGATCCGGCGCTCTCGAAATATCCGGAGCTTCGGGAAGAGGTTATAAGAAGGTACGGGAGCATCTTCGAGCTGCCCGCCATATCCTGAGTTCTCCATTACATATAAAGGGCCGAATATCCAGCTTCCGGTTTACGTAAAAAAAAACGCCCGGCACTGTTGTGACAGGCCGGGCGTCCGTTTATTTTCGATTTTTATAGCCCCGATTATCCTTCGAGAAGGAGCGATTCCGGGTCTTCTATGAGCTCTTTTATCTTGACTAGGAACTGAACTGCCTCGCGCCCGTCGACGATTCGGTGATCGTAGCTGAGGGCGACGTACATCATCGGGCGTATCTTGACCTCGCCGTTCACCGCCATGGGGCGCTCCTCTATCTTGTGGAGGCCGAGTATGCCGACCTGCGGAGGGTTCAGAATCGGCGTGCTCATGAGTGAGCCGAATACGCCGCCGTTCGTGATCGTGAACGTCCCGCCCATGATTTCCTCGAGGCTGAGGGCGTTGTCTTCGGCCCTCTGGGCGTAGTCTTTAATCTTCTTTTCGATATCGGCGAAGGACATGCTGTCGGCATTCCTCAGCACCGGTACGACGAGCCCTTCCGTCGCCCCGATGGCGACGCCTATATCGTAGTAGTTCTTCAGGACCATGTCGTCGCCTTCGATCTCGGCGTTTACCTGCGGGAACGCCTTCAGCGCCCCGATCGATGCCTTTACGAAAAAGGAGTTGAGGCCGAGGTTAACGCCGTACTTTTCCTTGAATGCGTCTTTTCTCCTCTTCCTGAGATCCATGACCGCGCCCATGTCTATCTCGTTGAATGTGGTGAGCATGGCGGTGGTCTGCGTGGCCTCGAGCATGCGGCGGGCAATCGTCCTTCTCCTCCTGGACATCTTTACGCGCTCTTCGCGTGCGTCGCGCGATATGTGGAGGATTGCGGGCGCTTCCTTGGGGGCCTGGATGACGGCCGTGGATGGGGCCTTCGCCGGCTCTTCTTTAACTGGCTGGGCGGATTCCTTCGCTATGTAGGCCTCGACGTCTTCTTTCGTGACGCGGCCGCTGGGCCCTGTGCCCTTGACCTTGGAGAGGTCTACGTTGTTCTCTTCGGCGACTTTCCTGGCAATGGGGGTAATCCTCTCTTCCGTCTCCTGCTTCGGGGCTTCCTTTACAGGTTCAGGTTCAGGCGCCGGCTCGGGGGCCTTGGCCTCTTCCTTGGCCGGTGCTGCATCCCCTGCCTTGCCTTCTTCTATCGAGCCCAGAACGTCCCCTACCTCGACATCCTCGCCGTCCTGCTTGAGGATCTTCGAGAGGACGCCCTGCTTTTCAGCGGCGACCTCGAAGTTGGCCTTTTCGGTCTCGAGCTCGACCAGCGCTTCGCCGATCTTGACCGGGTCTCCCTCGGATTTGAACCACCTTATTATGGTGGCTTCGACCACCGATTCCCCCAACTCCGGAACTTTAATCTCTATAGCCATGTT
>JBFWTW010000173.1:0-6438 GCA_050247635.1 Candidatus Dadabacteria bacterium | reverse complement strand
CAGCGACTTGATCCGCTAGAAGCTTCCGCTTTCGCCGAAGCGCGCGGCAGCTATACTTACATCTGGATTTCAGCCCGTCTATTGATGTAGGGAATAAAGTCTGTTATAGATATTATTGTTTAAACCGGAATTACCCCGTCCCCGTAGCTCAGTAGGATAGAGCGTAGGATTCCTAATCCTAAGGCCAGAGGTTCGAATCCTCTCGGGGACGCACACCTCTTTCTCTCTGTATTTTAAGATGCGGCGATTTGTGTATACTTAAATAATAAGTAATCGAACTCGGCGGGAACGGTTGAATAATAATTCTATAATCTGCCTCCAGCTATGAATATAAAAAGAGCAACCCCCGTAAGAAGTCAAAATCTTGCCGCAATATTCTTAGTAATCCTTTTCAGCTTATTCGTTATAACAGCCTGCGACTCGAATAACGGGGGCGCCGACTCCGAAAACTTTTGTTATCTTGAGTCTTCGCCCGACCCCTGCTTCGATCCGAACGCGGATGGAAGCACGGTAATAGTAACGGGCCTGACAGTGGAAGAAGTGATCGCGGAGCAGGAGGGTCTGGAGGGCTTCGAAGAACAGCTTCCTGTCACGAATATTTTAGAGGAGGTCGGGTTTGTCGGTGAGCCTCCGCCCATTTGCCCGTTCGAGCAGAATGAGCCGGTTGTTGAAACTAACTTCGAGCAAAGCGAATTGGTCATTAAAACGAACGACGACTGGGACAGGTTCAGGGACAGCTGTTTCTTCTCTTTCTTCGAGCTTCCGGACGTCGATTTCTCGAGCAGCATGGTTCTTGTTTCCACCCAGAATTTTGCGCAGCTGGGGACGAGTGTGGAGTCTGTACTGGTATTCGAGGATCATCTCACGGCGGTAGTACAGGATGATATAACCACCATCGCTTCCCCCGCGCCGGGTTATCCCTTCAACATCGTCTCCATTCCCCGGAGTGATCTGCCCGTGGATTTCATAAGGGTGGAAATTGACGTCACACCACCGTTAATTCCGTAGCCCGATTTTAAATCTCGGGTTGCATACTTACCGCAATCTGGCATAAATATATAGTCCTTTAACTTACTCCCCAACACGAAAACCGTATAAGACTTACTGCAGTGAATCACGTTCAATAGCGCTGCCGGGAGGATGCATCCATGATTGCAAATATTATAGAAAGTGTGAGGGAAAAGGTTATCGGGAGAGGCGAGGGGATAACGTTCGACGATGCCGTCGCGCTCGTCTCTACGGATTTCGGAAATCTCCCCGCATTGATGTCCCTTTCGAATGCCGTCACGTCCATGTACCACGAAAGAGGCGTCTATCTCTGCAGCATAACGAGCGGAAGGACCGGGGCGTGTCCCGAGGATTGCAGGTTCTGCGCGCAGTCGATTTACAGCGAAGAGCCCGTCTCCCCGCGCACACTGATCAGCCCCGGCGAGATACTGGAATCCGCGAAGAGGGACGAAGCAGGCGGGGCTTCGGAATTCTGCATCGTGATAAGCGGGAGAGGCCCCAACAAGCACGTATTCGACAGGGTGCTCGAGTCCGTCCGTCTTATCAGGGCGCACACCGACATGAGCATAGGCTGCTCACTCGGCATACTGACAGAAGAGCAGGCCGCGCTCCTTTTCGCCGCCGGAGTCAGGCGCTACAACCACAACCTCGAAACCTCGCGGAGCTTCTTCCCGCGGATATGCACCACGCATGCATATGAAGACCGGCTCGGTACGGCGCGCCTCGTAAAGAAAAGCGGTATCGGGCTCTGCAGCGGCGGCATAATCGGCCTCGGAGAAACGGCGGAGGACAGGATCAGCATGGCCTACGACCTCAAAGGGCTCGACCCCGAGGTTGTTCCGCTCAATTTCCTCAACCCAAGGCCCGGCACCCGGCTCGGGGAAATGCGAACGCTCCATCCATTCGAAGCCTTAAAAGTTATTTCAGTTTTCAGGATGATACTTCCGAAAAGCATACTCTTGTGTGCCGGCGGAAGGGAGGCCGTGCTCGGGGAATACCAGCCATGGGCCCTTTTCGCGGGGGCCAATGCGCTCATCGGCGGTGACTATCTTACGACTAAGGGAGACCCCATGGAGAAAGATGCCGGGATGATACGGGACCTCGGGCTTCCGGTGCTTAAATACAACTGAGCTCAGAAGCGTCGAGATTATAGGGCGAGCATCATATCTGCATTTCTGCTCTGTATCCGAAATGTACGCTGTTATCTATGAGCCTTATGGTCTCGGGGATGATTTTGAAGAAGCTATAGTCCGCGAATTCCCGGCGCAGCACGCCGCTTTTTAGAAGCCCGGTCAGAAAGGGATATTTACTCTCGAAAAAATCTCTCGCACGTTTCGATTCCTCTTCGCCTACGGCGTAGGCTGTTCCTATTATCCTGAGCCCCCGGACTGTCTTCCAGTCGAAATGCTCGGTGTTTATTGTGGCGGCGACCCTCGGGTTCAAGAATATGTTGAGCGAGTGCTCGGAGCCCGGGTTCGAGAGGAAGTACAAGGTAAGTCCGTCACTCGCGTAAAACAGGGCAGCCGCATAAGGATGGTTGTTCCTCGAAGTCGCGAGGCTCATTGTATTGTGACTGCGTAGAAACTCTGAAATTGCGGCTTTCATTCTCAAAGTGATATTCTCAAAGAAACCCGGGCCCGTCCCCAGAGAGTAGCGAGGCGGGTAATATCGAGGACAGAGGCCCGGATTTTGATCACAGCTCTGTTATTGTCATCCAATCGCCAGCGGCGTGTTCGCCTCTCATCTCAATCCATTCCATGTTTAGGGCGTCTTCCGGGCAGGACTCGACGCAGTGTCCGCCGCTGCTGCACGTATCGGCCCGCATGAGGAGCGCAAAGTCGTCATTCACGATGACGAGCGACTTCGGCCCGCATGCTTTGGCGCATTTCCCGCAGCCCGTGCACTTGTCCAGGTTTATGTCGGGAAGCCATTTGTAACTCATCTTTCCGCTGCTGTCGTATATTCCCATTTTTCCTCCGCACATCGTTATTTACTCCGTTCTTTCCGTAGAAACTTCCGGTTGCGCCTTCATTAAATTATCGTTTCCGGATGCTTCCCGCGTCAAGGACGGATGACGCACCCAAACTGTGACAAATGTCTCAGTCCGCCGGAGCTCGTAAATTTTGGATATGTGGAGCAAAAGAAGAAATCCTCAGGAAAGGAGTTTTTGAAGCGCGGGTTTATTTTTGATAATTGTGATGCGGCGTCCGCTATCGACGAGGTTCATTTTCCTTAGCGACCTGAGCGCACGGCTGAGCGTCCTTCTCGACATTCCGGCCATGTCCGCCAGCTCCTCCTGGCTGAGCCCGGGCTTTAAGACTATTCCGTCTGATGACTGCTCGCCGCACTCGTCGCAAAGCCTGAGTAGTAACGAGGCCAGGCGCTCCTCGGACGTCGCGAGGGCCACGTTCCCGAAGCCTTCGTATGCCTTCGAGAGCTCTTCCCCCAGAGTCTCCGCCAGCCTGAGGCAGACGCCGCCGTTTCTTTTTAGTAGAGACATGAAATCGTCTTTATCCATGAAGCTCAGCCGGGATTCTTCGTCTGTCTTCGCGGTAAAATCGTGGGCTTTACCGGAGAGAATCGCCCTAACGCCTATAACGCTGCCGGGAGATGCGTACCCCAGAACGGCGGTCCTGCCGTCCGGTGAGTGGAGGTAAAGCTTGACCCGCCCCCCGCAGACGCAGTAAACGCCGCGAGGCTTCTCGCCCTTCATGAAGAGGACGAAGCCCTCCGGGTAAACTACTCTCCGGAGCATGCCTTCGAGCTCGATCGCGCCATCGTCGTCGAGGCCCGAGAAGATGGTGCCCGCCCTAAGGCTGCACGTCCGGCACGAGTTATATTTCTGGCGAACGGTTTTTCCCCTCATCGGACTCTACCTGAACATATTTCGCCGGGATGTAAACGCAGTAGGGCTCGGACTCCATGAAGTCACCGGTGACGGCGTACGCCCGCGCCCTCGACCCCCCGCAGATATTCTTGAATTCGCACACGCCGCATTTTCCCTTGAGCATGTCGTAGCCCCTTATGCCTGTGAACAGCGGCGACGCTCTGTATATGGAGACGATGCTCTCGTTCTTTACGTTGCCTCCGGAAAGGGGCAGAAACCCGCTCGGAAAGACCTCGCCCCTGTGCGATATGAAGACGAAGCCCTTGCCGTCGTTTATGCCGCGAGGCGCCCTGCCTATGGCGTCCCGCATAATTCCGGGCACGGCGCGGGGCAGTCCCCCGCCGCTCCTTTTTTCTCTTACCTTTGCCTGTGTTACGTACCTTCTGTAATGCGGCGCTTCAGTGGATTTGATGTCGTAAGGCATTATCTTCGATAGCTCGTACATCCTTTCGAAGACGGATTCGTATTCCTCGGGGCTTATCGTGTCCTCGACCTTCCCGCGCCCCGTCGGGACGAGGAAGAAGACGCTCCAGAGGACCGGATTGAAGCCGCTTATGAGGTTCGCGATATTCTCGAAGTCGTCTATGTTATATCTGGTTACAGTAGTGTTTACCTGAATCGGTATGCCTTCCTTGCCGCATTCGGCCAGCACCTCGATCGTTCTGGCATAGCTCCCTTTGACGCCCCTGAACGAATCGTGGATGTCGGCTGTCGAGCCGTCGAGGCTGACGGCGATCCTCGATATGCCCGCTTCCCTGAGCTTCTTTATGGACTCGTTCGTAAGAAGGGGCGTTACGCTCGGGGACACCGTCGTCCGGAGCCCTTTCGCGACGCCATAGGCTATGAGGTCGTAAAGGTCCTCTCTTTTCAGCGGATCGCCGCCGGTAAGGACCAGAAGCGGTGAGCCGAACTCCGTAATATCGTCTATCAGGCCGTAGCCCTCACGGGTGGTGAGCTCCAGCGGATCACGGCAGATCCTCGCGTTCGCCCTGCAATGAAGACAGGCGAGGTCGCACGACTGCGTGACCTCCCAAATAACAATGAAGGGGGAGACGTCGAAATTCATCGATGGCCTTCCGGCGACCGCGGGGCCGTTTTCCTTGGCAAGCTCTGCGGGCCCGCCCCGCCTGCCGGCTTCACGCACCGACATGGCTCACGCACGCTCCTCTTTGAGATCTCTTCCCAAAGCCCTCGGGGACGAACGCGCAGCCGGACTCGGACTCCATGTAGTCCCCCGTCAAGGCGTAGGCCCTAGCCCTCGAGCCGCCGCAGATGTATTTCCACTCGCACATTCCGCATTTACCCTTGAGCTGCCGGTAGTCACGGATCCCAACGAAAAGCGGGGAATTCCTGTATATGTCGACTATGCTTTCGTTCCTGACGTTCCCGGCGGAAATGGGCAGGAAGCCGCTCGGGAAAACCTCGCCAGTGTGCGAGATGAACACGAATCCGTTCCCCGAATTGACGCCCTTGGGGGCGAGGCCGATGCTGCCGCCCGGCCCGAAATCGCGCGTGAGACGCTCGGGCAGGTCCGCCGCCGCGCCGGGCGACTTTTCTCTCGTTTCCCGCTCCATTACGTAGCGCCTGTAGTGCTGGGCCTCCGTTATCTTTACTATGAAATCGACCTCTTTCGAGAACTCGTAAAGCTTCTCGAAAAGCTTTTCGTGCTGGTATGCCTTCATTTGTTTAAGAAGCCGGCCGCGGCCTGTGGGCACGAGGAAGAACACCTCCCAGAAAACGACGCCGAGGTCCTTTACGAGTGCAGCGATTTCCTCGAAGCGGTCGATGTTGTGCACACCGAACGTCGTGTTGATCTGAAGCGGAAGCTCGGCCGTTCGAGCGTACCATGCGCCTTTCATCGTCAGGTCGAAAGCGCCGGGTGTGCCTCTGAAGGAGTCGTGCGTTTCCCTGTCAGGCCCGTCGAGGCTGAATGCGATCTGCGAGAGGCCCGCTTCCTTGAGCTTCCTGACGAGCTCCGGCGTGAGAGCTTGAGTTGCGGCCGGGATGGTGGCCATGCGAAGGCCGCTCAGCGCCCCGTACCTTATAAGATCGAATATGTCCTCTCTCTTTACGGGGTCCCCTCCGCTAAGCACAAGTATATGCGTGCCCATGGAGCGGATTTTGTCGATAAGGTCGTAGCCTTCCTCCGTCGAAAGCTCGTCCGGGTTTCTTTGGTTAATCGCTTCGGCCCTACAGTGACGACATGCCAGATCGCACGCCCGCGTAACCTCCCAAATGGCGACGAACGGCGTCTGCGAAAAATCCAGGTCCCTCAAGTGTCTCATTGGCCTGCACCTCCTCGTCTGGAAACGTTTTGATTTGGTGCAAGTTCCAGGCCATAAGGACATGCCTCCGGGGCCGCGCGCCATTATATGTATGTTTATCGGTGTATACGCGCCGGACGTGGGTCAGGTTGTGCCGGCTTCGCCCGTTCTCAGCCTCGCCAGGGCCAAATACACCCTGCAAATGCGTAAGACTTTCTGACACCTTGCAGCATTTTCCGGTCCACTCCCTCGAAAACTAATGACAATAATCTGGCATCG
>JBFWTW010000172.1:0-6571 GCA_050247635.1 Candidatus Dadabacteria bacterium | reverse complement strand
CTGGGCTCTATCTCCTCCCACTCGCCGAGCATTCTCCAGACTTCGTTCGAATTCGAAAAAAGCTCGGAGCATTCGGCGCAGGCCGCAAGGTGAGATTCGACGAGGACGCGGTCGTCCCCGGCCAGGTCGCCCGAGGAATGGCTGACCACCAGCTCTCTCAGATCTTTACACTCCATAATCCCCTCCTTCGGACAAATAGGGCTTAAGTCTCTCTATAAGTTTCATCCTTCCTCTGTGGACATAAGCCTTCACCGCACCCACCGTGCATTCGAGCACCTGGGCAACCTCTTCATATGATAAACCCTCGTATTTACACAACATAATAGCAACCTTTTCCCTCTCAGGCAAAGACTCCATAGCTTTGAATATGACGCTCATCAGTTCCTTTCTATAGATTATATCGTCCGCTATGTCGAGCTCGGGGTCGCCCGTGGCGTCCCCGCTGTCGTCTATCTCGTCCAGGCTGAGACTGTTATTCCCTTTTTTCTTGACGTACGTCAGGCTGACGTTGGTGGCGATTTTATAAAGCCAGGTGGAAAACTTGGCCTCGGGCTTGTATTGCCCGGCCGACCTGTAAATGCGGAGGAAAACCTCCTGTGCAAGGTCTTCGGAATTATCCCTGCGACTGGTAAAACGATAGATGTAGTTTACCACCCCTTTATAATGCCTCCTCATGAGCTCGCTGAATGCACCATCGTCCCCGGACTTCGTCCTCAACATGAGCTCTATGTCACTTTCCATTTGGACGCCATAAAGTCTTTATAGTATTAACCCCGAAACGTAAAAAAAGTTACAAACCCCCGATTTCCCCGCGTAACCCGTCCGGGGCTGAGGTTAAGACGGTGGCAAAAACAGCCGTCATGCCCCGGCGGGAGCCTAAAAGTATAACCTGTAAACCGGGAAACGTGGACAAGATCGGCACATAGATTCCGGCAGGCGAGCTCCAAGTACCTGTCTTCACTTCATTTTCCACTCCGGGCCCGACGGATGACACCCCGAAGTCTATCGTCCGCGATATTTCGCGAGAGGCCGGAAAAGCCTTCTTTTACGATATAGGAAGTGAATAAGCCGACAAATCAAGCGGAACAGGAAAACTGGCCGGGGAGGAATGCGCCCTGAGGCCGGGAGGGAGTCTTTCCGGCCTGAACCCTCCCCGAAAGAAAGGGCGTTCAAGCCGGGAAACCCTTATAACTCGGAACAAACCCTATTTCTTTTTAATCCTTTCCAGATAATCGCCCGACCTCGTATCGACCTTTATAATGTCGCCCTGGTCTATAAAAAGGGGCACCTGAATCGTCGCCCCGGATTCGAGGACCGCGGGCTTCGTAGCCCCGGTGACGGTGTCCCCCCTCATTCCGGGCTCCGTCTCAACGATTTCGAGCTCGACGGCCGTCGGAAGCTCGACGCCCATGGGCTTACCGTTAAAGTAGAGGATGGTGACTTCCTGCTGCTCCTTCATGAAGTCGGCGGATTCACCCACCTCGTTCGGCGAAAGGCTGTACTGCTCGTACGTATCCAGATCCATGAAGTGATACCCGATTTCGTCCTTGTAGAGGAACTGCATCGATTTTCTTTCCGTGTCCGGCACCTTGAACGAATCGCCTGACCTGAAGTTCTTTTCCTGAACCGCACCCGTCGCGACGTTCCTTATCTTCGTCTTCATGACCGCGCTTCTCTGGGCCATCTTGGAATGCCTGTACTCTATAATCTCCCAGATCTCCCCCTCGTACTCTATCTTGAGCCCGCGGTGAAACTGGTTGGTTTCAACAACTCCCATATAAATACCTCCTGGTATGTTTGGCTGTAATCAGTGCTTGAGCCGGTCGGCGTCGTCCTCGTCTTCGCCGGCGTCTTCCGTGTCTTCTTCATCGAGAGCGTCTTCGCCCGATATCCTGTACGATTCCGAAACCCAGGCGCCAAGATCGACCATCTTGCACCTCTCCGAGCAGAACGGCCTCCACTCGTTATTCTCCCACTCGCACCCCTTTCCGCATTTTGGACATTTTACCTTCATACTAAAAATTATTTACAAGCAGTGGAACAATGCAAGGATATTCCTGAAATAGGGGGACGAAAACCCGTCAGGATTCTGAACTTTTGGGCTCCTTCTTGGTGGTTTTCTTTTTGACGGTGACGGATTCCTCGACAAGCTCGCAGACAATATGAGCAAGGGTGATGTGGAGCTCCTGGATCCTGGGCGTCGATTTCGAGGGAACGCTCACGCAGCAATCGACGAGCTTTTCTACCTTGCTCACTTCCTGCCCCGTAAAGGCGATGCACTTTAGCCCCTGGGACTTGGCAGTCTGAAACGCCTTTACGACATTCGGCGACTTGCCGCTCGTCGTGAACCCCCACACGACGTCCCCCTTGTTCCCGAGGGCCTCTATCTGCCTCGAATATACGTTCTCGAAAGAGCCGTCGTTCGGTATCGAAGTCAGAAGCGACGAATCCGTCGAGAGCGCGAGCGCGGCGAGCGCCTTTCTTTCGACGGCATAGCGGTTCACGAACTCGGCCGCCACGTGCTGGGCGTCGGCCGCGCTTCCGCCGTTTCCGAATATCATCACCTTCCCGCCGGCCTTTAGCGCCTTAACGAGAAGCGCCGCCGCCTTTTCGACCTCGGCCACCGACTCCTTTGCGAACCTCAGCTTGATGTCGGCGCTTTCCCTAAGTCTCGAAATTATAAGCTCCTTCATATCCTATGTCCTCTTGAACATCCTCTCTATGTCGCCGAATGTGAGCTCGCGCGCGACTGGCCTGCCGTGGGGGCAGGCATGCGGAAACTCCGCCCGGTCGAGCTCGGCGAGGAGCGCTTTCATCTCCTCGGGCCCGAGCTCGAAGCTGGCCCTTATCGACGAATGACACGCCATGGTCGCAATGACCCTGTCTATCTTCTCGGACAGGCTCTCTTCTTTATCCCCCTCGGATATCTCGCCTACTATATCCCGGACGAGCGTCTCAGGGTCCGCGTTCCCGAGCACCGCAGGTATAGACCTTACAACATAAGAGCCGTCTCCGAAAGGCTCCATCCTGAGCCCGAGCGCTTCGAGCGAAGCCAGGTGCCCCGAAAGGAGCTCGGCCTCGTAGGGGGAAAGCCCTACCACCCTGGGCATCAAAAGCTCCTGCGAAGGGGCGCGTCCCTGCCCTTCGTAAGAGTTCTTGATCTTTTCGTAATTTATCCTTTCGTGGGCAGCGTGCTGGTCTATTATAACCATCCCGTCCCCCGACGCGCATACGATATAAAGGTCGCCTATCTGGCCAACGATTTTAAGGTCAGAATACGTCCCCCCGGATGAAAACAGCTCGCCCGCCGGCGCGCCGGCTTCTCGGACCGGCCCCGGATGCACATGCCTCGGGGTCTCCGGCGGGGCCTCTTCGCGCAGCGCGTCCCGTGTGTAATCCAAATCCTGCGCCGAAGAGCCATGAGCGCCCGTAAAACCTCCCCCGGGCGGCGAATAGGACGATGTCCGCTCCCGCGTCATCCCCTGCCAGCCGGGCCCGGAACCGGCGGGTCTCCCGTAGCTAGCGAGCCAGGGCGCGTTCCCGAGCACCCTGCCTATGCACGACGAAATGAGCCCCGATATGAGCCCCGGATTTTTGAACCTGACCTCGTTCTTCGTCGGGTGGACGTTCACGTCCACGTCCCCGGGCGGAAGCTCGACGAACAAAACCCCCTCGGGGAACCTGCCCTTTTCGAGCATCTTCCCGTATGCGCCAAGGACGGCGCGCGTAAGGAACCTGTCCTTGACCGCCCTTCCGTTTACGTACGTGTAAAGCTTCCGCGCGGTGGACCTCCCTTCGAGCGGGCTTCCGAAATAGCCCGTGAGGCGTACGCCCTCGTCCCCGCCCTCGACGGGAAAGAGCCTCGTTCCGGGATATACGCTCTCTATCCTTTCCCTGACGCTGTCCCTCGCGGGGAAACGGAGAAGCACCCTCCCGTCGCTCCTTAGCTCGAACGCGACGCCCGGCCTCGGGATGGCCTCCCGTTCCACGATATCGACGACGTTCGAGAGCTCCGTCTCGGGGCGCTTCATGAACTTGAGACGCGGCGGCGTGTTGAAAAAGAGGTCCTTCACCTCTATATCAGTTCCGGGCGGTGACCCGGCCTCCTCGACGCCCCTCAGGACCCCGCCGTCAACCTTAAGCATGGTGCCAATCATGTCCGAGTGCGTTTTAGTGATTATGCGGAACCGGGAGACGCTCGCTATGCTGGGGATAGCCTCGCCCCTGAAGCCGAGCGACGTAAGCGAGAAGAGGTCCTTTACGTCCTTTATCTTGCTGGTCGCATGCCGCTCCAGGCACAAAAGCGCCTCATCGCGCGTCATCCCCTCGCCGTCGTCCGACACCCTTATGAGCCTACGCCCGCCCGATTCGAGCTCGATTTCGATCGAGGTGCTGCCTGCGTCTATGGAATTTTCTACGAGCTCTTTTACCACGGATGCGGGCCTTTCCACTATTTCACCGGCCGCAATTTTGGAGACGAGATTATCGGACAATACCCTTATCTTTCCCATCTGGTAAGTGCCAGTTTACATAAAAGGAAAGTTTCAGTCAAAGAAGCCGGGGGCTTTCGGTGTACATGCAAAGAGGGGGCTTAAATCCCGGGAAAGCGGCTCAGAACAGCTTTAAAACCAGCACCACGAGCAAGAACGTCGTGGGCACGACGAAGCACGCTATCGAAAGAATGGTATAAAAGGAAAGCGTCTGCTTCGCGCCTACGCCGTAAACATCATCCGCATGCGACTTAAGGATTCTTTTATATTCTTTCAGCATCGGGCCACCTTCATACTAATCTACACTATCCCGCCGGGAATTACAGCCGCCCCGGGGAAATGCATGCTCGATATGTATGTTCGAGCGTCGTTCGAGCCGCCGGCAAAACCGGAATGCCACACCTCGGAAAAGCGGCGTTATCCTTATATCGCACGCTACTATTTCGACTCCGATTATGTATAATCTAATGCTAATCCCGACGCGGGGACCGAAAGAGAAAGAAGGAGAAACGATGCGTCTTATGCCAGTAAAAAAAGAAAAAGCTTCATTCAAAGCCATAGCCACGACAGCCCTTTTCACATTCGCCCTGCTTCAGATTATTCTCCTGTGCTCCCCGTCGCCCGCCGGCGCCCAAAAGGCCGAAGACGTCGAGGTCGGAAAGCACGTCATCGTCGTCAAGGATTTCAAGTGGGCATCGGCAGGCATGGGAAGGCCCGCGATCATGAAGGAAATAACCCTCCAGAACAAGGGCAAATCGGATTTCCAGAACATAGACATAGAAGTCGATTTCTACACTCATAACGACATACCCTTGGGCTCGCTGAGGACGACCATAAAAGACGTTCTCCCCGCGGGCACGGAAAAGACGTTCTACAACGTAAACTTCGGCATAATGAGCGCCGAGCTCCAGAACTCGATCGCGAGGGTGGCCAACGCCGAGCTCATAGAAAAGGGCTCCCCGACCCAGGCCAAGGACCTCATACTCGTAAAGAACTGGGAATGGGCCGGCGGACAGTACGGCACCGAAGGCATATTAAAGCAGATAACCCTCATCAACAAGAGCTCCGAGAGCTGGAAGGACATCAAGATAAGGGTTGACTATCTCGGAATAGCCGGGCCCAAGGTCGGCATAAGGGGATTTACGAGCCGCGCAGTAATTCACGATGTCCTCCCCGCCCATAGCGAAAAGACCTTCCACGATATCAACATGGGGTTCCGGCACCCTGACGCCAAGACGGAAGACATTAGCGTCATGAGCGCGAAGCCCATATCCGAAAAAGAGCTGAAAATAAAAACCGCCAAGAAAGAAGGGAAGAAGGCGGTACGCAAGAAGAAAAAGAAGACGGCATCCGCCGAGGGGGCGGCCACCTCTGCAGGAGAGGCCGGCGGCACGGCGCCTTCTTCAGGCGAGGAGGGCCTTTCCCTTTCCGAGAAATACAAGAAGAGACTAGCCGAGGAGCAGGGCATAGCCCCTCCGGCCGCCGGGGAAAGCCCTGCGCCTGAGGTCGCGGCGGAAGAGCCCGGCGCTACCACGCCCTCGGGTGAGGCTTCGGGCGAGGCGGCCGCGGGTGAAGAAGGGACCACAACGGCGGAAGAAGAAACCGGCGAAGATGAAGAGGAATACGAGTACGAATACGAAGAGGATGTACCGATACCTACCGAAGACATCGTCATCGAGAACTTCAAATGGGGCGGCGGTGTCACGGGCACAATAGGCATGATAGATGAAATCACGCTCAGGAACATAAGCACCATCCCCTATTCGCGCATAGAGCTCATAATCGAGTTCTATTCCTACGGCTCCCAGGCGCCTATGTTCTCGAACAGGGCCACCATAAATGAAGTCCTGCCCGCGAACAGCCGAAAGACTTTCAAGAAGATAAAAGCTGGATACCTGAACGCCATACCGCAGGAAGTCCAGATAGATATCGTAACGGCCGTGCCGTTCAGCCGCTGATACGATTGGTGTCCTAAAAAGCGTTGGAGCTGTGATTGCACAGCTCTATGGGGCGGTCATGTTTTGAAAAGCTCGAGCTGGGGACCGCTCGGCTTCTTGAAATGCTTGGTCGAGAGTTTTATC
>JBFWTW010000171.1:0-6579 GCA_050247635.1 Candidatus Dadabacteria bacterium | reverse complement strand
GCACGGCGACGGCGCCGATCCACGACAGGGCGAAGAAGGATATTCCCCACTCGGGCCGGTTCTCGCCGAGTATGGCGACGTGGTGTCCCTTTTCTATGCCGAGGTCCTTCAACTGCCTCGCGAGCTTCGTGACCAGCTCGAAGACCCTTGCGTATGTAATCTCGGAAACCCCGCCCCCGCCGGCGGGCACGGCGTACGCCGTGCGTTCGGGATACATGTCCACGCTCCTGCCGATGAGCTCGGGGAGAGTGCCGATCCCGAGGCTGTCTCTTAGTACGGGAACCTTTCGCGCGGGCCTAGTGTGTTTAGCCATCGTTGTCAGGATATCGTCATTTCCTGAAAATGAAAAACGCCCCGACGACGAGGAACGCGAACCCGACGAGGTAATTCCATCTGAACTGCTCGTTCAGATAGAGGACGCTGAAGACCGAAAAGACGGTGAGCGAGATTATCTCCTGAATGGTTTTCAGCTCGACACCCGAGAACTGGCCGTAACCGAGCCGGTTGGCCGGGACCTGAAAGCAGTATTCGGGGAGGGCTATGAGCCAGCTCACGATTATCACGGTCCAGAGCGGGAAGTTCGTGTATTTTAGGTGCCCATACCAGGCGACGGTCATAAAGATATTGGAAAGCACAAGTAGAAATACAGTTATCATGCTCTCTTGGCTCCTTGCCCCGGTACCCCTGGTTGTTTGCCCAACGGGGCGGAGCTTATGAATTATATAAGTCGCCGAAATCGAATCCAAGAATCGGGAAAAATTGCCGGGGGCGTCGCGGGTGAAAACCGGACGGGGGATGTGAGACATAGCCACAAGATTAAAATAAACCGGCCAATGGCCTTAAATCACTCGATAAATAGCGAAATATTGCTTGACATCACCGTGAAAAATACTTATACCTCGTGTATAAAGTACTGTTATTAAATGAAATGGAGGGATGGTTAATGATTACACATAAGGGATGCACAAGGCTCGCCGCATGGCTGGTTATCACGGCGATATTTTTATTGAGCCCGGTTACGGGCCTGGAAACGCGGGCACAGTCCGAAGAGGCCTCCACCGGAGGCGGCGGAGTTCTGTTCATACTGGACGGCTCGGGCAGCATGGCGGGTCAGATGGACGGCAAGCCCAAGATGGACGTCGCGAAGGAGGTCATGATTAACGCGATTAAGGGGCTCCCGGATGACGTGAACATCGGGCTTGAGGTTTACGGGCACAGGAGCAAGGGTGACTGCGACGACATAGAAACGCTGGCCGAGGTCGGTCCGACGGATAAAGCGGCTCTCATAGAGAAAATAAATTCGATAAAGCCGATGGGCAAAACCCCCATAACCAAATCGTTCGAGATAGCGGGCGAGAAGCTCGCCGCAATGGAGGACGAGACGACCGTCGTACTCGTAAGCGACGGCGAGGAGACATGCGAGGGTGACCCGTGCGCGCTGGTGAAGAGCCTGAAAGAGAAGGGTATCAATGTTAAGGTGCACGTCGTCGGGTTCGACGTCGGCGACAAGGAGAAGGAGCAGCTGAGCTGCATAGCCGAGGCAGGCGGAGGCAAGTATTTCGCCGCCGACAGCACCGCCCAGCTCGAAGAGGCGCTTGCCGAAGTGGAGCAGGAGGTCGTAGTAAAGAAAGCGGTAGAGGAGCCGAAGGATAACATACTTCCGACTGGCGGCGACAAGACGGACAGCGCCGTCGCGCTCGAGCCCGGAGATTATGTGACCGGCCACGGGATAGGGAAGGACGCACATGAATACTTCGCCGTAACGGTGAAGCCCGGCCAGACGCTGAGCGTCACGTTCAGGACTTCGGACGCCGGCAATGGTTACGCCGGGGCGGCGATTTTCGACCAGGGAGGGAATCAGCTCCTTAAGGACGCCATCATAGGCGGCAAGAGCGTTCAGAAGACGATAAGCTGGATGCCAGCCTCGGGAGAGGATGAGTATACCTATTACGTCAGCGCCGGGAACGAATACGATACTATCGACGAGGGCACTTCCTATTCGATAAAGATCGATGACAATTTCGACATCGGCAGCGGGAAGGATGCCGGCTCTACATTCGATGATACTCTGGACATAGAGACCGGTAAGCATACTGGTTATCTCTCGGGCCCGTGGGGAAGCGACGAGAAGGACTATTACACTATACCGATGACAGCGGAGCAGAAGCTCAGCATCAAGCTTACCCCCGAGACCGAAACCGGATTCGGGATAACGATTTACGATCAGGACAGGGTGAGGCAGGTACAGAAGGGCTCGGCCAACGCAGGCGCGATAGTAAGGCTCGACTGGACCGCACCTGAAGACCAGGAAGTCGTTTACATACTCGTCGAGCCGGGCGCTGCGCCTGCCAAGACGTCGGCCAACAAGTACGACTTCGACCTCAAGGTCGAATAGCACGCCACGCGTGCAGGAAATCGAAGTGGCGGCGTATGGCCATTATCGCCTGCCGCGCTTACGGCGGTTTTAGGCAACTAAGGCGCTATGTCGAAAAGCGGCCGCGGACAGCGTCCGCAGGCAATCGGCGTAGCGGAGGCGGTGCGGCGATAGCCCCCGGTGCGGGTGGCGCGATATAGTTCGGTCTGCCGCTTCGTCGTAAAGCGTACACTGGAATCGAAGTAGCAGGCTAGAAACACTGAAGTACTGGATTTAACTCCCCTCATTCCCTTCCCGGGGAATGGGGGGCGCACCACTTACGCAGGAAATCGGCGTAGTTGTGTCTGAGATTTGAAGCGCCATTCGTGCGCCTGCCGCTTTAAAATGATGCGCTTTACCAAGATCATAAATGCGGCGAACCACGTGCACTGAGAATCGGTTACTACACAATCAAATGAATCAGGATTGCCCGAGCACTTCGAGCACGCCGGGAAAAGCGGGGATTATGTAGTCGGGCTCGGGGTCGAGCCCCTCGGGGCTTTCGTTCCGGCTGTTGAGCCAGACGGAATCCATGCCGGCATTCTTCGACCCGGCGACGTCGGCTTGAAAATTATCGCCCGTAAAGAGCGATATGCCGGGATCGGCGCCCATGGCTTTAAGGGCGTCCTCGAATATAACCGGGCTGGGCTTCCTCCAGCCGACCTCCTCCGATATTATCACCTTCTCGAAGAACCTCATCAGCCCGAATTTTTCTATGAGCGAGTATGCCGTTGGGGCATAGTCGAAGTTGGACACTATCGCCATTCTATACTTCGCGTCACTGAGAGCCGAAAGCGCCGATTCGTTTTCGGGCGGGAACGAGACGGCAGATGCAAGCCCTTTCATATGCGCCTTGACCATATCGTCGGCGAGTGCCGGAGCGTCCTCGCCGCCAGCCAGATCCATATGCGAAAGCATCATGAGGAACCTGTCGCGGTTGGGGTATTCCCTATTCTCGGCGAGCTTTAAATCCTGAAACTCCCTGTAGCTCGATATGAAGTGATCGTAGAACTCGGGAAACGGCACATCGGGATGGAGCCTTCGGAATACTTCGTATACTTCTTTACTGGTCGTCCTTGCCCTTACGCCGCTTAGCTCGATGAGGGGGAGGTTCGTGAAGCTGAAGTTTACGACCGTATCGAAGAGGTCGAAGAAAAGTACGTCGTATTTTTTCATGAAATCTCCGTCGGGCGGTCTCCAGGGATCGGCCGGGCCCTAATCCTCTCCGGACCTTTCGAGGATGACCTCTATAATCTTGCCGTGCACACCGAGGGGCTCGGTGACCCTGTAGGCGACGCCGGGGTGTTTCTCCGCCGCCGCTTTTACCATTGCGGGGATGTCCCTTGTGGAATGCCTACCCGGCGAGAGAAAGTACGGATGGACCACGACGCTCCCGGCGCCTTCTTCGACGCAGGCGTCGAAGGCCTGTTCTATCGTGGGCTCGGCCAGCTCCATGTGGCAGTATTTCACTATGTCGAAGCCGCTTTCCTTCGACTCCACGAGACGGGCGACCTCGGCCAGCATGTCGTTGGCTTCGCCTACGGTGCTCCCGTGATCCACGATTATGAGCGCTTTTCTGTTCATTTTTCCTTCGGGCGTCCGAGGTGCAGGCCGGACGGATAAGCAGTGCGGCCGCTACACGCCGTTTACGGTGTTGAGCCTGACGGCTTCGAGCACTATCTCGGCGGCCCTGTAGAATTCATCGAGCACCAGGTGCTCGTTTACGGTGTGGAGCTCGTACATGCCCGTCCCCAGGTTTACGCACTCGACGCCCATTTTGTTAAAGAAATTCGCGTCGCATCCGCCGCCGCTCGTGTGGGGGGCTATCGAGTACCCGAGGTTGTTCACGGCGTCCGTCACGAGCCTGGCCGGTATAGACGTGATGGGGACGTCCATCCTGTCGTACGTTCTTTCGATCTTCTCGTCGAGCCTTGCGGTATACGTAATGCCGTCGGCCGAAAGGCCGTCGTGAAGTGTGACCTCGTACCTGGAAACCGTATCGTGAAAACACCCTCTCATGTGGCTGACCTGGAAATCCAGCTTCTCTTCGCTGTGGCTCCTGGCCTCTCCGACGACGTGGACGAGGTTGGGGATTATATTCGTCGCCCGGCCGCCTTCGATTATTCCGATGTTGGCGGTCGTGATGTCGTCTATCCTCCCGAGCCTCATCTGCGCTATGGCGCGGCTCGCGATCTCTATTGCGCTTATGCCGTCTTCGGGGCAAAGCCCCGCGTGCGCCTCGAGCCCATGGACGAAGAATTCCATCTTCGCTGCCGAGGGGCATTTGAGCACGAGCCTAGCCGGTGTGCTGCTGTCCAGGACTATGCCGTGCTTCGATCTGAATTTTTTTATGTCTATATGTTTTGCCCCGAGAAGGCCGATTTCTTCACAAATTGTAAACGCGATTTCTATATCGCCGTGGGGAATATTCTTTTCCTTGAGCGTTCTCAAAACTTCGACGATGACGGCGATCCCGCTCTTGTCGTCGCTTCCGAGGATCGTGGTGCCGTCGCTTTTCATAACGCCGTTCTCGACGCGGGGTTTAATGCCCTCTCCGGGCCCGACCGTGTCCATGTGGGAGGAGAGAAGCAGGGGAGGGGCCCCATTCTTGTTGCCCTCCAATCTGACTATCAGGTTCCCGACGTTACCGCCGACCTTTTCCCCGGCGTCGTCGTAGAAGCATTCGGCGCCGAGCTCCTTCATCTCCTTCTCAAGCCGGAGTGCGACCTCCCTTTCCATCCTGGAGAGGCTGTCTATCCTGATGAGCTCCATTGCATGCTCTGTCATTCTGTTTTTATCTATCATGGCTTAGTCCCGGTTGTTTTTGGCTGTATCAGTATAACTCAAGTGCCGTTACTTTAGAAACGCGCCACGTAACGGGCGCAGCTGTGGAGGAGAAGTTTACACTCCCGGAATTGAGGCCGAAAAGGCGCAAAACACCACAAGGCAAAACCGCTTATCCGATTTCGCCGTTAATAGTGATGATTTGTCCGCAGGCAGTCTGAAGTGCTCTAGGCTTCTTTGACTATGCTTTTAAGAGTCTCTATCACACTGTAGATGCCCGGCTTGTGGAGGGAATAAATCCTGTTCTGTCTGATCTTCTGCTCTGTGATGAGTCCTGCTTCCTTGAGTATCTTCAAATGATTCGAAACTGTTGGCTGCGAGATAGAAAATCTGCGTGCTATCTCGCCGGCGGATGCGTCATGCTCGCCAAGTATGGCGAGGATTGTACGCCTGCGCTCGTCGCTCAATGCTTTAAAGCTGCATCCCATATATACATCCCCCTCATAATTCCGGATTGGCTAAATTAGAAATTATTCTAATTTATAGCTCGAAGGAAATCAAATTATCGGCTATTAGCTCGCATGTATATGCCACAATCTCGCGCCCCTGTCAATAAAGCGGGAAAAGGGTATCCAGCCGTTTTTTGTCCAAAGAAGCCGGGCGCGCGGAGGGGGAGACCGCGCCCGTCGTCAGGACTTGGTTATGGCGGCGTCAACGGACCATAGCCCTCCGCCTTTAATGAGGACGACGAGGGCGAGCCCTATGGCCAGGATGTGGAATTCAAACCCTTCACCTGCCTGCGTCCCAGCCCAATTCATGAAGAACCCGAATTTTATATGCACAGTTAAAATGGCGCCGAGCATGATAATAGTGATCCCGAGCGCAGCCACGCGGCTGAGAAAGCCCAGAATAAGCCCCAGGGACCCGAGGGCCTCGCCTATGATAATGAGAACCGCGAGAAAGGCAGGCAGTCCGCTGCTGACGAAATAATCAACGGTTGCCGTAAAGCCCGCACCGCCGAACATCCCGAGCAGTTTTTGGAGCCCGTGAGGAAGAATCACAATACCCAGCGCAAGCCTCGCGACGAGAGCGCTTGCGTCGTCGTCCGTCCGAAATATAGCCCTCAGCATAGGTGCCTCCCCAAAAGCAGTTCTTGAATAGAGTCTATATTATTTCGGCGTCAATGTTCAAGTGAGCCGATCATCCGGAATCTCTTGGGGGATCCCCGTATTTTATCTTGCAGATACATTGGATGCCGCTCCGTTCACAGGTTCTCGGCACTTATCCCGCTTGTGCTAATCCTGAATTGAAAGGGAACCGTGGAGTGATTATTAGGGCTGGGGAGGAGTTATACTCAAAGGCGAGTCGAGTTAGTATCACTT
>JBFWTW010000170.1:0-6601 GCA_050247635.1 Candidatus Dadabacteria bacterium | reverse complement strand
CCCCTGGTGCCGCCGCCGTCGAGGTTCTCGGACGGATAACCAACGGTCATCAGCCAGCAGAATACGTATGACGGGGGAAGATTGAATTTGTCCTTTACGTTACGCCTTGCGCCGCCGCTTGCGCCGTTGAGGCAGCAGCCGAGCCCGAGGGCCGTAGCCGTCAGGATCGCGTTCTGTATTGCGTTACCGAGGTCGATGCAAGCGAGTCTGTGAAGAACGAAATCGGGCAGAATCGCAGGCAGCGGGAAGAGCTTGTTAACGCGCTCGTATTCCCAGCCGTGTGCTTTGTCGAGAGCACCAGTCCTCATAAGGTCGTGGAGCTGCTGTCCCTGCGTGTCGTATGCCGACAGATCGTAACACCAGAAAATAAGAATCGGAGCCATCTGCGTGGTGATCTGGCTCCAGTCGGAAATGAACTCCCAAATCTCCGGGTCTTCATCCCTGTAAACTACGATAGCCCTCTGACCGTTGAAGTTACCGGCAGAAGGGGCAACCCTCGAAGCCTCGAGCATCGCCTGTACTTTCCATCTTTCGACGGGTTGATTCGGTTCGTACCACCTAATCGATCTTCTAAGGCCTATGGACTCAAACGTATCCAGTACGTTTACGTCACCGGCCTTTGGGAGATCGTCAGTTATTAATTGACTCATTTCGGCCTCCTGTGTCCTGTGTATTTGGTTTCTTACCAGACAAAGAACCATATTATTATTTCCGAAAAAAAAAGTCAAGTAATTCGCACTCTAAACGTCGTTATCGAGTTAGAAAAAAGGGCCCTCCGGCGGGGCGGAAGAGGCGCCCCGCAGGCCGGGGCATCTCACCGCGTCCGAATGAACGGGGAATTGGATGCCCGAAACCCCCTGGTGAGACGTAATTTATTTGGCGAAGCCGGGTTGAAAACCGGCTAACCGATTACTATTATTAGGATAACGGCTTTTAATTTTCAGCCATAAATCCAACCGTGGAGATCAAATAATCTATGAAATTCGACAAGTTAACGATCAAGGCGCAGGAGGCTATTTCGGAAGCACAGGCCCTTGCGCGTGAAAACAGCAACCAGGTAATCGACATTCCGCACGCGCTCGAAACTCTTTTGGCCGAGGGAAGCATACCGTCGCAGATTCTCGGCAAGCTCGGCGTGAACGTAAACACGCTGAGGGAGATCGCGAGAAAAGAGGTCTCGAAGCTCCCGAAGGTGCAGGGAGAGGACGACCAGGTGTATCTCAGCCGCGAGCTGAGTAAGGCGTTTAACACCGCCGAGAAGGAGGCGAAGTCGCTCGGGGACGAGTACACGAGCACGGAGCACCTCTTTTTGGGGATAGTAGCGGACGCGACGGGCGAGCTTAAGAACGAGTTCAAGCGGCTCGGCGTAACGCGTGACAGCGTGTTGAACGCCATGAGGGAAGTAAGGGGCGGCCAGAACGTCACCAGCCAGTCGCCCGAGGACACGCTCCAGTCACTTAAGCAATACGGCCGCGACTTCACGGAGCTCGCGCGCGAGGGGAAGATCGACCCCGTGATCGGGAGGGATGAGGAAATAAGGCGCGTAATACAGGTTCTGTCCCGCAGGACTAAGAACAACCCTGTGCTGATCGGCGAGCCGGGCGTCGGCAAGACGGCTATAGTCGAGGGGCTCGCCCAGAGGATAGTGAACGGCGACGTCCCCGAAGGGCTAAAGAACAAAAAGCTCATTGCGCTCGACATCGGGGCGCTGATAGCTGGCGCTAAATATAGGGGGCAGTTCGAGGAAAGACTTAAAGCAGTACTTAAAGAAGTCACCGAATCTGCCGGCCAGATAATACTTTTTATCGACGAAATACATACCGTCGTCGGCGCGGGCGGCTCGGAGGGGGCAATGGACGCCTCGAACATGCTTAAGCCCGCCCTCGCAAGGGGCGAGCTCCACTGCATCGGGGCCACGACGCTCGACGAGTACAGAAAATATATAGAAAAGGACGCGGCGCTCGAAAGGCGTTTCCAGCAGGTTTACGTCGATGAGCCGTCCGTCGAGGAGACGATATCCATCCTCCGCGGCCTCAAGGAAAAGTACGAGGTGCACCACGGGGTCAAGATAAAGGACGAGGCAATCATAGCGGCGGCCGTCCTTTCGAACCGCTACATCACGGCGCGGTTCCTCCCGGACAAGGCTGTTGACCTCATAGACGAGGCGGCGGCGAAGCTCAAGATGGAGATAGATTCCCTTCCGGCGGAGATCGACGACGTCCAGAGGCGCATCATGCAGCTCGAGATCGAGCGCGAGGCACTCAAGAAGGAAAAGGACGCTTCGTCCAAGGAGAGGCTCTCCGAGATCGAGAAGAGCATAGCAAACCTGAAAGAGGAAGCCGACACGCTAAAGGCGCAGTGGTCGCGCGAGAAGGACCACATCTCGGAAATGAGGAAGATAAAAGCCGAGATAGACCAGCTCCGCTCCGACGCCGAGATCGCGCAGAGGAAGGGCGACCTGTCCACTGCATCGGAGCTTCTTTACGGGAGGCTGCCGGACCTTAACAAGAAGCTCGACGAGCTCGGGAAGGAGCTTTCAGAGATACAGAAAGGAAAGCAGATGCTGAAGGAGGAGGTGGACGCCGAGGACATCGCCGCCGTCGTTTCGAAGTGGACCGGCGTCCCGGTATCGAAGCTCCTCGAAGGCGAGGTCGAAAAGCTGATACAGATGGAGGATAACCTCCACCTCCGCGTCGTCGGGCAGGAAGACGCAATCACTGCAGTGTCGAACGCCCTCAGGCGGTCGCGCGCGGGGCTGTCGGACCCGAACAGGCCGATAGGATCGTTCCTGTTCCTCGGGCCTACGGGCGTCGGCAAGACCGAGCTCGCCAGGGCCCTTGCCGAGTTCATGTTCGACGACGAGCACGCGATGATTCGTATCGACATGAGCGAGTACATGGAGAAGCATACCGTTGCGAGGCTGATAGGCGCGCCCCCGGGGTACGTCGGGTACGAGGAAGGCGGGCAGCTGTCGGAGGCCGTCAGGAGACGCCCCTACGCCGTCATATTGTTCGACGAGATAGAGAAGGCGCACCCTGACGTGTTCAACGTCCTGCTCCAGGTTCTGGACGACGGACGGCTGACGGACGGGCAGGGACGGACTGTGGACTTCAAGAACACGATCATCATCATGACTTCCAACCTCGGAAGCGACATTATAAGGGAATACATCGACAGGCCCGCTACTATGGAAGACAGGGTCATGGAGCTTCTGCGCTCTACATTCAGGCCGGAGTTCCTGAACCGAATCGACGAGACGATAATCTTTAAGCCGCTCGGCATGGAGCAGATCGCGGAGATAGTCGATATTCAGCTCGAGCACCTGAAGAAGAGGCTCGCAGAGAGGAAGATAACCCTCGACCTTACACCGGCGGCGAAGAAGGTCGTCGCCGAGCAGGGATACGACCCGGTATTCGGCGCGAGGCCGCTCAAGAGAACAATACAGAAGATGATACAGGACCCGCTTGCCACGGAGATACTGCGCGGCACCTTCAAGGAAGGAGACCACGTGGTCGTGGACGTCGGCAAGGACAACGAGCTTATACTGACGAAAGAGGTTGGTTCGCAGCCGAGCGGGAAGAAAGAGAAGAAGGAAAGCCGGTTGAATTGAGAATGAATCCAGGCACTCCCTCGGAGACGGGGGAGTGCCCGACTGACTTCCGCAGATTTGACAGAGAGTTCTTCTTTATCTACTTAATGTTGGCATGGTTAAGAAACTGGATATCGCACTCCTGAAATCGAAAATCGAAGATGACCGATTTGAATTTTCCGAGCACGCATTGAATCAGAGCATAATTCGCCATATAAGTGTCAGGGAGGTTCGTGAGGCTTTTGCTTCGGGTGAGGTTATTGAAGACTATCCAGATGACAATCGCGGACCTAGTTGCTTGATTTTGGGATTTACTAAGCATAGAAGGCCGATACATATTCATTGCAGCTACCCTTCCAGGGATATCGTAAAGGTAGTGACCATATACGAGCCTGACGGAGACAGGTGGATTGAAAACAGATATCGAAGGAATTAAACTATAGATATATGTATAACGAAACGATGGTTGAGAAAAATGTCACCTATGTCCTCGAATTGGAGGGGAAACTTATTATAATCGAGAATGTACCCGCGAGGGTTTGTCTCGAAACGGGTGAGAAGTACTTTTCACCGGAAACTGTTGAAAAGATTCAGGAAACCATTTGGAGCAAGAAGAAGCCCAAACGGTTGTTGGAAACTCCTGTGTTTGAATTTCAAAGATAAGCCTTTCAGGCTAAATCCCCTGTGTTTTTCCTCTTCTTCTACAAAAAAATCCAAAAGAAGATTTCTCACTGTTTTAATTTGGGGTATTTCAGAGCAGTACCAGATAGGCTTACTTGCAATTGGCTCAGTGTGTCCGATTCCTCGCTCGCTCGAAATCGTTGTTCGAAATGACAAAAGACGAGATCCTGAATCAAGTTTCCCGCTACGCTAAAGCTACGCCGGACAAGCAGGATGACTACACAAAAATTCAGGAAATAGACGAGATTATCGAGTCTACGACTTGTATGGGATTCTCGGCCTCTGTGATGGCTCGGCCGATGACGAGGTAGTCCGAGCCTGCGGCGACTGCCGCTGCCGGCGTGGTCACGCGCTTCTGGTCGTGTGACGCCGTGCCCGGGCGTATGCCGGGGGTCACGAGCGTGAACCTGTCGCCGAATTCCTTCCTCAGCATTTCCACTTCCATCCCGGAGCATACGAGCCCCCCTACCCCGGCCTTGTCGGCCAGCGCGGCGAGTCTCAAGACCTGGTCCCTCGTGGTCGAGTCGATCCCGATACCTTTCAGGCTTTCGTCGTCGTGGCTGGTGAGCACAGTTACAGCGAGCACGAGCGGCTTCTTCCTCCCGTGCCTTTCGGCCTCGTCGGCGACGGCCTCTTCCGCGGCCTTCATCATGTCGAGCCCGCCCAAGGCGTGGATCGTGAACATGCTGACGCCGTAGCGCACAGCCTGGCGCGCGGAGTGCTCGACGGTGGACGGGATGTCGTGGAACTTGAGGTCGAGGAACACGTCCGCCCCCATGTCGCGGAACTCCTTTATCCCGATGGGCCCTTCGTCGAGGAAGAGTATCGGGCCGACCTTGAAGGTCTTTATCCTGTGGCGGAGCTTTTCGACCCACACCCTGGCTATCCTGAGCTCGGAGAAATCGAGCGCGAGGATGATTCGTTCGTGTGGTGTGAGGTCCGGTCTAGGCATATTATGGTTACCCCCATCCTATCCTTTCCGGCTACGGCTCGCGCCTTCGCCGCGACAAGCCCCCGTAAAGGAGCCTGAATGATCAGGGCGGTGTAATTATAAACTACGAGAGCAGGGGCTCTACTTCCTTTACGACCTCTTCGAGCTTTACGTTCCGCGATTCGCCCGTGCGGCGCACCTTGAGCTCAGCCTCGCCTTCCTTTATCGTCCTCGGGCCGACCGCTACCTGCACCGGAATGCCTATGAGCTCGGCGTCCTTGAATTTAAACCCCGGGCCGACGTCCCTGTCGTCGATTATCGCTTCGTAGCCCTTCGCCTTTAGCTCCTCGTAAATCTTCTCTGAGGCGGACATGACCTCGGCGTCTTTCACCTTGAGCGGGAGCACCGTCACCTGGAACGGGGCAAGAGCCGGCGGCCATATCATGCCGCTCTCGTCGTGGTTCTGCTCGATGGCGGCGGCGACCGTCCTGCCGATGCCTATGCCGTAGCAGCCCATGATGAACGGCTTCTCCTTGCCGTCCTGATCGACGAACGTCGCGTTCATGGCCTCGGAGTATTTTGTCCCGAGCATGAAGACGTGCCCGACCTCTATGCCGCGCGTCGAAACGAGCGTGCCTTCCTTACACTGGGGGCATTTGTCGCCGTCCGTTGCGACCCTTATGTCGGCGAATTCCTTCACGTCGTAGTCCCTTCCGAGGACGACGTTGACGAGGTGGTAATCGCCCTTGTTCGCGCCCGTTACGGACGGGCCCATGGCGGAGACCGACTTGTCGGCGATGACGCGTATCTTGAGCCCGACCGGGCCGCTGAATCCCATCATGCCGCCCGTGACCTCGCGAATCCTGTCGGCAGTCGCTAGCTCGACTATCTCGGCACCGAGGGCCTTCCGTAGCTTCGTCAGGCTGAGCTCGGCATCGCCCCGCACGAGGGCGGCTATGGCGGTGCCGTCGGCCTCGACAATCATGGTCTTTATAAGGTCGGACGGTTGTACGCCGAGGGACTTGGCAACTTCCTCGACTGTTTTCAGGTTGGGCGTGTGCACCTCTTCCATCGTCTTCGAGCCGTTGGGCGGCCTTACGCCCTCGGTGTGCCAGTCTATCTCGGCCAGTTCGAGGTTGGCGGCGTAACCACACCTGCCGCAGCTCATGACGACGTCCTCACCCGTGGGGGCGAGAACCATGAACTCGTGCGAGAAGCTGCCGCCGATGTTGCCCGTGTCGGCGAGAACGGCCCTGAACTCAAGGCCGCACCTTTCGAATATGCGCGTGTAGGCGTCGTACATAAGCTGATAGGATTTCTCGGCCCCTTCGACCGAGGCGTCGAAGCTGTAGGCGTCCTTCATTATGAATTCGCGTGCGCGCATGACGCCGAAGCGCGGG
>JBFWTW010000169.1:0-6706 GCA_050247635.1 Candidatus Dadabacteria bacterium | reverse complement strand
AAACACACGATAAGAAATCCACCCTCGATAATTCCTGTAAAACCTATTCGATATCTCCGCATCTACTGGCCGTGCCACGTGCTCGAAGGGACTCATGTGCCCCGACTCTTTTAGTCGGTTGTGTAGTGCTACATCAGCGTCAGTGTCTGGGTCGGTATTGTCGTGGTTAAGGTAACTAACCCGAGCGCACCGTGCAACCGAACACATCTGGGCTGTCTCAAGACCCTCGCCCCAAGTGGCCATATCAATGTACGGAAGATGCCACTCAGCTAGGTCGACGGTATCGAGTGGGGCTTTGTCCATAGCCTCAAGCATTACCCGAGCTAGCTCTTGGATCTCTGGCTGTGAGTCAGGATGGAGGCGCAACTTGAAGAAGTTATCCCACTCAGTTGCAGTGACTATGACAGTTATAAACTGAAAAGGTTCCAAGATCCTATTAACAATTTGTTTGTGTACCCCCAAGGTTTGGAGATCATAGGCTCTAGCTGCTGCTTCCCTGGCCGCTCTCTCCCAGGAGTGGGAGGCATGGTCGATGCCCTCGGCACTAAGCTCTTCTGTTGCTTGCATGCCCGGCCTGTTCTTGCCCCAACTAATGGGCATGGCGGGGTTGCTTTCCACCTGCTCAATCATCTTCTTGGTCGGGATCGCCCGACTACTAGAAGCGTTACGCGAGAACATTCGGTGGGCCATGAACTCCGCGTGGATGAAACGCGGGTACCTTAGCTCAAGTGTGGTCAGGATTGGTCCGTAATTATGTACGGACATGGCTACTACCTTGGCGGAGATTCCGCCTTTACCTTCCACAATTGATTTGTAATTAAACATATAACTTATATCTCCATTGCAATTGATATTATAATATATATATATATATATTAATAATTATTAATATAATATATTATATATAATACAATTGAAAATTAATTGGACAACTTTTCTCGCAAAAAGTTCACTGGTTCCTCATATATTTCAGAGTGGTACCCACTCAATACGTTGTCATAAAGGGCATACACTCCATAGTCGAGCAGTTCATCATAGTAATCAGACACGTACTCGTACTGGCCAGGCATACGCTTACCGGCCTCCAAAATGTAGGGAGCAAGAAGCTCCGTAATAGCAATCGTTGGGGCAGGGCGTGGGACATTGGTGCCGGGATCGAGCGTGCCGTCATCATCGTAATAATCCCACATCAATACTGCGCTTTGCCCGACGCCTGTTCCGTCAGCACAGCCTCGGATAAGCTGGGTCAAGAAGCTCATGGTAAATGTTGAGAGTGTGTACACACTCGGGTACCTGACTACAACTCCAGTGAATCCTCGACCACTATTGGCCCTAGAGTAGTGGATAGTGGGAACGGGTGCTCCAGTTTTCTGGAAAATTAATACTGCAACTTTTTTGAATTCTTCTTTGTATTTACTGAACGATGTGCTAGGGAAGTTAAACAACAAGAAACAACTCCCATCATCTGTCGTGATACGTGGCTCGTACACCAAAGGATTATTATATCCGTGGCACGAGTAGTCGTATTCGTCTGGCTGTTCCCCACGAGCACAGCACATTACGATGTAGTTAAGTGCGTCTCGGCAATATATTTCTCTGTACGCCGGTTTTGTATTGGACACCCCATCCTCTGTTGCACACAGAACTGAGAATAGAGGAGTCCTGCGTAGGTGTTCTTGGGAATAAGCATCGTAGACTTTATGATCGTACATAACCATCTCCTTTGATTTAGATAAGGCCGGCCCTGGACATCTCACCAAGACATCCCGGACACACAGGTTCTCCCGTCGCTGACCATCCCATAGCGTCTGCGTCTGACAAGTAGATGTCGTCGGCACACCAGCAGCACCCACTAGCCGTCTTGGATACGAACTCCTTGATTGTCAACATACTCTTTCCCGGACCCGGAACCTTAGACGTTACATGAGGCAGAGCGATGACATTTGTGGGGGGCTCTTCTAGGATAGCCGGTGCAGCAGGATTCTTACGCAAATACTTCTTGTACGTACACACGTACACAGCATCTTTGATGGTCACAGACACATACTTGTCGGCCCCTGTTCCTTGGGTGATTGAGCCCGACACCACACCAGTAAATACCGGCATACTAACATTCTTAACTGGCCCCCACTTAGTGTGTGGAAATCCGTGTGCCACTACCCGGACCTCTACCCCCCCTTCCTTGCCGATGGGTTGCCCAATCAGTTGGCCCGTTATGGCCGAAGATGTATAGGGCAAGAACTCACTAACAACAAAGTCTACCTTTTTGCCGTACCGAGCCCATTCCGGTACCTCACTTGCTTGGGCACTATAATTGGTAGTCTCGTGCCTGCCGTTGCCTCTCCACCCGTGGTGGTGGTACGCCGGAAGATAGTCCACGAACTCCTTGATTGGCCGAGTGTATGCCCTCAGCTCCTCATCGTCCAGTAGATACTTGAGATGGGTTTGCTTGGGTACCTCGTTAATCTCTAATGACTTCAGCCTGTCACCAGCCCGAGACTGCCCCGCTAGTAGCATCCAACTCTCTGATGCCCACGTCAGGATCTTCTTATCTGGTGTGTGCCCGAAGTACATAGGACGCTGATCGTTGCGTGCGAAGTTCAAACTACCGTCCCGTTTATCATACCACACTACCGCCCACGCTCCCCCCGTTTCCCCGAACACAGTATGGGCATCCCCAACAGCAGCCTCACTAAGAAGGGCAGCGAGTTTATGGGAGTCGGTGATGAACCCTGCCCCATTGGGTGTATTCATGTCCGTGGCATGAATAGTCCCATTATGAACCATCATCACATCCCCGACCATAAAAGGATGGGCATTAGCATTAGTGACGGCCCCCTGTGTAGCCGCCCGACAATGCCCGAGGACAATCTGGGCAGTTGGCAGTTCTCTGTCTATCTGCGCCATGATAGGAGAATTTATGAAGTACCACGGGTGGACCGCAGCCTTCGCTGCCAAGGCCTCCCCGTCCTGCCGGACAACTCCAATACCCGCACTATCCTCACCACGCAGGGAACACACTGTCATCATCGCGTTAAGCCATCCGCCCCGCTCCTTCCATGATTCCCAAGACTTGGGCTTGGCGTGAAAACCAATGATACCACACATTTATTCACCCTCCGGATCCGGGATAGCGTCTGCTCGCACAGCGCCGCGGTCACGAAACAGTTCAGCGCCTATACGATGAAGGTCGTTTGGTGCCAGGTCGCCAAGGAGGAATTCGGCAGTCTTACTCTTTTTGGTATTCCTCTGATACTTAGTCGCCACGCTGTGGCCAGAAGAACCTGGCGCGCACCGCCCCATCTCTACTGCACGGTCCTCTTCGTTCTGTAGAGGGGACCCCTTGTGTGCATCGTACAAATACAGAAAGTCCTGGGCCATACGGCTACCTTTTAAGGAGTCTTCTTCAGCGGCCGGGTACATAAACAGGGGGGCGCGTTTCCCAAAGATGCTCTCGCAAAGCTCCACGTAACCGGCAGAAGTTCTCAAAAGAATTTCATAACAGTCACCTCCTTGTTGTGCGTAAGTCTTAAGACTCCCGGCAAGATTGATCCATTCCTTGATGCGTTGCGTGTCCAGAGTGCCCTCAAGGTGTCGAAACTCAAGAGACCCAAAGCGATCTATCGCCGCAAGATTGAGCCCCGCATACCGACCGAAGTTTCCTGCTCGGGATACCCACTCTCCACCAGCGCCACTAGCTACGTCGTATACGAAATTGTTAATGGAGTACAGGGGGGCACAGAATGGACTGAGGTATCGTCCCTCTCCCGCCAACCTGTACAGCCCACGCTCGAACACAAGATAGCACACTATTAGGCGTGCCAGTTCTTGTGGAGTTAGGTCTCTTACGTCCAAGTGGACGTGGGTGCTGCATGAATAATTGACACCAGCCCGTGGCTGCGTGCTCACGAAAGAAGCTAGTTCTTCCAGGGCACTTTCTATGTCCGCCCCTCCGAGAGGAGTAGTAAAAGTCAATTCCATAGCACCCGCGCCGCGAATAGAACCATCCCGCTTAGCGTCCCAGTAAACTAGGACAGGGCAGTCGGCGAGACCGACCATCTCTACCTCAACACCGCAGAGGTGTGTATGTTCGATTGACTCTCCTGCAACTACGGAGCGCGGGTCGCGCCCTTTACCCAAGATACTTCCGATATTACCCCTCATTTTTAACCTCCGGTACGACGTATGGGGCGAGCTCTTCCACCAGATGTGCAAAGTCGGGAAGCAACGCACACTTGTTTATCATTGACATCCCTAATTGTTTAGAGTACGGAAACACTCCGGCGAGTACCCCTTTGTACGCTAGCAATAACTCGCGCCTCGCGAGTGATCGGGTTATGGCAAAATGTTCAGAGAAAGCCACGGACCAGACCTCTTCGTCCATGAGACGCTTTCGTGCAGCCCAAGGGGTTGGGTACTCCTGCTCCCCAGTGAGCATGATCCACAGAAGATCCCTAATTGAGGGTCTGCTGGCACGGATGCTCACTGGAGCGTTGGTCGTATTCCCTACCACACCCTCACAGCTAATGCTCTTTTGGTACCGCCGAGCATAACTTCCTCGTGACACCCAGCAGCTACCCAGTGGCGTCGGCACATTGACATTCTTTGGTTCGAATAGGATGGGGATAAGTTCTACTCCTTGCCCGTCTCCCTTGTAAAGTAAACCCCTCCTGTTCCGAAGTACTAGCTCAGCAGTCTCATCCGGGTCGTCGGCCTCGAAGGAAACAGCAGCTACTACAGGAGACGGTCCTCGCATATCCTCCCAAGTGGCTCGAACAATAGTTCCCTCGAACCACATTCGGGCATCACTCCTCTCCATGTGTTCAAACAACATAAGGCATCTCCAAGGAGAATTCGTTAATCAAGGCAATGGCACCCTCACGATCACTTGTGTTGATGACCTGTTGAAGCATGCGCCCCAACACTGGAGCAATGTGAATATTAGAACTCACTGCTCGCTGGGCTTGGCGGAAAACCCACCGCCGATTTTCAGCGGCGAATGTCCAGCAATTGCTAGGTGTGCGGTACTCCAAGCCGTAAGACTTAGGCCGGTACTTGCCTGCTTGCCCGTACCACCGCCGCCGAAAAACGTCGGCATCGAGAAGTACAAGAGGTAGACTGACGAAAAGATCGAGCCGTTGAACAATACTCGGGAACTCGAAGACATCGGGATTGTCTAAACCCAAGTGGATGTGCCCTCCAGCGGAGCGCAACCGACCGACCAGTTCCGGAATAGGTTGCTCGTACTCAACATCCCAAGCGCAGATGTCACCGTCACACCCGAACTCCCGTGTTTCCGGTAGTTGGATAAATTTCTCGGCGAACACATGAGAAGTCTTGGGGGTGATGTGGGCACCTTTAGGAGTTAGATAGTCTCGCTGAACTTCGTCCAAGAGCACCTGCAAATTGTTGTCGAACTCCTCCTCCGTCGTGGCAGGCTCTGGATTAAGTTCGAGTAGCACGTTATCACGATGGATAGCGCCGTGCGTGACACGATGGGGTCGGCGCTTGTTGCCGGGGATAATGCCTTGAGAACCCACGAAAGTGCGGGAGTTGCCCCGCTTCTTGTGAAGGATGTATTCGGGATCAGAGCCAAGAGAGACAAGATTCATAATCAACTCCTACAACAGTTACAAAATCAGATGCCAAGACAACGAAACGCTTCTACATACTTGTCGACGGTGGTACCTCCTACTCCGGGGGCTGAGTTAACTTCACACACTACAGCACGCTTTCCATCAAACAGAATATCAACGGCCCCGAACGTGAGACCACAAGCAACCACCGCACTTCCCGCGATTGCTGCCACTCCCACAGGAACGTTGACTTCTTTATGCGTAAATACCCACCCATTTCCGTGAGAGCGGACAAACGGGGTGTAGTTCGGGGGCCGTCGCTCTTGCCGCATCCTCATTTTTTTCTGGATAAAGAATGCCCCAGACCCGTACATTACGTGTACTCGGTACTCTTCCCGAGTATCGAATTCACGTGTGTACAGTGGTGCTTGGGGGATTGGTGAGCCTGGCTCGACGATTTCCACACCTCTTCCGGACGAAGCCCGGAGTAAGTGCCGGGCGTACACCCTGCCCCCCCACTCAGCAGCCACTGCCGGGTCCGTTGTGTATTCCAGTGTAGGCACTTTAGCTTCTTGGAGTCGGGCCAAAGTTCGGAGCTTGTGCCCACACACGGAGATAGCCTCCGGCTTATTACGCCACACAACTTCTTCCGCTAGTTCTGGTGGGAGCACGACCACCCGACCCCAGTTAATTACGACATCGTGCGGCCTTACCCACCGAAGCATTGTCTTCGGAGTTATAACAGTTATACCCAGGCGACGGGCAATCTCCAGCCCCGTTAGCGTTGGAGAATTGCGATACTTGGCCAAGAAATAAGTAGTCATTATCTTACCCTCACTTAAGAAGCTCTGCTGCTTTCTCGACGAGCCACAGTTTCGGAGCAATCCAGATCTTCAACCACTCGAACTCGACAGCCAGACTCAGGATCACCCCGTAGACAGGAAGCCTGAGAAGAGACCCCAAGAATACATACGGTGCAAAGAAGTCCTCGTCTAGTAAAGCATGGACGGACTTGGCATACCCCGACTCCTCCCTTACTTTCTTGGCTATGACCTTACCTAGCTGCACGTCGAAGAAACACACCACCACCAACATAACGATGCCGGCCACGCACATACCAAGACTTTGTA
>JBFWTW010000168.1:0-6699 GCA_050247635.1 Candidatus Dadabacteria bacterium | reverse complement strand
AGCAACGAGGAAATAAGGACCCTTATAACCGTCCTCGGCACGGGCGTCGGCAGCGACGACTTCGACATCGCAAAGCTGAGGTACCACAAGATAATCCTCATGACGGACGCCGACGTAGACGGCTCGCACATAAGGACGCTCCTTCTGACCTTCTTCTACAGGCAGTTCGGCGCGATCCTCGACCATGGCCATCTCTACGTCGCCCAGCCGCCTCTCTACAGGGTAAAGAGGGGCAGGGAAGAGAAGTACCTGAAGGACGACCACGAATACGTGAACTACTTCCTCGAGCACGGCACCGACGGCGTCGTCCTCAACATATCCGAAAACGGCAACGGCTCACGCGAAATCAAGGGCTCCAGGCTCTTCGATATAATCAAGCGGTCCATCTCCTACGGGAACGCCCTCGAAAGGGCGGGAAGGTGGGGCAGGGATTCCCGTATAGTCGAGGCCTTCGCCTCGAGGGAAGGGTTCAGGAAGAGCCTCCTCAAGCACGAAAAGGAGTCCGAGCTCGAAACGCACCTTCTGGCCATAAAAGAATGGCTCGAAAAGCGCTATCCGGAAATCACCGGACTCGACTGGGAGCTCCTCGACGATCAGGAGCACGATTCCTCCCGCATCTCGTACACATTCAAGGAAAGCGGCAGGAACAGGACGACCGTAATCGATTTCGACTTCCTCGATTCCCCTGAATTCGGCGAGATAAAGAACATATTCGAGTCCATCAAGGCCGTCGGCGACCCGCCCTACGGGGTCAGCGACAACGGCAACTCGGTGGACCTCCCGAGCCTCGCCGCCGTAACGGAATACATCCTCTCCCGCGGTAAGAAGGGCATGTCCATACAGCGCTACAAAGGGCTCGGCGAGATGAACCCCGAGCAGCTCTGGGAGACGACGATGAATCCCGATACGCGTGTTCTGAAGCAGGTCAAGATTGAGGATGCGTTCGAGTCAGACAAGATTTTCACTATCCTCATGGGCGACGAGGTCGAGCCACGTAAGGAATTCATCGAGACCAACGCCCTTAACGTCAGCAATCTGGACGTGTGATCATGGCCGCGAAGCCGTCCGTAAAGAAGATAAACGATGTCCCGGTCGAGAAGGTGAGCGCCGGGACGTCCGTTTCGCGCCAGGTGCTCATCGGCGGAGAAGAAGGCCCGAACTTCGCCATGAGGCGGTTCATTATGGAGCCCGGGGGCGGCATCCCCGCCCATACCAACACAGTGGAGCACGAGCAGTTCGTCCTCCGCGGCAGGGCCAGGATTGGCATCGGCGACGAGGTCTTCGAGGTCGGCCCCAGCGACGTCCTCTACATCCCCGCCGGGGTGCCCCACTGGTACGAGGTCACCGGCGACGAGAGCTTTGAATTCCTCTGCATGGTACCCAACCTCGACGACACGATAAGCCTCGTCGAATCCAAATAACTTCCAGCCCCAACGCGCACGTATTAATCCCTACTTTCTAAAACCGGAATGGTGTGGATGGAAAAGCCTGTAAAAAGGAACCGTCCGAAGGCCGGTATTACATATATCCGTAATGCTGGAGCACCAGTATCGCAACGCTCACGATTAAAAGGTTGGCTATGGCTATCGGGAAAAGCACCTTCCAGCCGAGGTTCATGACCTGGTCGTACCTGAACCTCGGGAGCGTGAACCTCACCCAGATAAAGAAGAAGAGGAACGCCAGCACCTTGCCGATGAAAACGAGCGGCGGAAGGAACCAGTACTTGTCTATGTCTATGCCGAACCAGCCGCCGAAGGGGAGGGGGTACCACCCGCCGAAAAAGAGCGCGACGGCGAGGCACGACACCACTATCATGTGCGTGTACTCGGCCATGAAGAACATGGCGAACTTCATGCTGCTGTACTCGGTGTGATAACCGGCCACGATCTCGGGCTCGGCCTCGGGCATGTCGAAGGGGAGCCTGTTCGTCTCGGCGAAGGCCGCCGTCACGAACACTATGCAGCCCAGGATCTGCGGAATGGCGAACCAGCAGCTGGCCTGCGCTTCTATTATCTCGTCCAGCCTTAAAGAGCCCGTCCACGCGATTACGCCCAGTATGGACACGCCCATGGCAAGCTCGTAGCTTATCATCTGCGCCGCCGCCCGGAGGCCTCCGAGGAACGAATACTTGCTGTTCGAAGCCCACCCGCCAAGCACGACGCCGTAAACGCTGAGAGAGCCGATCGCGAGAATGTAGAGCACGCCGACGTTAAGGTCCGCTATCTGGAACGTAATGAATATCTGCTCCGGCAGAAGCCCGAAGAGATCCGTGCTGAACCCCTTGCCTATGGGCACCACGGCAAGGGCTATGATGGCCGTAACGAGGGCGAACGCGGGCGCGATTATATAAAAAGGCTTATCCGCGTGCGAAGGGATTATGTCTTCCTTGAATATGAACTTCACGCCGTCCGCTAGCGGCTGGAGGAGGCCGAACGGGCCCACGCGGTTAGGGCCGAGCCTGTCCTGTATGAACGCGCTCACGCGCCTTTCCGCCAGCGTAAGATACGCGACAAGTGTCAGCACGACGAAGAGCACGAGCGCGATTTTAACGAATGCGATTCCGAATTCGACCCAAATCATTATTTATCTCTTGGTGCTATGAAGCGGCGCTCCCGCCGAGAACTCCTATGTTCTCGTAGCTGAGCTTCCCGTAAGCCGGAACGGTACCGGAAATTTCCTTCATGACGAGCGAAGGATGGCTATAGTCGTTAAATCCGCCCGGGTTAACGAGGCTTCCGATATAGGAGATTATCTCCCAGTCCGGTTTCGCTATTCCGGGAGGGGCGATGGCCTCCCTTATCCTCTGGACGCGGCCCGCGTCGTTCGTGAACGTGCCGTCCTTTTCGTACGGGCTCGCCCCGGGCAGTATGACGTGGGCCATCTTTGCCGTTTCCGTGACCTTGTAGTCTTCCACTATCAGGAGATCGAGCGCCGAAAGCGCCTCGCGGAGCCTCGGGTGCTCTTCCTCCGGTACGAAGCCGAAGATATCCTCGCCGGCGACGTAAAGAACTTTTATACTTCCATTTATTATCGATTCTGCGAGCGCTGCGACCTTCCCGGGGCCGTATTCGAGCCCCATGTCCCTGACTCCTCTGGAGTTCGGATAGGGATCGCTGCTTATAAGCCCGTAGAGCTTCTCGCCCTCGGGTTCAAGCGAATTAGACACCACCCTTACGCCGCCGAGCCGCTCCCCGAGCTTTTTCAGAAGATAAAGCTCCTCGTTCGTAAGCGTCGGCGAGCCGAGTATGGCCACGGAAGCCGAAGACGCGCTCCCGGCGGTAAGCCCATCGGCGGCGGCGGCAGAAGCCTCCGGCCAATCGGCCTTCATAAATCCCTCACCCTTCCTGAGGATGGGGTCCTTAAGACGCGTCGCTCCTTCCTGGACACGCTTGAAATCGTACCTTCCCCTGTCGCATATCCAGTACTCGTTGACGTCCATGTTTATCCTCGGCCTCACCCTCGAAACCTTCCCTTTCCTGGGGTCGACCCCGACGGTGATGTTGCACCCGTTACTGCAGAGCGAGCAAACGCTGTCCGTGAATTTCCAGTACCAGACCCTTTCTTCGTGGAGATTCCCCTTGTTTAGGAGCGCGCCGACGGGGCAGAGGTCCGTAACGTTCCCCGCAAGCTCGTTGTCGAGGTTCTTGTCGGGGAAAACGACGATCTTTTTTCTGAAACCGCGCCCGTCGAACCCGAGCTCGCCCGTCTTGGTCACCTCTTCTGTGAACCTGACGCACCTAGTGCACATGATGCACCTGTTCGGGTCGTAGAGTATCCTGTCGCTGAGATAATATTTCCTCCGGACCTTCTTTTCTTCCGGCCCCTCGAACCTGCTGTAGCCGGGCCCGTGCTTCACGGTAGTCATCTGGAGCGGGCATTCGCCGCCCTTGTCGCATATCGGGCAATCCAGCGGATGGTTGATGAGCGTGAACTCGACGGTGGCCTTTCTGGCTTTTACGGCCTTTTCGGTGTTGGTTTTGACGATTAATCCGTCCCTGACGAAGGTATTGCACGCCGGCATGACCTTAGGCACGCCCTCCACCTCTACCAGGCACTGCCTGCACTGGGCGACTATACTAAGGCCCGGATGATAGCAGAAATGCGGGACTTCAACGCCAACCCGTGCGGCCGCCTGTATCAGATTAAGCCCGTCTTCGACCTCGATTTCTATCCCGTCGATGGTAAGTTTTGGCATTGGAAAAAGGTTACTCCCGAGTTCTAAAATATTATCCTGACTGGGCGCGCCTTAGCAAGTTGCGGCGGGCTTTTAAAGGCCCCGAAGCGAATCGCTAAACCCGGTAATTCTGCGCTTGGTTTTCGGCGAGTTCCCGATCACGTCACCCAAAGCGCCGAAAGCCCTGAATAAGGCGTTTTACGCCTCCTTACCGCCGGGCGTTATGTTATAATTCAATGTACTCGCCATGCGCTCCAAAGTCCTCATACCCATAGGATTATTCTTCGTAATACTCGCGATTCTCACCGGCATTGCGATAATCATCATCCAGACGCATTACTTCCGTCAGTTCGTCAAGCTCACGACCAACTCGATAGTGACCTCTCTCACGGCCCAGGATTTCAAGATCGGCAGCATAGAAGGCAACTTCCTTAAGGGAATTTCGCTCAAGAACGTCACGTTCGACATCGACGGAGAAAGATTCATCACATGCGACGAGGTATTCATCGACTACTCCCTCCCGATAATCCTCGACGGCTCCATGCTTTTCAGCAAGGTGATTCCCCTCCACGAGGTCAAGATCTCCGGGCTCACAATAAATCTCATACACTACGGCGGGGATTCCTGGAACTTCACCAAGCTCGGCGAGCGCTTCATCATGAAGGAGAAGAAGCCCAACCCCGACTGGAACATCTTCATCAAGAACGGATTCGTCGAGAACGCGAAGATGACGATTTACGACATACCGAAGAACCAGCACTCGGTATTCGAGCTCCCGAGCGCCGAGGTCGCCGTAAACCTCATCAAGATAACGGACAACGCCGAATTCGTAATAAAAGACGCCGTCTTCACGGCCGTGCCGAATATAAACAACCCCGATAAGTTCTATTTCGACAACATAAACGGAAAAGCGGTCTATTCGAACAAGGAAATGATAGACGTCCTCGACGTAAAGCGCGCCTTCTTTAACTTCCGGGGCGCCCGCGTAAACGCCCTGGGGACGATGAAAAACCTGAAGAGCCCGACGTTCACCCTCAGCGGCACGATCAAAAACATCGACGCCGGCGAGCTCGGGCGGCTCGGCGCCGAGATAAGCGCCAGGGGCTCGTCCGAAAGATGGAAGGGGCTCAAGGCGTCGGGAAAGCTCGAGGTAATAGATTCGTCCATACTCGGGGAAACCCTCGAAGGCTCCATTAGGAAGATCAAGGTCGAGAACACATCGGTCACGCTCACAGGCGGCAAACTCTCTTCGCCCTTCGGGAAGGCGGACTTCGACGGCACCCTCGGGCTTTACGAGATAACGAAACCCGGTAAATCGAACGAGGCCGACATTAATCTCTCCGTCGATTCCACATCGGCGGCGCGCCTCCTCGAAATCTTCGACAAGACACAGCCCAAAGGGGCCCCCGAGGAGCTCAACAAAGACGTGAACGCGCTGGTAGATTCCCGGCTCAGGGTTAAGGCCGGCTGGAAGGGCAAGGAGCCGCCCGCGCTCGACGTCGCCCTCGAGAGCTTCAAAATGAACGGCTCCGAAACGGGCGAGATAACATTAACCGGCCCCATAAAAATCCATCCCGACAAAATAGAATTCGACCTCGATACATCCTCATCCAAAACCAACTTCGCAAATATACTGACAGACTTCCCGAACGAAACCGACTTTAACTCGAAGCTCCACGTAAAGGGCTCGACAGTGCCCGGAAAAGAGCCCCCCGACGGACTTCAGCTTTCCGTCAAGGGCGATATTGCCCCCTCCGTGATAAAGGGCTTTAAGCTCGACCGCGGAACGGTGGATTTTTCCTTCGCCCCCTCGTCCCTCGACATCAGAACCCTGACGCTCGAATCCGGCCGTCTTTCGGCAAAGGCGTCGGGCAGCATCGGCACGGGTTCGGAAAGGGGGGTCAAGTACGGCGTTAACGTCGGCGATCTCGGCGCTCTGCCCGGCCTCGTCCCCGGGGATAAGCTCGCGGGCAGCATGAGCGCCGAGGGCACTGTCAAAGGCACATTCGAAAAGCCGAGGCTCACAGCGACCGTCAAGGGGAGGGATTTCGCGTCACGGAGCCAAAAGCTGACTGTAGAGAAGATCGATCTCTCCGCCGAAACCTACCTCGACCCCTCGGACCTTCAATTGAAGGCGAAGGGCAAGCTCAAGGGCATAGAGATACAGGGCCGCGCGATGGAGGCCGCCGATTTCGATGCGGAGAGCCGGGGCCGCGAAGTCTACGGCGGGGTCCACATAACAGAAGCCCCGGACAGGAAATACGAGGCCGAATTCAAGGCTTCCGGGCTCGACACCGAAGATAAGCTGATCGAAATCCCGAAAATCAAGCTGGCCTTTAAGGACGCACTCTTCGAGAACAAGCGTCCCATAAGCGCGCTGCTGAAAAACGGCGGCATATCGGTAAGCTCCTTTAACCTTTACCACAAGGACAATTCCGCCGTCGGCGAGCTTACCCTCGGGGCAGCGGGCGCCATAGGTGCGGATCTCAAGCTCGAAAAGCTCGATCTTGCGGACGTTTCGAGCC
>JBFWTW010000167.1:0-6758 GCA_050247635.1 Candidatus Dadabacteria bacterium | reverse complement strand
ATCCGACTTCGCTTCGTCTATGACCCATTGACTGCTCATTTTCTCATTCCTCCTTTGAGTGTGGTGTCTGCAGACCAGTCTGTCTGCCGTAGTGCATTATTCAATTAGTTTCTCTACCGCCTTAACCGCACGGTCTATGGGCCATGCGTCGTGATAGTTCTTGCTCGCCGTGAGTGCGCCTTCGACCAGAAGGTGATAGGCGTCCACCGTCTCATCGACGTTTATCTTTTTATATTTGGGGGACGAATTCTTGAGGTCCCGGATGATTTCCTTCAAAATGGAGCGAAACCTGTCGTCGTGCTGCCTTACTTCCTGGCGCATCGGGTGGGAGGGCTCGGTTATCTCGACGGCCATATTGCCGAAAGCGCATCCCCTGAAATCCGTCTCAATCATATGATTTTTAAGGCCTTTTACGAGAGACATATATTTTTCGTAGGGGTCCTCGATGCCGTCGATCATTGCCTTCACCGCCTCCGTATCCTGCCGGTCGCGCTCTCTCAAATATTCGACGCCGAGATCTTCCTTGGATTTGAAGTGGCTGTAAAAGGTAGCCTTGGCCACACCGGATTCGCCGATTATCTGGTTGATGCCGGTCTGGTGGTAGCCCTGTTTGTAAAAAAGCCCGCTCGCCGTCTGGACTATTTTCTCTCTGCTGGATAACTCCCTCGTTTTTTTCATAGTAAGGATTATAGGGCAGACAGACCGGTCTGTCAAGAAGATTGTTCTTTTGCTGAAAAGTCTCGTTATGAGTGCTTGAGGACTGTTGGCCTAATGTGTAGATTCCGGGGGATGCTAAACGCGTGCCGGAATAAAATAGACCGGCCGGGTGCAGGATGCCGGGCTGTGATTATTCTGATATCCATGTAACATATAATTTCATCCGCAATTACAACCCCGTAACGATAACAGGAGAGGCCAAATGGCACTTACCCCTTCGAGCATGATGCCCCTGGGCACTAAAGCACCCGATTTCAGGCTGCCGTCCCCCGTAAGCGGAGGCGAGTACAGCCTCGGCGATCTCAAGTCCGATAAAGCCACGGTGGTGATGTTTATCTGCAACCACTGCCCTTACGTGAAGCATGTCCAGAAGGAGCTTGTCGATCTCGCGAACGACTATATGCCGAAGGGGGTATCCTTTGTCGCTATAAACTCCAATAACGTCGAGAAATATCCTGACGACTCGCCGGAGAATATGAAAAAGGTCGCCGAGAGGTTCGGCTACCCGTTCGAGTACCTCTTCGACGAAACACAGGAGACCGCCAGGGCATACGGCGCAGAATGCACGCCTGATTTCTTTGTCTTCGACGCCGGGCTCGGGTGTGTCTACAGGGGACAGCTCGACGATTCGAGGCCGGGGAACGGCAAACCCGTGACCGGCGCTGCCTTGAGGAAGGCGCTCGACAGCATCCTTCACGGCGAGTCCGTGCCAGAAGATCAGGTGCCGAGCATAGGCTGTAATATCAAGTGGAAATAACACTCCACATCCTCACCCGGCGCTCTTTTCCTGATGGCGCCGGCGAGTTCCGGGCCTGAGCCGGGCCGCACCAAAAGCCCCGCTTCAAAATTGCTTAACAATGCTATGGTATATAATCAGGCGGTTGGTTAAAATATGGGAATTATCTGTCCGGCCGCTATATTGCGGCAATGGCGCTACCTAAAACAACTTGAAGCGGGAACCTGAGATGAAAAATTTAGCGAAGGAAATACTAGCCTATATACTGTGGCCGATTCTCCTCGGCGTGCCGATTTTCCTAGTGTACACCGGCATCGAAAGCGGGCGTCCGACGCTCTATTTCAACATCGCTTACCTTGGCCTCGCGGCCACGCTGTTCGTCCTCGAAAGGCTCATGCCGTACAGGGAAGATTGGGTGAAATCCGACGGGCAGGAGTTCCCTGACTTCGCGCATACGATCCTTAACAAGGGCCTCATTCAGCTGGCGCTGTTCCTTCTACTTATAAGCGGGATCATACAGACGATGGGCAACAAGGATGCAAGCTCGTACTGGCCTTCGGGGCTGCCGCTGGCGGCGCAGGTTGTTCTGACGATGGTGATAAGCGAGTTCGGACTCTACTGGGCGCACAGGCTGGAGCATACGTGGTCTTTCCTCTGGCGCTTCCATTCGGTTCATCACAGCGTCGAGAAGCTGTGGTTCTTCAACACCGGGAGGTTCCATTTCGTCGATACCTTCAACAGCCTTCTGTTCAGCATACCGCTTCTCTTTCTGCTCGGCGTGCCAGGCGACGTATTCATTTACTTCAGCTCGATAACGGCGTTCATAGGGCTTCTTACGCACTGTAACATCGACGTGCACTGCGGGGTTCTAAACTACATATTCAACACCCCGAACGTACACAGATGGCATCACTCGAAGAAGGTGGAGGAAGGGAACAACAACTACGGCGAGAATCTTCTTCTCTTCGACATGATATTCGGGACCTTTTATTTTCCGAGGGACCGCCATGTGGGGCCCCTCGGGATAAAAGAATATATGCCTAAAGCCTTTCTAGGCCAGCTCGCCGCGCCGTTCCGGTGGAACAAGACGCAGAACAAGCAGGGCCAGTGAGCGCTTATTTCTTTCTCTTGTAGACGATTTCCATCATGCGGGCTTCATTGCCGTCCGGCCCCGCGGCGAACATCTCGAAAGTGAACTGGTCCGGACCGTTGACTGTCGTCACCGTGCGGTAGGGCTTATCCTTTTCGTCTTCCATCGGGCAGGAGAAAGTTCCCTTGTCCTCGAAGGTCTTGGTCGCGGGGTCGTAAGTGCCCGTTCCGGTCATAATGCCGGTGCCCATGTTGTCCACCCATACGTTCACGTATTCTTCCTTGGCGTTGTCATAGCCCATAAGGCCCATGCCTTCGAACTCCTGCCCCATGGCCATGCCCTTTGAGGCCTGCTGAATGTACCTTCCGCCGAGTATCCACTTGATCTCGCTGGACCCGGTGGATTCGGAAGGCTCGGATTCAGGCGTTTCCCAGAACTTTACCGTGTAGTCCCAGTTGCCGACGAGCTGGTCGAGAGGCTTGTGATTCTCGCCGGGGGTGGCGTATTCCTGCCACTTGGCCATCATCTCTTCCTTCATCTTGTCGGTTTCCTGGCTCATGGCCTTTCCTGCTTCGTCGGCCGCTTCTTTTGTGCTATCGACGGCGCTATTCACGGCGTCTTTCGCGGAGTCCATCGGGGAATCCTGCGATACAGCGGGCATGACAAAAAGCCCGAACGAGAGAACCAGCGCGAGTGCCGATAATAAAAACGATTTTCCTAAAGCTAAATCCTTCATGGTATAACCCCCCTGCAAATGGTTTATTTTTAAATACTAACTTATTTCGCGGATTTGGAGCACTCTTTTTTAATGTTTTTGTAATGTATGATGCCGGATGCGGGATGAAGTTTCTCTCCCGCGGGAAAAAACCGGCCCGGCCTTGAATAAAACGGGCGCTCGACTATTATCTTCCCGGTAAAGAAATTCCCGTTCAGGCGGACACTAATATGCCGAGCTTTCCAAAGCCTCTTTCCATAATTCCCGTTCCGGGAATACCCGAGATAAAACCCGGGGACGACCTCGTCCGAATCCTTGCCGACGCTGCCGGGGAGGCGGGGATCTCTGTGGAAGAGGGGGACGTAGTCGTCTTCGCACAGAAGATAGTGTCCAAGGCCGAAGGGCGCATCGTCGATCTTAACGAAGTCGAGCCATCGCCCTTCGCCGAATCTGTAGCGAAGACCCTCGGCAAGGACCCGCGCCTAGTCGAGGTGATATTCTCCGAGACTACCAAGGTCATAAGGATGGACCAGAGGAAGCCCGAGAAGGGGCGGCTTATAGTGGAGACGCGGGGCGGTATCATATCCGCCAACGCGGGCGTGGACGCGTCAAACGTTTCGGGCGGTGACCACGTGACTCTCCTGCCGATAGATTCCGACGAGTCGGCGAGGAGGCTGGCCGAGGGGATAAGGCGCACGTTCGGCGTCGAAGCGGCGGTGATAATAACCGACACGGTGGGCAGGCCCTGGCGCGACGGGCTCGTGGACATAGCCATAGGCTGCCACGGCATGAAGGCGATGAGGGACCTCAGGGGAGGACTAGACGCCAAGGGGCTTCCTCTAATAGCGACCGTCATGGCCGACGCCGACGAGCTCGCCTCGGCGGCGGGGCTCGTGATGGAAAAAGCGGCGTCCATACCTGTTGTCATAATAAGAGGCTACGAGTACGAGAAGGGCGGAACCGGCGCACGGGAAATTATCAGAGACCCCGAAGAAGATCTTTTCAGATGATGTGCTTGTCGCCACATTCCGGAGCCGACGCCTACCATAACGCCTTTCACAATCCACGTGTACCCGTTTTCGCACCGGTGATATAATTAGCTCACCGATGGAGCTTTTTTCGAGACTGACAGGCAGCGCCCTCTTCTCAGCGGTATTCATATTCCTCGTTTCGCTCGCGCTTTATTCGCCTTCGCTAAAGCACGGCTTCGTGTGGGACGATGTGGAAGTCATAGCGAAGAGTAACGTCTCGTTCGACGCCTCTAATATCGCAAGCGTCGTCGTGCCGGGCATAGAGAAGAATAAAAAGGAGCGTTACTACAGGCCGGTAGTTTACGCGTCGATGGTTCTCGACAACGGGGTGTGGGGCGTCTCGCCGCTGGGCTTTCATCTGAGTAATCTGCTGGCGAACGCCTTGGCGGCAGTGCTCTTTTATTTCGCGGCTCTCCTTATACTGAGAGAGCTTTGGGGAGGAGAGGCCGGGGGCGCGGCATTCCTGTCGGCGCTTCTCTTCGCGCTTCACCCTATGCACGTCGAATCCGTGTCGTGGATAGCAGGGCGGACGGACGTCCTTTGCGCCGTCTTTTTCTTCCTCGCTTTTATCGCGCACGTTCTTTCCTACAGAAGCCTTTTATTTCTGATCGTAACAGCTCTCTCTTTCTCGCTCGCCCTGATGTCGAAGGAGGTAGCCGTGGCGTTCCCGTTCCTCGTCCTTGGGTACGACCTTATAAGCCGGAGGCTCCGGCGGAAATCGAGCATACTCCGCTACGCCGTGTATGCCGGGCTCCTTCTGCTTTATCTTTATCTCAGGGGGAGGGCCTTCGCCAATATCCCCGATATGACCGCGAGCGGTGGGGGCGAAGCCTCGGCTGCGGCGGGGACCTTCGGTGTTTACGCCGGACACGTGAAGACGATCCTCGGGGCGTACCTGCTCTACATTAACAAGCTCGTTTTCCCGTTCGATTTTAACGCCTTTATAGCGAGCATCCCGCTCGGCGCTCTATACGCTTCGTCGGCGGTTGTCGTCACGGCGGCGCTGGCCGTATTGTGCGTCGTCTCCGCGATCAAGAAAGAAAACGTGAGCGCGTTCTCTATATTCTGGATCCTCCTGACCCTGGGGCCTTCGGCGATAATCTCTATATTCGGGATAGCCTCGACGCCCGCCGCCGAGCGCTACCTGTACATACCCTCGGCGGGATTTTGCCTCCTCCTCGGCTACTGGATATTCAGGGCGGCGGAGCACCGGCGCTACAGGCGCGCGGCTGTGGCGGCCGCGACGCTGATCGTCCTCCTCTACGCCGTCTTCGCGTACCAGAGGCAGGCCGCGTGGGCGGACGACCTTGCGCTCTGGGGCGATACGTCGATAAAATCCCCGAACCATCCGCTGCCTCATTCGAATTACGGCCTGGCCTTGTCTGCGGCCGGCGACAGCGAGGGCGCTTTAAGGGAGTACATAATCGCTCTCTCTCCCGAGATGAACGACAGCGCGAGGGGAAAGGCAGTGACGGCGAATAACGCCGGCCTCGAGTATCTCGGGATGGAGCGCTATCCCGAGGCGGAGAGATGGTTCCTGAAGGCTCTCGAATTCGACCGGGGCTACGGGAGGACGTACTATCACCTCGGACTCATAAACTATATAAAGGCTGATGTCACGGGCTCGCCCGAGAGCCTCGCCGACGCCGAAATGTATCTAAAGAAGGTATTCGAGCACTATTACACGTTCGGGCGGGCGAACCTCATCCTGGCCAAGGTCTACCTCAAGATGGGGGAACGCGGGAAAGCTGTCAGCGAAGCAAAGACGGCGATAAAGAGCGGCCTTCCCCCGGCGCTACTGAAAGAGGCCCAGGAGATTGTCGTGATAGAGGACGACGGCGGTAAAGATAAGCCATAACAGGACGCACAGAAGGAGCGGCGGGTCCCGGAGGAGCGACTCGGTCGGGTCGCCGCTTATCGAGCTCTGGACCAGGTGCATGTATCTCAGCACCCCGTAACACGCAAACACCACGGTTATCAGAAAGACCTTCGAGCCGACCTCGATAGCATAAATCGCGTAGGTCACTATGGCCGTCGTCGCGAATATCGTGATCGCCTGATCCAGAAAATTGAGGTTGTATCCCGAGAGCGATTCCCTGTGCCCGGAGGGGTCGGCCGCCGCTGCCGTGAACTCGTGGCGCCGCTTGCCCAGCGCCAGAAGGAGCGAGAGCACGAAGGTCGTCAGCAGGAGCCAGTTGGATACGACCGTCCCCGACGCCAAGCCCCCGGCCTCTATCCTGAGCACGAAACCTATGGCTATGACGAAGCAGTCTATAAGCGCGAATCTCTGGAGGTATAAGGAATAGAGGACGCTCAGGACCATATAGGCGATTACCACCGCGAGGAACCCGATGTCGAGGCTGTAGGAAATGACCACCGCCCCGACGAATGCAGCCAGTGCGATTACAAGGGCTTCTGCCTTGCGAACCTTTCCCGAGGCTATGGGCCTCAGCTTTTTCTGCGGATGGA
>JBFWTW010000166.1:0-6802 GCA_050247635.1 Candidatus Dadabacteria bacterium | reverse complement strand
GCGTCGTCTTCCCGATCCCGGGAAGGCCCGATACGAGACAGTTCTTTTTCGCTTCTCCCATTCGCGGTTTTCGGCGTGTGCGGTGTTTTCGAGAGGTGTCGGTGAAGTTCTGCGGGGCAGGGGATGCAGGTGAATGACGCCTGCCTCGGGGCGGCGTCTCAGGGGCTCTGTCTCTCGCAGGCTTCCCTTATTATTTCCACCGCTTTATTGGCCTCCTCAAAGGTGTTTTCAACCGAAAAGCTGAATCTCACGCTCGAATAGGCCTCTTCTTCGGTGAGTCCCATCGCAGAGAGGATGTAGGACGGTGCGACTTCGAAGTTCGTGCAGGCCGAGCTTTGGGAGCATCTTACCCCCGCCGCGTCCAGCTCCGCAACGAGCCTTCTGCCGTCGATTCCTTTAAAAAGTATGTTGGTGGTGTTGGATATGCGGCGGCGCGTGTCGCCGTTGACGCTGGTGCCCGGGATGAAGTCGAGTATGCGGGCCTCGAAGCCGTCCCGGAGATCCCTCATATACTCGACATTCTGTTCGAGGTTCGCCTTTCTTATCTCGGCGGCCTTTCCGAACCCCGCTATGCCGGGGAGGTTTTCCGTTCCGGGCCGGAACCCCTCTTCCTGGAAACCGCCGAAGAATATCGGCGCCAGCATGAACCTGTCGCGGGAGTATATGGCGGCCGCGCCCTGGGGACCGTGGAATTTGTGCCCGGTGAATGAGAGAAAGTCTATGGGCATGTCCTTAACAGCCATGTCTATCTTGCCGACGGCCTGCGCAGCGTCCGTATGGAACGGGACTCCGTACCTACGGCACATTTCGCCGATTTCCTCGATAGGCTGTATGACGCCGGTCTCGTTGCTGACCCACTGGACGGAAACGAGTGTGGTGTCGTCGTTGATGTTCTTTTCGAGCGAGTCGAGATCCACCATACCTTTACTATCGACCTTTACGAACCTTATCTCGACCCCGTTTATGCAGAGGTAACTGCACATCTTTCGTATAGACGAGTGCTCGATAGTCGTGGTCACGACCCTGCATTTTTTCCCCTTGTTCCGGGTACGGGAATAAAACGCCATGTTGTTCGATTCAGTCCCCGAGCTAAGGAACGTAACGTTAGAAGGCGGGGAGCCTATGAGGCGGGCTACCCTGTCGCGTGCGGCGGCGAGGTGGGCCCTCGCCCTTTCGCCTGTCTCGTGGGCGCTCGAAGGGTTTCCGAATTCATCCCCGAGCATCCTGCATACCTCGTCCCTGACCTCCGGAAGAGGCTTCGTTGTGGCGTTATTATCGAGGTATATCTCCCTTTCCTGCATCACGGGCAGCCTTTTAATTATTATACATTATTTCCCGTATCCGTTTTCGGCGGGGAGGGAGATCATAGGGCGACGGCCCAAGCGGGTTACAGCGGCCAAAAGCCTAGAGCGCCTGCCCCCCGGCTTCGTACTCTTCGGGGGTCATGATTGTCAGACAGGGCCTCTTATCCGCGCTTTCGACCGGGCCGAGGAGCGACATTAACTGGACGGTCTTTTCCTCCCCGCCCTTGTTGAAAGGAATGGGAAAGTAGATGATATTCGATTTGCTCGTCTGCCTGTGGACCCTGATAAAGTAGAGCAGCTTGTCGAGGAGGCCCTTGAGCCGTACCTTTTGGTCCTCACCATTCTTCATGCTGTCCTCGTCCGGGACTATCCAGTTGTCCCAGACCTCCGAGGTGATAAATACCGGTATCATCAGGCCCGACTCCTTTGCGGCTTCCGATATGTCTTTTTGTCTGCCCTCGTCGAGGGCCTGCTTCCTTGTCTTTTTCGGGCTGGTCATATGTCGATGTATCTCCTTTTCACCGGCTCTCGGGCACTAGGGCTATTATGCGGAGCGGGCCGCCGCTCCCGTCCTTTATCTTCATGGGCAGTGCGAAAACGAGCGCGCCTTTTGCGGGCAGCTCGTCCAGGTTCGCTACGTTCTCGAAAGCCGGCACGTTATTCTTCGATAGTATACGGTGCGTCTCGAAGAGCTTCGATTGCCCGTAATCTATGCTGGCCGTATCTATTCCAACGGCGCTTATCTTCCGGTTATCGACGAGCCATTTCGCCGCCTCGGGCCCGAGCCCGGGAAAGCGGAGGTCTTTTACCGCCTCCGGACCTTTCTCGTCCGTGCCCATGTACTTCGCCCTGTCCGGCCAGTATCTGCCGTACCCGGTATTGAGAAGGACGATCGTGCCTTCGGGAATGGCTCCGTTAACCTTTTCCCACCCCGTGATGTCCTCGACGCTCACCAGATAGTCGGGATCTTTCGTTGCCCGCTCCGATACGTCGATTACCACAGCCGGCCCCGTGAGCCTGTCGAGCGGTATCTCGTCCACCGTCTTCATGCCCTCTGCGAAATGTACCGGGGCGTCGATGTGCGTGCCGCCGTGCTCTTCGGCGCGGTATTTTTTCGCTTCGTAGAAATAACCCTTCTCTGTCATTCCTTCGAATACCGTTTCGAGCTTGAACCCCTCGCCCGTCGGCCAGTATATGGTTTCGGACGAGAAGTCGTGCGTGAGATCGACCCACTTGCCCGAGGGCATTTCGGCGGCTTCCGGCTTGGCGACGTAGCCGAGCGAAAACAGAAGCACGAGCGCGAAGGCCTTAAGCGCCGCGCCTGAGACTTTTCCGAAGCGTCTGTCCGATTTTATAGATTTGTTATCCATTCTCATTCTCCACCTCGCTTATAATAGCTTGTGAATTGCTAATGCTTCGACGCGTCGGAGATATCGGCGTCCAGGAAATTCTCCGTCTTAGGGAGCGATATCTGAAGGTCGTCGTTGTAATCTATGCCGATCCGGACTTTCCCCGCCTTGCAGTCGAGGACGTGTCCGCCCGTTTTTTCGTCGGCCGTCAGAAAATGGAAATGAAACCCGGCCGCGTTTACCCCCGACAGGTACTCGGGAAACCAGTAGCCCGCGATCGTGCCCTCGACACTTCCGAGCTCGAAAACGGACTCCTTTTTCACTACCTCGGCCAGGGGAGGAAAGGGCTCCGACTGCTTCGGAACGCTCCTCGTTTTCATCGATTCGAACCTTCCGTCAATTCTTATTGCGTAGAAGATATTGTCCGAAGGCAGGAGAGACAATATGTATTTTTCGAGATCACTACATTCGAGCGGCCCGTCGATCGATACGGTCTTGTCGGCCTCGAAGAACGTGACGACGGCGAAAGGCGTGACGGCGTCGTCCGGTATTTCGTGGGCCTTGCCGTCGGACGTGATCTGGTAGAACTTCCCCCCGAATCCAACCATCTCGCCGTCGAGGCCGTTCAGCGTGCCGAGTCCGAAATCGCCCTCTTTCTTTAGCTCGCCGAAGGTCGTGTTCCCTTCGTATACACCTTCCATGAGCGCGCTCAGGGTAGAGGTCTGAAATACCGTCTCTCCTTTTTCCCGAGCGTGAAGGGAAGCACCGATAAAAGAGAACAGCACAACCAGAATGAATGCGTTAATGTATTTCATCGAGCCTCGCCTTCCGCTAATTCCAGTAGCTTCGCGTATTCCTTTTCTGTGACGATGTCCCGGGTAGATTCGACGCGGTCTAGGAACAGTACGCCGTTCAGGTGGTCGAGCTCGTGTTGGAACACCCTGGCGACAAAGTCCCTGAATTCCTTCTCCTCGATTTTTCCGTCCCTCGTCGTATACCTGGCTCGGATCGCTTTCGAGCGCGGAACGAGGCCCCTTATCCCCGGGATGCTGAGGCACCCCTCCCATCCCTTGACCGTCTCTTCCGATTTCGAGATGATCTCGGGATTTATTATCGCCGTTGGCTCGAGCTCAGGTGCGTCGGGATACCTCACGTTGGGATGAGACGATATTATAAATACCCTCTCCGTATTTCCGACCTGAGGCGCGGCGATGCCGACGCCGTTTGCATGATACGCCGTTTCGATGAGGTCATCTATCAGGGCCTGTACAGCAGGGTCGGAAACGTCTTCAACCTCCCGCGCCCTCCCCCAGAGGACGGGGTCGCCGAGCTCCGTTATTTCAAGGACTTTTCCTCTTCTATCGTTTTCCATGTGAATTTTTCCCGCCCCTTGATGCGACTCTTAATTTTACCAAATATCACCCGGAAATTATAATTAGCCTAGGAGAGCAATGCACCTGAAGGAGAATTGTCATTGAGCGAAATCCCGCTTATAGAAAATCTCGCGCAGAATGAAGAACGGATAGCGATCGTAGACGAGGCAGGCGAGTATACGTACGGCAGGCTGCTCTCGGCCTCTGCGGCGGTGGCGTCGCGCCTTCTCGAAGCCGGGGGCGTAAACGACCTCGGCGAAAAACGAGTCGCCTTCATCGTGAGGCCGGGGTTCGATTATCCCGCGATTCTCCTCGGCATATGGAGGGCCGGCGGCATAGCCGTTCCGCTGTGCGTCTCTCATCCGGACCCCGAGCTCGAATACGTGATTAAGGACAGCGGGGCCGGGTTCGTAATCGCCGGCGAGGAATTTGCCGGCAGGCTCGAAAGGATTTCCGAGGCGCTGGGCGCGAGCTTCTTCCTTTCCGGGAATGTTATTGAAGGCGAAACAGCGCCCCTTCAGGAGCTTGGAGAAAGCCGCCGAGCGATGATCATATACACAAGCGGCACGACGAGCAGGCCCAAGGGAGTCGTTACGACGCACGCGAACATACGGCATCAGATCACCTCGCTTGTCGGCGCGTGGGGATGGACGAAGGAAGATTACATTCTCAACCCGCTCCCGCTCCATCATCTCCATGGGATATTGAACGTCCTCCTCTGCGCGCTCTGGTCCGGGGCGAAGTGCGAGCTGCTCGTGAAGTTCGATGCCGGGGCAGTGTGGGAGAAATTCATAAAGAACGACTATACGGTGTTCATGGCCGTGCCGACTATTTACACGAGGCTCATCCGGGCGTGGGACGAAGCGCAGCCCGGCGAAAAAAAGGAAATGTCCGAAGCCGCGCGAAGGATGAGGCTCATGGTCTCGGGCTCCGCCGCCCTTCCAGTCGGGACGCTTCACAAATGGGAGGAGATAACCGGTCACGTGCTCCTGGAAAGGTACGGCATGACCGAGATAGGCATGGCGCTCTCGAACCCGCTCGCCGGGAAACGAGTGCCGGGCAAGGTAGGTGGCCCCCTGCCCGGGGTCGAGGTCGCCCTCATCGATGAAGATGGAGAAATCCTCTCAGGACCGACAGAGGGGGAGATTATAGTAAAGGGCCCGAATGTCTTTCTCGAATACTGGCAAAGGCCGTCCGAGACTTCGGAGTCTTTCATGGAAGACGGATGGTTCAGGACCCGCGACGCCGCCGAGCGGGACGCGGAGAGCATTTACAGGATACTCGGCCGGAAGTCCGTCGATATTATCAAGAGCGGCGGCTACAAAATATCAGCCCTCGAAATCGAGGAGGTGCTGAGGGAGCATCCCTCGATCGCCGACTGCGCCGTCGTGGGTGTCCCCGACGAGGAGTGGGGCGAGAGGGTCTCCGCGGCGATCGTGCCTACGGGCGAGGGCGAATTATCCGGCGATTCACTTAAGGAATGGTGCAGGGAAAGGCTCGCGCCGTATAAAATCCCGACGCGCTATCTCACTGTGAAAGAGCTCCCGCGAAACCAGATGGGCAAGGTGGTGAAGCCCGACGTCTGCGCCTTGTTTACCGGGGAACCTCGGGTGCCCCAGGGTCGATAAAGAACCTTAAAGAGAGCAGGCTACATCCCGTATATTTAGTGAGAGACGCGTATTGATACGGGAGGACAGCCCTCGAAAGTCGAGTGCTGCAGCGGGACCGACTCACTGCAGAGCCGAGTCGTCCGGGCCGCCGCCCGCCGAGACGGAGGCGGTAGTTCTTATATCATCCCACTTCTGCATAAAGGCTTTCAGCGATGAAGCAGCCTCATCGAACTTGCCTTCCCTCAGCAGCCCTATAAACGCCCACGTCTCTTCGACCGAATGCTCCCTTTCGAGCGAATACGGGTTTATCACGGCGCAGAGGTCGCCGTAGTTAAGGACGATGAATCCCTTGGAGTCGTATCCTGAAAGCCAGCTTCTGAGATCGCGGAGACTCACGAGCAGCATCTTCATGTCGAACCCGTACTCCTTTCCAATCGCAGCTCCGCCGCCTTCGATAGACTTTGTTATCACCTCTGCGGCATCGTCCAGCCGTTCAATGGCCGCACCTATCCGTGCATTGTAATAAAGCGCGTTGAACCCCCAGTGCGTGTAAAGGGTTTCCCTGTCTTTGGGGCCGAACAGTATGAACCATTCGAGCGGGATGAAATTCTCCGAAAAGAAGAGATTCGATTTAGAGCGGAAGGGGGCGACGTAATACTTGCCCTCGTCGTCCTTGGTGAAAAAACAATGCTCCAGCTCGTCCTTGTCTACGCCGAGATGTGCGGCTATGGCCTGAACGAAAGATTCGTATTCGTTGCCGAACCATACACCGAAGGGCGAGGTCGGTCCTCCCCAGTACTTTTCGTAGAACTCCGCGTACTCTTTCCAGTAATAAGCCTTGTCCGTCATATCGACGGGTTCGTAGACGACTAGCGTGCTCTGGGCCATATGAAATTAATAAACCATCCGGGATTTAAAATCAATCCGCATTCTGCGCCGGATGCCGCGGGTGAATACAGCCCGGCGAGGCGTGCTCACGGCCTCGTTCGCAGGCCGTTCATCTCCCACGATTCGATTATCTGAAACGCCGAATCGCCCCTTCAATACGGGACAAATATAGATTGACAAAGACTCTCGAACCTGCGTAATATCTTGTCATGGCTGACGTATCTATAGACGACATTATCAAGGAAGCAAGAAAAAGAAAGATAGACCTCGGAAGTGAC
>JBFWTW010000165.1:0-6853 GCA_050247635.1 Candidatus Dadabacteria bacterium | reverse complement strand
AGAGGGAGTCTATTACATTGAATTCAAAGGCCGATTGTAATATCATGGGGAATGTGAGGGGTATTCGGGACCGGGCCTTTTTTATCCTGTCCGGGGCCTGGCTTTCGGCTGTCGGCAACAACCATAAGAAGCTTTACCGAAACGAGGATTTGGCTTTAGTTTCCGACGAAAATAAAGAGTATCCGGCGAGTCCGCCGGGTATGGGAAACCAAATAAACTTCAGGAGGTAATTCGTCATGGCTGTAGACAGAGTTAAAGCGGATAGACCCGAGAAGGGCAAAGCATTAGTTAATTACGAGGAGAAGCTTTATCCCGACCATAAGGCCAGAGAGGGAGAAAAGGCACTTTTCCTCATCCACTCGGTACCCTACGAAGGCTCCGTCGCGGGCATCAACATGCTGACCGCGATCAGGACCAAGAAGAAGGGGTACGACACGACCGTACTTTTCTACGGACCTGCTTCCGGCATACCCGTATACAGGGGATGGCCGAACGTGGGCGACGACGGTTACGGCGCAGGGATTCAGCTCTACCCGAATCTCGTGAACAGGATGATGAGCGAGGGCATTAAAGTGCTCGCATGCAGGTTCTCGGCGGCGGCGCTTCTCGGACAGAATGAATCGAGCTTCCTCGAAGGGGTTGTGCCGATTCATCCGACCGACATCCTCGATATCGTGATCGAGCACCACAGAGCTGGAGCGATGATCTTTAACACTTGGACTGTCTAATACTCCTAGTATCCTTAATTATAAGGGTATCGGAGAGGCAGTCGGTAGTGGGATTCGCTTCGTAGTTTATCTGGCGGATAAGCTGCGGATCGTCGTATAAACCAAGTGCCAAGGGGGCTGAAATGGACTCAACAACCCTGAAAGTAGAGCTGCAGAGTTTAGGTCTCAGGATTCCTGACACGAAGGACGTCAGGAGCGGCGGGGCCGGGCCGACGGGAGGGATTCACCTTAAGATACTCCCCGACGGTGAAGCGAACGTTCCCGTCGTAGGCGACTTTGTGGCATCGTCCCCCTATCATCTCGATCAGATAAACAACGAGTACTGGATATTCAAGGACGGCGTCGCGCTGGTTCAGGTAGAGCTTATGGGCAGCGCGAAGTTTCACGGGCACGAGACGTCGGTGGGGATACCGATGCAGCGTATCGGGCTCCTTCACTGTCCGACCACTTTCGCGACGACCCTGCTCCAGACCTGCGATTTCTGGAACGACGACAGGAGGTGTCAGTTCTGCGGTATAGAGCTTACACTGAAAGACAGGAGCACGGTCGGGTTCAAGAATGCGAAGAGCCTGGTCGAGACTATAAAGCTGGCGAAGGAGCTCGACGGGATAACGAACGTCGTTTTCACATCGGGGGTGGCGCCCGACGAAGAGAAGGCGCTCCGGAAGTATGCGGAGATTTGCTCCGAGGTGAAGAAGGAGACGGGCGTCCCCATACAGCTGCAGATAATCCCGCCCGAGGATCTATCGTGGCTCGGCCGTCTCAAGGACGCCGGGGTGGATTCTCTCGGCGTTCACATCGAGACTTTCGACCCCGAGGTTTTCAAAAGGGTGACCCCGGGGAAGGCGAGGATAGGGCTCGATAAATATATAGAAACGTGGAAGGAAGGCGTCCGGGTATTCGGCAGGTGGCAGGTGAGCACGTACGTGCTCGTCGGCCTCGGCGAGAGGCTGAAGACGATACTCGACGGCACGGAGCTCTGCGCCGAGATCGGTGTGTATCCGTTCATCGTGCCTTTCAGGCCGGTTGCGGGAACGCCGATGGAGGACATAAAGCCTCCGAAGCCGGAGATCATGTCATACGTTTACACCGAGGCGGCGAAGATACTCGCCAAGTACGGCAGCGCGTCCAAGAGCAGCATCGCGGGGTGCGTGAGCTGCGGCGAGTGTTCGGTCCTGCCCGATTTTGAAAGGGCGCTTGCCCGGAACGTCAAGTTCAAGAAATTCGTAAAACCAGTCAGGCTTAGCTGAACCCCAGTCGGCCGGCTCCTCTATCAGGGGGGCCGGCGGGAGCCGGGGCGGCGGGCCGGGCTGACAAAAAATTAAAAGGTAGAATATATGGCTCAAGATAAACTGCGAATAGTGATAATAGGCGGCGGCGCCGGCGGGATTTCGTCAGCTTCGACTTCGAAATCCCTGGCCCCGGACGCTTCCGTGACACTCTTTTCCGAATTCGAGGACGTCGCATACAGCCCGTGCGGCATACCGTTCGTTCACGGGCGGGAGATTCCGAGCTTCGAGAATCTTTTCCTCCAGACGTCCGAGCATTACGCGAAAATAGGCATCGACCTCAAGCTCAGGACTACTGTTACAAACATAGACATACCTAACCGCACGATAAGCGCGGGGACGGAGTCTTACGGATGGGACAGGCTCATAATCGCGACCGGCTTCGAGTACGACATACAGGAGATCCCCGGAATCGACCTCGAAGGGGTTCATTACGTGAAGAACATCCGGCGCGCGATGGAGTACGACAAGTTCCTCGACACGATAAAGAAGGTGGTCGTCGTATGCGCGACGCCGCTCGGTATTGAGATGACCGGGAACCTCGCGCACAGGGGGCTCGAAACGCACCTCGTCGAAGAGGGGGCGTGGATAATGTCCGAGGTCGCCGACCCGGACATCATGGAGCCCGTGAAGGAATCGCTCGAAGAGATGGGGGCGAAGCTTCACTTCGGGACGAAGGTGCTCGAATTCAAAGGCGAAGGCGGGAAGGTTAAATCCGTCGTCACGACCTCGGGCGAGATAGAGTGCGACTCGGTCGTCGTCGCTTTCCCCAAAAAGCCGAACAACCGGCTCGCTCGCGCGGCCGGGCTCGAAATAGGCTCGACGGGCGGGATACTGGTGGACGACCACATGCGGACGTCGGCCAAGGACGTGTACGCTGCCGGGGACTGCGCCGAGGTAGTACACGGCGTGACCGACATCCCGATACAGGGGCTTTCGGGCAGCCACGCGTATTCACAGGGCCGCGTCGCCGCGGCAAATGCAGCTGGCGAAGACCGCTCATACGACCCGGTTTTCATACCGTGGGGCATGGTCGGTGGGCAGGTGCAGGTGGGCGGCGTGTCGATGGGCGAGACGCTCCACAAGGCGCTCGGCATACCGCACGTCGTCGCATTCGCGATGGGCATATCCAGGGCTAGGTATTACCCCGGCGTCAGCAGGCTCAGGGTGAAGCTCATAGCAGACCCGGCCACGCATCGTGTGCTCGGGGCGCAGATGTCGGGCGGCGAGGGCATAAAGGAGCGAGCCGACTTCCTCGCGTTCGTCATAAAGCGAGGTGTGAAGCTCGAAGAGCTGGCGTGGATGGAGAACGTGTACTCGCCGCCGATAGGAGCCCTTATGGAGCCGATAGCGCTCGCGGCGCAGGCCGGTCTCGCAAAACTTAAGCAGAATGGCTGACGCGGTTTCATAGAAACGCTTCGGGAGGTTAGGTCATGGCATTCGGACACTGGCTGAGAGAGAACGCTGAAAAATATCTTATGGAAGCCGCGGACGACCAGATGATTTCGCGGTACCCGGAATCGTGCGCGAAACCTTACCGCGAAGGGGGTCTCGGTCCCCTTTTCTGGAGGAATATTTTCGTCCCGCTCTACCTTGCCGTTCCGTGGAGCCTCCGGAGGAAGATCATTCTCTTAAGCGCATATCCCGGAAAGCGGCCCCACTGGAAGAAATATAATTGATTTTCCGGACGGAGCGCCGGGAGCGGCTCGGCCGCGGGGACACTCGCGGGTGCGCCGTTTGACGGGGGCCCTTCCGCAGAAGCTATGAGCGAAACAAAAGAGCGAATTAATTTTAAAGCCGAGGCGGCGGGATACAGAGCAGGGGAAATACTGAAACAGGGTGAAAGAGCGGTGGTTGAGGGCGTCTTCGAGCACGCGGTTTATTTGAAGGGCGCAGGAGATACACTCGTGAAGATTATTACCGGAAAGGATTACATCGGCCCCGCCTCTATAGCTGTTTTCAGCGATGCACATACCGACTTCAAGTCGGCAAGTCTGGTAGAGGGGGAAGAGATAGCCGCCTCTCCGGAGGCGCTTCGTGCCGCCCATGGCGGCTTCGCCGTGGACCTGTCGGAAGCCGGGGTGTGGAACGCTCCGCCCGATCCTGAAATGCGGCTTGGCCTCGAGGAAATGAACCTCAACATGAGGGTGCTCCGCGACGTTATATATACGCATCCCTCGCGCGAGGGGCTCGTGCCGCTCCTCGAAAGCGTCGAGCTCAGGGGCCCGATGGATGTGTTCCTAAAGGAGCAGAAGCCGTCCGTCGCGGAGAGGGCGCGGCCTTTTATCGAAAGGCTCATGTGGGCGCTTTTCTCGGGTGACCTGAACGGAGCGGCGGAAAATGCGGGGCAGATACTCGGGCTAGGCCCGGGGCTTACGCCCTCGTGCGACGATTTCCTCGCCGGGCTCGTATTCGGACTCAAAAGGGGTATAGGACTCCTCTCCTGCGAGAGGGATCGCATGCTTCCCGGATTCATAGATAAGCTCGCAACAGAAATAATAAAAAGAGCGAAGGACAAGACCACTATATACAGCGTGAGCTACCTGGCCGAAGCCGCGCGCGGCGAAGCGCCGGCCCCGGCATGGGAGCTCGTTTACGCGATCGTTTCGAAGAACCCGGACGAGGCGGCGGCCGTATCCCGGACGCTCGTCAGAATGGGCGAGACGTCGGGCTCGGACACCGCGGTCGGCATATATTACGGTATGAGATTCCTGATTTCACGCATAGAGCTAGAGGAGATCGATGAAACAGCTTAGGATTGCGCTGCTCACGTATTCGACGAAGCCAAGGGGCGGCGTCACGCACACGATAAATCTGGCAGAGAGCCTCGCGCGTCTCGGCCACGACGTGCACGTCTACGCCCTTTCGACGGGGAAGGGGTTTCCGTCGGAGGTCGGGGTGCCGCATACGCTGATACAGTGCCCTGTGAAAGAGTACTGGGGCATCGACGAAAAGATTACGGACTACATAGATACATATACTTCTTACCTCGCGGCGGAGAGCCTGGATTACGACATCCTCCACGCGGAGGACTGCATCTCGGCGAACGCGCTCCTTAACCTTCGAGAGAAGAGGCTTATCGACAGTTACGTGAGGACTGTACACCACGTGGACGATTTTACGTCCGCGTGTCTCATCGAATGTCAGGACAAGAGCCTCAGGGAGCCGGATTACCTGATCGCCGTGAGCGAGCACTGGAAAAAGGAGCTCGAAGCGAAATATTCACTCGAGTCGGAGGTTATAAACAACGGCGTCGATTACGGGACTTACAGCTCCATCAGGGGCGGTGATAAGGAATCTGCAAAGAAGGAGTTCGGAGCCGAGGGGGCGAAGGTGATGCTGAGCATCGGAGGCATCGAGCCCCGGAAGAATACCATAACCGCGCTTCATGCGTACAATGCCGCGAAGGCCTATCTCGCGGCACAGGGCGAGAGGCTCGTATGGCTCATCGGGGGAGGGGAGACCCTCTTCGATTACAGGGCATACAGGCACGAGTTTTTCTCGGAGCTCGCCCGGCTCGGGCTCAAAGAGAACTCGGACGTAATCGTGCTCGGCAACGTACCGGCGGGCAAGATGCCGCTCCTTTACGCTTCGGCGGACGTGTTCGCGTTTCCGTCCGTGAAAGAGGGCTGGGGGCTCGTGCTCCTGGAGGCTATGTCGGCGGGTGTGCCGGTCGTGTCGTCGAACATTCCGCCCATGACGGAATTCCTCAGAAACGGCGAGAACGCGGTGCTCGTCGATCCCTCGGACTATAAGGGGCTCGCGCGCGGCATCCTCGAAGTCGTGGAGGACCCGGAGCTGGCGGCGCGACTCGCGGCGAGCGGCGACGAGACGGCCCGGTTCTATAGCTGGGAGAGCGCGGCGCGGAGGCACGCGGAGCTTTACGGCTCGATATTGGAGGGGAGGAGCGAAGGAAAGATCAAAAGGGCGGGAAGCCATGCTTGAGGTAGATGCCGTCTGGAAGACGAAGTATCAGGTGGAGGTGACGGCGCGGCAGTTCGAAGTCCCCGTAGACGAGCCGCCGCAGTACAGCGGCGACGACACGGGCATGATGCCGACCGAGCTGTTCCTGGCGTCGATTGCGTCGTGCTTTTGCATGGCGCTCGTTTACGCAGCGAAGAACAGGAAAGTCAGCATCAATGACATGAAGGTCACGGCTTTCGGAGATACGGATCCGAAAAACTTCACATTCAGCAGGATAGTCGTGAGGGTGATAAGCACACTTTCCGAAGCCGATCTCGAAGTCATTATGCCGCTCGCGAAAAGGTACTGCTTCGTAAGTAACGCTGTATCGCAGTCCTGCCCGATGGACTACGAGACCGCACGGCCGGGCGAATAGGGGCGCAGTAGAAACACGAAAACGGGAGAGATATTTAGTGCTCAAATTCATCATAAAAAAGAATTACTTCCAGGACGCCCTCAGGCTCATGCGGATCTCGAAGAGCATGTCCGAAAAGGAAGGGGTCAAAAAGGCTGTCGCCGTTATGGCGACGGACAAGGCCAAGTTTGCGCTGAAGGACGCGGGCCTCGTGACGGACGATATAGATGCGGCGGCAGGGTCAGACCTCGTAATGGTCGTCGAGGCCGACTCGGAAGACGCGGCGGCTTCAGTGCTCTCGGAGATGGAAACGGCGGTTACCGCATCTTCCTCGAAAACCGGGAAGGGGAGCGATATCCTCGGGCAGGAGATGCGCGTCATAAACATAGGGCTCGACATATTCAAGGAGGCACTCGACGCGCAGGGCGTCCAGACGATACAGGTCGATTGGGAAGTCCCCTCTAAGGGCGACGAAAAGGTACTAGAAATAATCAAGAAAATGTACTGATACTGCAAAA
>JBFWTW010000164.1:0-6856 GCA_050247635.1 Candidatus Dadabacteria bacterium | reverse complement strand
CTCCCGGAGCGCGAGGTTACGATCCAGATGTCGGGCACCTGCTGATAAATCTCCTCGTTCCTTATGGTCGTCTTGACGTACCACCTTCCAGAGCCGCTTTCTCTGACGTTGGGGTCGTTAAGGCTCTCTACAACGTCGAACGCTTCCCACTCTTCTTTCGACACTGTGACCGGCCCTTCGTACCCGGGCGATTCGGCTAAAGCTATGAAGCCGTAGGAAACTCCTGTCCTGCCCTCGAGGATCGTCTCGACGACGTCCCTGTGTGAGAGCCTGGATATTTTCTCGCTGAACTTAGAGCCCTGGGGGAAAAGGGCGGTCGGCTCGACGCGCTTTCCGAGCTCCGCGAGCTGCTGCGCGAAAACGGACGACGACGGCACGTATTCACCCTTTTTAAACCTTGTGAGGACGGGGGGCTTTATGGGCGCGTAGATCTTTGGAATGAGCGACGTCACCACGAACCCGTCGAGCTCATCGTTCATGTAGATCGAGTCCGACAGATTCATGTTGACGAGCGAGAACTTGTCGGGGGCTATGCCCATGACGATCTCGGACATCGTGCTGATGAGGTTCTTTAATCCTATCGCTATCTTGCGGTCGTACGTCGTGCCGCTGTCGGCGAACTCGGGCTCGAGCGGCATCAGCGTGATAATCTGGGTGTTGAACGGGTCCTGGACGTACCTTGCGGTGAAGTCGTCCGCCCAGCCGCTTATCTTGAGTATCTCCATTACTGAGCGGTTGGGCTTTCTCGTGTGCACGTAAATGCTCTCGGCAAGCCTGCTGAAAAGCGTCCGCGTAAGTGAATATTCCCTCTTTACGTCCACCACTGCGTGGATGTTGCTCTTTACCTTCCGCGTCCTCAGTATCTTCGAGGCGAGCCCGGACGGGACCTCGGCGGCCTCGTCCCAGGGAATGACCTGAACGCCGTTCTCGCGGAGCTTCTGCTCCAGCGTGTCCCTGAACTTTATTACTATCTGATTCCCGTAATCCCTCGGAAGCGGCCTGAACGTAACCCTTACCTTCTTGGCCATTTCAAGCGGCATCCTTGGATTTACGAGGTCTTTATGAACCGGCATCCCGGCAAGGCCGATTATGGTTTTAAGCTCTAGATCGGCAAAAGTTTGATTGTCCATTTTATCTCCGAATATTCCGCATCCGCCCCGATATGCCATGCTCCGAATGGTGTTTTGTTTACGCCCGTAGGGCGGCAGATTAATTAATTAGAATTCTTATTTAGTTTTCCGATGATGACCATCATCATTATAGACTATCGGGAAGAGTTACTCAATAAACGCGGATGTCGATTTTATGATGGAATATTATAGTCAACACTTAAAATAAAACAACGTATCGGCTTCATTCGCCGCGGCGTGTCAGAAATCGCCTTCTTTTTCGATGACTTCCTCCATGCTTTCCCTGACGATTCGCATAAGCTCCTCGCGCCCCGCCTTGCCGCGCGGCAGATCGCCCGGATAGACGGGCGGGAGAATCCTGACCTTCATCGTCCCCGGGTTGACCACCCAGGAGGTCTTGGCGTATATCTTCGCCCCCCCCATCATGACCATCGGCACAATGGGCACGCCGGCCAGCATCGCGATTAAAAACCCGCCCTTCTGGAACGGTAGGAGCTTGCCGTCCTTGCTGCGAGTGCCCTCGGGGGCTATGAGCACGGACGGGCCGGATCGTATGCGCTCCGCAATCTTCTTCACCTCTTTCGTGTCCCTCTCCGAGCCGTCCCTGGCGACGAAATAATGCCCCGCGACCTTGGACACCCACCCGATGAACGGCATGTCTAGGACTTCCTTTTTCATGACGGCCTTCCAGTCTATCGGCAGGATGGCCATGAACGTGAATATGTCGTAAACGCTCTGGTGGTTATACATTATTATAGAGGGCTCTTTGGGGATGTTTTCGAGCCCCTTGATGTCGAGCGTGACGCCCGTTGTGAGGATTATCATTCTCCCCCATGGCCTTACGGCGTATTTAATCGCAGACGAAGGCGAAATGAAAGCGAGCGTTATGCCGATGATCCCGAAAACGAGCGTATACGTGAGGAAAGCCAGCCAGTAGAAAACAGTTTTTAATATTTTAATCATTTCGGTTCGTATTCTTTTTCAGTGTTATGCGAGAATTCTGTTCGGTTCGTGTGACGCACCTGCCGCTAATCCGAATCCGGCGCCGTCATTACCTTGAGCGCCCCCGGGAGGATGCTGATTTTATGCGTCCCCGGCTTTAAATAAAACGGCTCGCCGTCCATATGCGCAGGTAGGGCGCGCTCGACCGTTATTTCCATTTCGGGCCCGCGCCTGAGCTCGACCTCCTCGAGGCCGGCGTGTGTTCCGGAAAGCACCTTCGGTATTTTGACGAGCCTTTGGAGGGACTTCATATCCTTAATAATGTGAAAATCGAGGAGCCCGTCCCCGACGTCGGCCTCGGGGGCGAGCTTGAACTTTCCGCCCTGGAACATACCATTCGATGCCCCGGCGAGGAGGAGCCGCCCGCTGTACTCCCAGTCGCCTATCTTTACGCCCGTCACAAAGCCCTCGAAAGTCATAGCCTCCTGCACAGCCCCTAATACATATCCGAGCTGCCCCCTGAAGAACTTCAGCTTTTTGAAGCGGTGGGACACGGCGCCGTCGAGCCCGATCCCGAGCCCGTTTATGAAGTACTTGTCGCCGAGCTTACCGACGTCCACGGACCTTATGCCGCCCGAAAAGATGGTATCGAGGGCTCGCATGGGGTCGAGCGGCACGCCCGCCGCCTTGGGGAAGTCGTTCCCGCTCCCCGAGGGGATCGTCCCGAATATAGCCGACGTGCCCATAAGGCCCTTTACTACCTCGTGAGACGTCCCGTCGCCGCCGACGGAGATAATGTGGGTAAATCCCCATTCGGCCCCTTCGCGTGCAAACCCTATTGCGTCCCCCGGAACGCGTGTTATCCTGAAATCGAAGTTGGCGCCCTGTTTTTCAAGCCGTGATTTGAGAGTAGTGAATAGACCCGCAGTCCTTCCCTGCCCCGCGGCCGGGTTGATAATAAACAGGTACTTAGGCTCTTTTAAATTCCCGTGCATGGAGTAAAATCTTAAGCTCCATGAAACATAGCATTTTTCGAGAAAGATATCAAAGGCGTTTGAGTGAAGACTTGAATAAGGTTATATTTTATGTTAATAAACTCCGTTTACCCAATCTAAAATCGGTACAAATCAGGAGGCATTTTAATGGTTGAAGAAACGCAACCGACAGAGAACGTCAATGAAGTCATAAGCATGAAGCAGCTCCTTGAAGCCGGGGTCCATTTCGGCCACCAGATAAGCCACTGGAATCCCAAAATGAAGGAGTATATCTTCGGCAGCAGGAACGGCATACACATTATAGACCTGCAGCAGACGGTGGGTCTGTTCAAAAAAGCCTACAATTTCGTGAGAGACACCGTGGCCGAGGGCGGAGAGGTTCTTTTCGTCGGCACCAAAAAGCAGGCCCAGGGTATCATAGCCGAGGAAACCACGAGGGCCGGGATGCCGTACATCAACACCAGGTGGCTCGGCGGAACGCTGACGAATTTCAACACGATTCGGGGCCGTGTGGACTATCTCCTCGAGCTCAAGAAGCTCGAAGAGGAAGGCCAGATGGAGATGCTCCCGAAGAAGGAAGCAAAGGGGCTCAAGAGAGAAATACAGAAGCTCGAGCACCTTCTCGGCGGAATAACAGGCATGAAGAGTATCCCCCAGGCCATGTACATCGTGGATACGCGTAAGGAGCACATAGCCGTGCACGAAGCCAGGAGGCTCGGTATTCCGATTGTCGCCGTTATCGACACCAATTCCGACCCGGCCGACGCGGATTACATAATCCCGAGCAACGACGACGCAATAAGGGCCATTAAGCTCTTCACGTCGAGAATCGCCGACGCCTGTGTCGAAGGAAAGCACATATACGACCAGAAGCTCCAGGCAGGAGAGGTCGAGAAGAAACCCGATCAGGGGCAGGTCGTCGTCGAAAGGAAGGTCTTCGTATTCAAGGAATTCGGGGGCGAATCCGTACAGGAAGATTCGACGTCGGTAGCCGTTTCGGAGAGCCCCACCGGGCATGAGCCTTCTCAGGCCGGTGCATCGAAAGACAAACAGCAAACGCAGTCTTCCGCTACCCCTTCGACAGAAGCTGGAAACAGCGCGAAGGATTCGCCGGAAACGGGGAATTAAACCTGTTTCTGTAAGCGTTTTTATTCCCTGATTCGTCCGATTCATACAAGAATTCAAGGAGGGACCATTCTAAAATGGCCGATATTACTGCACAGATGGTAAAGGAAATAAGGGACAGGACCGGAGCGCCGTTCATCGATTGCAAAAAAGCGCTCGAAGAGGTCGGGGGTGATTTCGATAAAGCTATAGAGATACTGAAAATAAAGGGCGTTGCGAAGGCTTCGAAGAAAGTCGGCCGCGAAACGCCGGAAGGCACGATAGTTACCTACGTCCACGCGGGCGGCAAAATAGGCGTCATGGTCGAAGTAAACTGCGAAACGGACTTCGTGGCGAGAAACGATGACTTCCAGGCATTCGCGAAGGAAGTCGCCATGCAGATAGCCGCGAGCAACCCGAGGTACGTAAGCAGGGACGACGTTCCCGAGGCCGAGCTCGAAAAGGAAAAGGAAATCATGAAGGCTCAGGTTATCGAGTCCGGAAAGCCCGCCGAAATAGCGGACAAGATCGCCGAAGGGAAGATAGAAAAGTTCTTCGAAGAGAACTGCCTTATCGATCAGGTGTACATTAGGGACTCCAAGGTCAAGATAAACGACCTCCTTCAGGCACTCATAGCCAAGGTCGGCGAGAATATAAAAGTCAGAAGATTTACCCGTTATCAGCTCGGCGAATCACTGGACTAACCCGGGAGGACAATGAGCTCCGAAAAAAGCAAACCGAATTTAAAATACAAGAAGATACTCCTTAAGCTCAGCGGAGAAGCGCTCCAGGGCCCTGACGGATACGGCATCAGCTCCAAGGCGCTCGAGGCCATATCCGAAGAGCTCGCCGAAGTTTCGGGGCTGGGGGCCGAGATAGCAATTGTCATCGGCGGCGGCAATATATTCAGGGGGGTAAAAGGAGCGGAAACGGGAATAGACAGATCGACGGGCGATTACATGGGGATGCTCGCGACTGTGATCAACGCACTGGCGCTCCAGGACTCGCTCGAAAAGAACGGCATATTGACAAGGGTGCAAACTGCCCTCGAAATCAAACAGGTCGCGGAGCCCTACATCAGGCGAAGGGCAATAAGGCACCTCGAAAAGGGCAGGGTCGTGATTTTCGCGGCCGGCACAGGAAACCCGTTCTTCACCACGGACACCGCGGCTACACTAAGGGCGCTCGAAATCGGGGCCGATCTTATACTCAAGGCCACAAAGGTCGATGGGGTGTACAACAAGGACCCGATGAAACACGACGACGCCGTCAGGTTCAAGGAGCTCACATATATGGAAGTCCTACAAAAAGAGCTCAAGATAATGGATGCGACCGCAATTTCATTATGTATGCAGGGGAACATCCCGATAATTGTTTTCAATCTCTTCGAAAGAGGCAACATAAAGAAAGTAATCATGGGTGAAGAAATAGGAACAAAGGTAAGGAGCGATAAAGATGACTGACGAAAGCGGCTTGAAACATATAATTGACGAAGCGGAAGAAAAGATGTCGAAGTCGGTTCACGCCTTCGACTCCGAGCTTTCCAAGATGCGGACCGGAAGGGCTTCAACTTCCCTGGTCGAGCATATTGCGGTCGATTATTACGGGACACAGACGCCTATAAACCAGCTCGCCACCTTATCCACACCCGAAGCGAGAACGTTGCTGATCCAGCCCTGGGACATTAGCGCGATCCCCGCGATCGAAAAGGCCATAATGAAATCCGAGCTTGGCATTAACCCGACAAACGACGGAAAGGTGATAAGGCTCACCCTCCCCGTGCTTACGGAAGAGCGCAGGAAAGACATGGTGAAGCAGGTCGGGAAGCTCGCCGAAGACTACCGCGTATCCATAAGGCAGATAAGAAAAGACACGAACAGCAAAGTGAAGGACACCGAAAAAGACCAGCACGTCCCCGAAGACGAAACCAAGAAAGTCCTTCATAAAATCCAGGAGCTTACGGACAAGTACATACTCCGTATAAACGAAAGGTTCGAGAGGAAAGAAAAGGAAATTCTCGAAATCTGACACCGATCTCTCGTTGTACCGCGGATCCTCGCCCCCCACGCCGCCCTTCCACTCACCGCGGAACCCGTTGTGAGCCGAACCTAATGGCCATATAATTAGCCTTAAGCATCAGGGGAGCGTGCGGGGAATGAGAGATTCATTGTCGAGCTTATTTTCATACCTGTTCATGGTAACTGTCTCGATAGCGGCCATTGCGATATTCGCAGCGATTGTAATCCTTCTCAGATCGTTTGTGATGGAAATAGGCGTCGTCGAAGTGCAGGCGGGGTTTATGTTCCTCTACATATTCATAGGCAGCTGCATACTATCTCCCATATTTCTCTACCTATCGAACAGGCTCGATAAATATAAGCGCCCGACGGACGGATTATAACTCCGGAGAAGTAAGAGGCATTCCTCATCTCGAACATCTTAAACCGTTATTTTTCATCAATTCGGCTATAACTTAAATATTGATAAAAATTCCTATCGGAACCGTGTAGAATATCAGGACGAACAAGATCGGAAGCATAAGGCAAATAAGAGAAACAAAAGGCCTTTTATAGATGAACCGCAGGAAAGCGCCGTCCGTGCTTATTTATTCGGACGACACCACACGGAGAGATATCGAAGAAGCCCTGGGGAAGCTTAAAGTGGAAACGACCCCCGCATCTTCTT
>JBFWTW010000163.1:0-6860 GCA_050247635.1 Candidatus Dadabacteria bacterium | reverse complement strand
TCCTGAGCTCGCTTATGGTCTTGCATCCCGTGTAGCCCATTCCGGCCCTGAGGCCGCCGATCAGCTGATAAATCGTCCCGCCTATGGGCCCTCTGTAAGGTATCCTGCCCTCTATTCCTTCCGGCACCAGCTTGGCGTCTATCATCTCGTCGCCCTGGTTCTGGGCGTACCTGTCTCTGCTGGTGCCCTTCTTCATGGCCTCGATCGATCCCATTCCCCTGTACACCTTATACGTCCTTCCCTGAAAGAGGATCACCTCTCCCGGGGCCTCGTCCGTGCCGGCGAAGAGGTTTCCTATCATGACCGAATGAGCGCCCGCGGCTATAGCCTTAACTATGTCGCCCGAGAACTTGATGCCTCCGTCCGCTATCGCCGGAATCCCGTGAAGGTCCGATATCCTCGTTACGTCCTGGATAGCCGAAACCTGCGGCACCCCTATGCCCGCTATTATTCTCGTCGTGCATATGGATCCCGGACCGACCCCTATCTTCACGCCGTCGACGCCGGCCTTGATTACGGCTTCAGCGCCTTCGCCCGTGCCGATGTTCCCGGCTATGAGCTCTACCCCGGGGAAGTTCGCCTTGGTCGATTTTATCGCTTCCAGAACCTTCTTCGAATGCCCGTGCGCCGTGTCTATGACTATCACGTCGCATCCGACGTCTACGAGAGCCTGTATCCTCGCTTCCCTGTCGGGCCCGACGCCTACGGCGGCGCCGCATCTCAGCCTGCCCATGCTGTCCTTGCAGGCGGTGGGATACTTTTCTATCTTTTCTATGTCCTTCATCGTGATGAGCCCGCGGAGCTTGAACTCCGAGTTCACCACGGGAAGCTTTTCTATCTTGTATTTATGAAGTAGCTCCTTCGCCTCTTCGAGTGTAGTGCCTTCCCCGACCGTTACCAGCTTCTTCTTCGGGGTCATTATCTGATCGACCTTGAATTCGAGGTTCTTTTCGAACCTTAAGTCCCTGAAGGTTATTATGCCGAGAAGCGAGCCGTCCTCCTTCGTCACGGGGAGCCCCGTGATGTTGTGCTTGAGCATTATGTCGAGGGCGTCCCGCACTTTGTGGTTGGGCTTTACTGTAAGCGGGTTCACTATCATCCCGCTCTCATATTTCTTTACCCTCATCACCTCGGCCGCCTGATCCTCGATATCGAGGTTCCTGTGAATAATGCCTATGCCGCCTTCCTGCGCCATGGAGATAGCGGTGATAGATTCGGTGACGGTGTCCATGGCGGCGCTGACTAGCGGGATGTTGAGCTTGATGTTTCGTGAAAGCATCGTCGAAACTTCGACGTCATTCGGGAGGGTTTCTGAATATGCTGGTACCAGAAGAACGTCGTCGAATGTGAGACATTCCTCTATTTTTTCAATGTTCATGGCGCTACCTTTTTATTTTTTAGCGGTCGTTTTCCTGGCGGTTGGTTTCGCCGCCGTGGTTTTCTTCTTCCTGGCCGCAGTGGCGGACGCGGCCGGCTTCTTCTCTTCTTTCTTGTCTTCGGCCACCGCGATCAGCCTGGCCGGGGTCTTGACGATCTCGATTATCTTCTTTCTCATCTCGGGGAGAGTAACCCCAAGCTCTATTTCTATTTCCTGATCTTTATCCCCGAGGTTTATGAATACGGGAAGGACCCCTACGTACGTCTTGGAATCCACTCTTTCGAAGCCAAGCGCCTTCAGCAGCTTTTTCGGTAAAGTCGGAAATTCCAGTGTAGCAATTTCCGCAGTCTCCTGCGGCAGAAGGCCATCCTGACTTACACTGATTTTAAGACGGGTGGATTTCATATAGTCCCCTCACCTTGCCTTTGATATAATACGACGGTTATATTTCGAATATAGAATATTTGCTTAGTCCCTAAATACCGCAATCCTGTTCCAGAAAACGTGATTGAGTGGTAAAGCTTACTACCCCTATTAACTAGATTATTTTACTCGAAGACAGTGGATTTATCAAGGAATTCTTGGGCTTGACGGCGCTTTTCCGGCGCTTTTGAAGGCCGGGGTTTAGTCTGAAAGAAAAGTCTCGTAGTCCACTATCCTGAGGTTGTATTTAAGCCCCAGCACCTTTCCAGAAGGGGGGAATACTGCATAAAAGGGTACGGACTCTCCGGGCTTTATGTCGAAATTAAGCCCTCCCAGATTGTCGGTGTTATAAAAATCTATATTCCCCGTTTTCTTTTTAAGCTTAAGGAGTATATCCTGGAGCGGCAAACCTCTCAGCTCCCCCTCTGTAAAGGTATTCCCCGCGTAAACCGTATCGTCGTAAAGCACCTGCCCCGCGGATATGAACTCGCTCTCTATCTTGACGTAATTGACCGCGCTGTCCGACTGGTTCATGATCCTGCCGGATATAACATAAAGAGGCCCGTTCCTGGTATTGAGCCACCTGCCCTGATGCTCCGTTATTATGACCTCGTCCTTCGCGGGCTCTGCCAATATTCCGGGGACGAGCGACTTAACCGTTCCCTCCACCTGGGCGGCCATTTGTGGAGGTACGTATCCCATATTGAGTAGTATCACGTAAGACGCTCCGAGTATGACGGCCAGGATTATCAGCGACAAAAGGGCGTATGCGAGGGTCGCCCCGAAGCCGCCCCTTTTTCTCGGCTTGGGTCTGTAAACCCTTTCCATATCCTGCCGCTGTCTCGCCGTTTGGGACGATGGAATCTCGCTTTGATATTCGTTGTGGCTGAGCCTGTCCGTGTTAAGAAAGAGAGAGTCTTCTCTCATATCCCGGGACTTTTCCTTCCCGCTGGCCGCCGCAGCCGTGTGGTCTTCAGGCTTCGGCATGTGCCCTCTTCCAAGAGGTATCTCTTCCTCTTCCTCCGGCTCCTCATCCTCGAAGAGCCTGGGCTCCCGGGCAGGGGGCTCCGGCCTTTCCTTGTCTATTTTCAGGTTCTCCCAGCTAAAATCCGAGTCCCTCTTCTTAAAGGCGTCTTCGATGCTGACTTTGAAGTCCTCGGTCACAGTCCCGGTCTTGCTTATATTTACGAACTCCTCCCAGTTCCCGCCGTCCCCGGGTACGCCTCCACTGGCGCCGGCTCCGGTGCCGGGCGCCGCCTCCGGCGCGTTTCCCCCTCCGGGGTTGAGCTCGATGCTGTCGGGGTCTATCTCCCCCATCACTTCCGACCGTATCTCGTCGAAGAGTGCGCCCCTTCCGGCTCCTGTCGCCGCGGCGCTCCCGCACTCGGGGCAAACGGCCCCCCCGCCGGTCCCGTCGGCTTCGAACTTCGCCTTACATTTCTCGCATTCTATAATCATCCGGTTCCGTTCTCCCCCGGTTTCTGGAGGGCTTTAAACAATTATTAGTGCTGTCTTGGTGTCCAGTCAATAACCGCACGCCACTTCGAATCCGGGCGGTCTTGGGCGGCTACTCGTTAACGCTTCCTCTTCCGTTGATATGTCAGAAGCCCGTTCTCCGCTTCAGGTATTATATACGACTGGACGCCGATGTAATGTTCTCCTTATAATGCGTCGTCCCGTTTCCCAAATGCGCGGCACCTTCGTCACGGCCCTTCTTCTCATATGCACGATTCCTCTCGCGGCCCCCGGGCGCGAAATAGAGCGGGTCCAGTACCACATGGGCACGTATGCGAGGGTATACGTTCATGGCGGCTCGCACGACGACGTCAACTATGCTTTCGAGACGATAAAACGGCTCGACCTTCTCCTGTCCGATTACAAGCCCGACAGCCAGGTCTCCCAAATCAGCGGTATGGCGGGCAAGGCTCCCGTCACGGTAAGCCCCGAGGTCGTGGAGGTGCTGACCACGGCAAAGCGCGTGGCCGCCGAAACCGGCGGGGCGTTCGATCCGACTATCGGTGCTGTAACCATAGGGGTCTACAGGTTCGGGAGGGAAGACGCCCGTCCGCCGGACGAGGACGAACTAACACGCGCGAAATCCCTCGTCGATTACAACTCCCTCATCCTGAAAGACGATACGGCCTATCTCGAAAAAGAGGGCATGATGCTCGACCTCGGCGGCATCGGCAAGGGCTACGCCGCCGATAAGGCCGCAGAGGCACTTAAATCGAGGGGCATAAAAGAGGGGATGGTCGCCCTTTCCGGCGATATGAAGATTTTCGGGTACGACACCGAAATCGGCATCCGAAGCCCCACGGGAGGCCCGCCCATCGCGTCTTTCAGGACGGGCAAGGGCGACCTCGCAGTCTCTACGAGCGGCGGGTACGAAAGGGTCATCGACCCCGGCGGAAAGTCATATCACCACCTCATCGTCCCCGAAAGCGGCTTTCCCGGGCGAGACTTCCGTAGCGTAACCGTTGTCCTCGCGGGCGACGCCGCGCTCGCGGACGCGTACGCTACCTCGCTTTTCACAATGGGTAGGCAGAGGGCCCTCGGGTTTCTCGACGAGCACCCCGAAATAGGGGTTTTTCTCGTCTTCAGCGACGGAGGGACCTTCTACAACGAGGCCTTTACGCGCATCGTCAAAGACCCGAAGCTTCCCTGACGCTCAAGGCGGGCTCGTGCCTATCTCATTTAGATTATTAAATTTTAAGGATTTCCGCCTCTTACTTCGTCGGAACCGGGCTCACGGGCCCTTATTTGACAAACCCCGGGGGTACCTTATATTGTAAATCTGTTAAACTATACTATAATCAAACTTTTCAATCCGTATCCAAGGAAAAAGATAATATGCCAATCAGTTCTATAGAAGAAGCGATCTCGGATATCCGGGACGGGAAGATGGTTATTCTCGTCGACGACAAGGACAGGGAAAACGAAGGGGACCTCGTCGTCGCGGCCGAGTACGCAAGTGCGGAAACAATAAACTTCATGGCGAAGCACGGAAGGGGCCTCATTTGTCTTGCGCTTACGAAAGAAAACGCCGACCGCATAGGGCTTCAGCCAATAAAACCCGAATACAATCCCGTTCCCCAGTATACGGCATTCACTATATCCATCGACGCGTGTAACGGCATCACGACCGGCATCTCCGCGTTCGACAGGGCATCCACCATAAAACAGGCCATATCCGAGGAAACCAAGCCCGACGATTTCATTCGCCCCGGGCACGTGTTCCCGCTCATTAGCAGGGCAGGGGGCGTTCTCGTAAGGGCGGGTCATACTGAAGGCTCGGTCGACATAGCGAGGCTCGCGGGCCTCAAGCCGGCCGGGGTTATATGCGAGATAATGAACGACGACGGCGATATGGCCAGGCTTCCCGACCTCGAAAAGTTCGCCGAGACGCATAATATCAAGATAGCCTCGATAGCCGACCTCATAAGCTACCGCCTCCGCGCCGAAAGCCTCGTCAGGCGGGCGGCCTCGGCGGTGATACCTACCGAGTTCGGCGAATTCAAGATAATAGTCTACGAGAGCGAGATAGACCCCCAGCACCACGTGGCCTTCGTAAAGGGCGACATCACACCCGACAAGGACGTCCTCGTCAGGGTTCATTCCGAGTGCCTCACGAGCGACGTGTTCGGCTCGCTCCGCTGCGACTGCGGGCCCCAGATCCGCCAGGCGATGAATATAATCAATAAAGAAGGAATGGGCGTTATACTTTACATGCGGCAGGAGGGCAGGGGGATCGGCCTCATCAACAAAATAAAGGCCTACGCCCTTCAGGACGACGGCTACGATACCGTCGAGGCCAACGAAGTGCTCGGGTTCAAACCCGACCTCCGGGATTACGGCATAGGTGCGCAGATACTCCTCGACCTAGGCGTCAGGAACATGCGTCTCCTCACGAATAATCCCAAGAAGATAAAGGGCCTCGAAGGGTTCGGACTCAAAATAGTCGAGCGCGTCCCGATAGAAATTCCGCCTAACGGCAGGAATTCCAGCTACCTCAAGGTAAAAAAGGACAAGCTGGGGCACCTGCTCTCGATGGTGGACTGAGGAGAAAGAGATGCCAAAGGTACACGAGGGTGGCCTCGACGCTAAAGGGTTCAAGTTCGCGGTGGTAGTAAGCAGGTTCAACGATTTCATAACCGAGCGGCTCATGCACGGCGCTGTGGATACGCTTCTCAGGCACGGAGCCTCGGACAGCGACATCGAAATCATTAGGGTCCCCGGTGCGTACGAGCTTCTCTTCGCGGTGAAAAAGGCCGCTGAAAAAAACAAATACAACGCGATAATAGCTGTCGGGGCGATAATAAGGGGTCAAACGCCCCACTTCGACTATCTCTCATCTACGGTGACGAGCCAGATAGCCTCCATCAGCCTCGAAAAGGACGTGCCCGTCGCCTCGGGGATAATAACTACGGAAACCCTCGAGCAGGCCATAGAACGGGCAGGCTCCAAGGCCGGGAACCGCGGCGCTGAGGCGGCCATTTCGGCGATAGAAATGGCGAACCTCACCAAGGCGTTATCCCGCAAAGGGCAGTAGCTTTACTTATGGGTACAAGGAGACGCTCAAGGGAGCTCGCGCTCCAATTCCTCTATCAGTTCGACACCCTTTCAGAAGCCTCGGACGGCTCGCCAGCCGCCCCGGGCAAAGGGGCTTCGCTCGACGAAGAGCTCACGCTTTTCTGGGAAGGGCACGGCGACCGCATTCACGGCGACATGAAGGATTTCGCCTCGACGCTCATCCGCGGTACATGCGGAAACCTCTCACACATTGACGGCATAATAACCCGCTATTCCGAAAACTGGCGCCTTTCGCGCATGTCGAAGATAGACAGGAACATACTGCGCGTCGCCCTTTACGAGCTCGTTTACTTGAGCGGCATTCCCCCCGCGGTTACTATTAACGAGGCCGTCGAGCTCGGCAAGAGGTTCGGCACGGAAGAATCCGGCTCTTTTATTAACGGCATACTGGATAAAATCAGACTGGCGAAGGAAAACGGTGAACTTCTCAAATGATTAAGGAAGCCATAGCCAAGCTCGTCGAGCGTAT
>JBFWTW010000162.1:0-6891 GCA_050247635.1 Candidatus Dadabacteria bacterium | reverse complement strand
CTCGATAAGGACCCGTTCAGGCAATTCGAGAAATGGTATGAAGAGGCATCTGCCGGCGCGGGCCTTAGGTACCCGGATGCGTTTGCCCTGGCGACCGTCTCGCCCGACATGAAGCCGTCATTGAGGATGCTTCTATTAAAGGGAGTGGACGAGAAAGGATTTATTTTTTACACCAACTCCGAGAGCAGGAAAGGGGCGGAGCTTTCTGGCAATCTAAACGCCGCGATGTGTTTCTGGTGGGAGTGGGTGGAAAGGCAGGTGCGTATAGAGGGCGCCGTCGAGATGCTCCCCGGAAATGATTCGGACGATTATTTCTCTTCGAGGCCCAGGGGCAGCCAGCTCGGGGCATGGGCTTCGGAGCAGAGCAGGGTTATCCCCGACAGGGAATACCTCGAAGAAAGGTACCGTGCGATCGAAGAAAAATACCAGAGCTCGGAAGTCCCGCGCCCGGCATATTGGAACGGGTACAGGCTGGTCCCTTCGTCGATTGAATTCTGGCAGGGAAGGCCTGACAGGCTTCACGACCGGCTCCGATACACGAAGCTCCCATCGGGCGAATGGCTTGTAGAGCGCCTCGCTCCATAAAACTGTAATATCTTCAGAAGCTTACAATCCAGCGCTCAGCGCTTTACGCCTGTGTAGAGTATCACAATCCCGAGCATCATTTCGATTGATTTTTCCGGCGTAAGCCCGGACTCTTTCATAAGATCGAGGAATTTCTCCCTCTGCGGGAATGCGGAGGTGGAATCCGATAGATACTTGTACTCACTTTTGGTTCCAAATAGTGAGCCCACGAGCGGCAGTATGTTCTTGAAATAAAAAAGATAAAGCGGGGCGAAGAGCTTCTGGCGCGGTATCGCGAATTCGAGCACGGCAGCCTTGCCGCCCGGCCTGAGCACCCTTCTCATTTCGGAAAGCGAAAGGGCCGGATCGACTGTGTTCCTTATTCCGAAGGCTATCGTTACTGCGTCGAAAGAGCCGTCCTTAAACGGCAGCTCTTCTGCGCGTGAGCGTGCGAGGGATATCCTCTCTGAAAGCCCGCGAGAGACTATTTTCCTCCTCGCGAGAAGGAGCATCTCTGAGCTCGGATCGACGCCGAAGACGCGCGCTTCGGGTAGCACATCCACCGTTTCTATCGCGACCTCGCCTGTACCGGTAGCTATGTCGAGCACAATTTTGGAGCCGCTTATGGACTTTGCAAGCCGCCTCCGCCAGAGCCTGTCCATCCCCATGCTGAAAAAGGTATTGAGCGAGTCGTAGCGCCGGGCTACTTTGTCGAAGAGATTTACGGTATCGGGCATCGTCCCTAGAGTCTTATCCCCGGGTTCCCGGCGCCTACGCGGTTCTCGTAACCGCTTTCGCGCCGAAGGGGCAGGGCTTCCATGATTTCCTTGATGTGGTCCGACTTGTTGAGGACGTAGAAATGAATCCCCCCGACCCCGCGTTCGAGAAGCTCTTTTGCCTGCGATATGCAGAGATCGATCCCGACCCTGCGGGCCGCGTCGTCGTCGGCCCTGCACCTGTCGAGCTCGGCCCTCAGCCCGGGCGGGATGGAGGCCCCGCACATGGACGTTATGCGTTCTATTTGTTTCGAGGACAGTATGGGCATAAGGCCCGGTATTACGGGCGTTTCGATGCCGGCCGCGCGCGTCCTCTTCTCGAAATCGAAGAAAAGTGCGTTGTCGAAGAAGAGCTGGGTTATGACCAGGTCGGCGCCCGTGTTTACCTTATTCTTGAGGTTGGCAAGGTCTTCGTCAGGGCCCGTGGCCTCGGGGTGCGTTTCGGGGTAGCCGCCGACGGCGACTCCGAAAGTCCTGCCGCCGAATTCTCTCGCTTCGAATTCCCTGATGTGCCGGACTAGATCGCTCCCGTACCTGTACCCGTCCTCGGACTGTGTGAACTCGCCGCCGCCCGGGGGATCGCCGCGGAGTGCCACGATATTCCTGAGGCCGGAATCGTATATACGCCGGAGCGTGTCGTCGAGCTCGTTTCGCGAAGCGCCTACGCAGGTGAGGTGGCAGGCGGATTCGACACCGAGCTCGTTCTTTATGAGCGCCGCGATTTCGAGCGTCCTATCCCTGGTCGTGCCCATCGCGCCGTAGGTTACGGTGATGAAATCGGGCTCGAGACCGACAAGATCCTTCAATGTGGATTTCAGGTTTTTAAAACCCGCGTCGGTTTTAGGAGGGAAAATCTCGAAAGAAATTACCGGCTTATTCTTGCCGCATTTGTAATACTCTTGAAACAGCATGATCTGCCTTTGTGCAATAACCGTTAAAGTCTTTCACTTCTATCGGGGTTTGTCAAATGAATAGGGCAGGGCGCGGATATTTGACTTGGCTTTTGCGTTTACTATATATTTGATTGCGATAATTGTTATCGATTATTGCCAGCCAATTCACTCGAGGAGAATCGATTTTATGACGGGAATCGGAAATTTATCGAAGGCCGCCCGGATGCTCGCCGTGCTTTTGTTCGCGGCCGCCTGGGGGTGCCAGCAGGTGGGCCAGATCCAGGAGGACCTTCCCGAACAGCTCCCGAACCCTGTTAGGGACTTTACGCAGAAAGATAGATACATGATAGGGCTTAGCTGGTACAAGCAGCAAAATTACGAGATAGCCGCCAAGTTCTGGAGGCCTATGGCGCTGGAAGGAGACTGCGACGCCGAGTACGCAATGGGGCTGTTGTACCTGGGAGGGCTCGGGGTCTGGAGGAATTATGAGGACGCCTTTATTTTATGGAAGAGGTCGGCCAATCGGGGGCAGGCGCAGGCGCAGATAAGCCTCGGGATAATGTATGCCCACGGCTCGGTTCCCTATACTGTAATCGACTGCAGGAATGGATGCGGGGTGGAAAAGAATCTGGTGGAGGCGTACAAGTGGCTCAGCATCGCGCTCGAGATAGGGGCCCCGAGCGAGAAGCAAATGGCCGCCGACTATCTGGCCCGTATTTCGCCACTCATGACACCGGAGCAAACAGGAGAGGGTGATTCCCTGGCCAAGGCCTGGAAACCTGTCCCGGCGCAGTGCGATCCACGGGGTGTGTTCCTGGTCGGTTCCTAGGATATGCATCTTCCGATACTCCTCAAATCTTCCAGAAAAATTTTTGGTTTTGTATAAAGTCTCTTGACAAGGTTTTCTTTGCTGGTAATATTGATATTGAATATCAATATTAGAATACTGGCAGAAGACGATATGCGTAAAACAGGATCAAATTCAGCCGCAGGCCACAAGGAGGAAAACGATGGGTTATTTATGTGATTCGGATAAGCCCCTCGTCCTTTCGTCGTCGAATATAGGCAGCATCTCCAAATGCGTATGCTGCAATTACTATCATCTTAATATCGGCAATATTACGCTCAGGCTTGAGCACAAATATATGCTTACCCTGACCCAGATGATCATAGAGGCGCTCGAGGTTAACTCCGCGAGAGATACAGATACGAGAAGCCATATGAGGAACCAGGCCTGAGGCCTCTTTTTTAACCGAACAAATACTCCCGGAAGAAGGGCGGCTCCCGAAATACTGAGTCCTATTACCTTAGCTGGCCGCCCTTCTTCTCCCTTCAAAGCCCAATAACCTTTCATATATTCCCTGATTAGCCAGGATGCCTTTGGTACGCGCTCCATCAAGTCAAGTCCATAGCCCATTTTCAGTGTATATCGACCTAGCGCTTTGTAACTGCTCGTTACGCCTTAGGTTTAAATGATTTTGAAAATGGAAATCGTCCTCTTGACATGTATGTGCACAATCGGATATGTTGATACTGAAATCGATAATCAATAATTTCCAAGGAGGTCATGGGAGGATGGCAAATTCAAACATTCGTTTGAATGGTTTGGTGTGTAAAGTCTCGTATCTGTGCTTGCTTGCAATCTTTTTGGCATACGCTCAGACGGTGTCGAGCGCTCAGGAAGGAGGGCAGGATGGCGCGGATGAGCAGGATGTAAAGAGCCTTATGAGATCGGATAAGTCCGGCGAAGGCGCCGGGGGCGCCGGAAAGGTTGTGGCGCAGTCCCAGGGCGTGACCCAGCAGACGCAGGAGCAGAGAATACAGGAGCTCGAAAAGAAGCTCCAGACTGTGACTGAGGAGCTCCAGGGACTGAAGTCGCAGGGGGGAGTGCCTGACGACAGGCTTCAGTCTATTGAAGAGAAGCTCAGCATTCTCGCAGAGGAAATAGACAACATTAAGCAGGTTTCTGTCATACCTGAACCAACTTACGAGCAGATGTTCGGCGCGGGACCCGCGGCTTCGAAGGTCTACCACACGAGAAAAGGTCTTTCCATCGGCGGGTACGGCGAGCTCCTGATGGGGCAGGTTGTCGAGGATGGGAATAATACAGTCGACGCCCAGAGGGTAGTTCTTTATTTCGGCTACAAGTTCACTGACCGAATCATATTCAACTCCGAGATAGAATTCGAGCACGGCTCCACGGCTACGAACGTTCAGGGCGATAGCGGAAGCGTATCGGCCGAATTCGCGCTGCTCGATTTCCTGCTCTGGCAAGAGCTGAATCTGAGAGGCGGCCTCCTGCTTACGCCGTTCGGCATAATAAACGAAGTCCATGAGCCGACGACATTCTTCGGCGTATTCAGGCCGCTCACCGAAAGATTCGTTATACCGACCACCTGGAGAGAGAACGGCCTCGGTATTTTCGGAGACTTCGATCTTAAGAGAGCGGGGAACCTGAGCTACAAGGCTTATGTGATGAACAGCTTGAATGCCGAGGGCTTCACTGCGAGCAGCAACAGGGGCGCGAGAACCAACGGAACGGAGTCTTTATTTAACGACGTCGCTTTCGTAGGCCGTCTCGAATACGAGCCGGTGCCTTTCCTCACTGTTGCGGGCTCCATATATCTCGGCAACACGGGACAGAACTCACGGGTCGCCGATGAAGAATCGTCTTTCAACGGACAAAAGGTTAAGGGATTTTTCCAGATGTACGAAGGGGATATTCAATTTCAGTACATGGGCTTCGAGGCCAGGGGTCTCGTAGTAATCACCAGGCTCGGAGACGCCGCCGCAATCAACGCGCTTAACGGCTTTACCGGCGATGAATCGGTCGGCAGCCAGCAGTGGGGCTATTACCTGGAGGGGGGATACAACGTCCTTACTCTCGTGGATTCGCCGAACCAGTACTTCCAGTACCTGGCGCCTTTCGTGAGGTGGGACGCTTTCGATACCCAGGCAAAGGTGCCTTCTGGTTTCGAGCGTAACCCGGAAAACGACAGGAAAGACCTTACGATCGGCCTTAACTACAAGCCGATACCGCAGGTCGTGGTCAAAGCGGAGTACCAGTGGCTCGATAACGGTCTCAGCGATTCGACCAACCAGTTCAATTTCGGGCTCGGATATGTATTCTAGTCTTAAATAAAGTATAATTTTCTCTTAAGGGCGCTGGGTGTGAATGATACCCAGCGCCCTTAATTTTCTTCTGCTCATGAGAAAAATATTCATTTTCGTAATCTTTTTTGCTTTGGTTGCGCCGCCGCTTTCTGCAATTGCAGGGGTTTTCATGAAACGGGACGAAGCCCTGGAGACGGCCTTTCCCGACGCGGACAGCATAGAGAAAATAGAAGTTTACGTTTCTGAAGACGACGCCCGGAAGATCGAATCTCTGGCGAAAGCGAAGTTAAATGGCCGCCTCTTTATGGTGTATAAGGCTATTAAAGGCGGAGAGACCATTGGCTATGCTGTGATCGATACACACGAGCTCCGCTCGATGACGGAAACGGTTATGTTTGTTATCAATCCGGACGGTACGCTGAAGCATACCGAGATCCTGGCCTTTTTCGAGCCGCCGGACTATATGCCTGCCAATAACTGGATAGTTCTATTCGACGGGAAATCCACCGGAGATACTCTAAAGGTTGGAAGAGACATTCCGAATATCTCTGGAGCGACTATTACGGCCGTAGCTCTTTCGGAATCTGTGAGGAGGACGCTTGCGCTGATTCAGGTTAAAATCCTGGATAGCAGGGCTTCCGATGGAGGGGCAGGCTAATTGCGTTTCTTTATATCGCCCGATATAAAAAAGAACACTTTACTAAGACTGATAATTGTTTTTACCGTTATCTTTTTTGTATTTCTGTGGTTGACGTCCTTACTTTTGTATCTGGAGGTAGGATTTAGTCCACAGGGGGTTGCAGAGTATTACAGGGGCTCGGAAGAGAGTTTCAGGCAGCCGAAAAGCTACCTGGGGATGCTCCAAGAGGCGCATTTCCATTTTTTCGCCATGGCGATAATACTGGTTACTCTCAATCACCTCCTTCTTTTTACAGGCATAGGTAATCGATGGAAGCTGATTCTTATCGTAGCTTCGTTCCTTTCGGCCCTCGGCGACATTTCCTCGGGATGGCTCATAAGGTATGTCAGCCCGGCATTTGCGTATCTTAAGATAGCCTCTTTTATCGTTCTCCTTACAACCCTTGCCGTGCTTATGATTATAGTAATCTGGTATCTTTACTCTTCTCAGAAGACCGCCTATAACAATTAAGGGCATGTGCACTCTTTTTTTGGTGCGAGTTCCCATTTCCGGCACCCTCGTTTTTAATTCCCGATTCTGCGGGTCAAATCTTGAGGTCGTTATTGACAAATAGCACGCCTCGAATTGACTAATTACGTCAAGTAATAGCGAGAGTTGACAAAATATGACGCTTTTATGTCGGCCCCATAGAGGCTTTGACGGACATTACTAAAATTATAAGTAGTGTAATAACGGCTGGTTGGAACGATTATTGACCATCGGTATCAAAAATTTGTTGTTTGGTATGAAATTTGCGATATAGTTGCTCGTGTAGTTTTAAAGCTTGACCTAAGCGATAAGGGCAAACCATCCGAAAGGGTGGGACGCAAAGCCTTCGACCTAAGTGCTGAGAAGTCAGCATACG
>JBFWTW010000161.1:0-6897 GCA_050247635.1 Candidatus Dadabacteria bacterium | reverse complement strand
ATCTGCCATTTCAAAAGGCGGCAAGGTGAGACAAATGGCAACGGGAAACTACAGTAGGCATGACAGAATTGTCATGGGGTACGACTGTATTGATATAGCGTGTCATTTAAGAATGCGTTGTAAGTACCTGAAATTATTAGGTGTGATTTTTACTGACCGGCGGTCACCCGCAAAAATGAGAAAAAAAAGTTAAGCAAATTGATAAGTAGCTGTAAATATTAGAGAAATATGGCCAATGTCCGATAATATTCAATTATGCAAACTCGCAACTGGATTTGGACAATTTGGTCATGGGGTAATGCATGTTCATAAGAAGACAGATTATTAGTGGCCGCGCTTATTTTTTTATTGAGGAACGGTATAGGCGCAAGGATAAACGTAATCCAGCCACGCGGCTTATTGTGAGTCTCGGGCGGGAAAAGAGCCTAATGGCAGCTTACGAAAGAGAGCTCACGGTCTTTCTAAAGAGCGCGGATAAGCTCGAAAGGCTTGAGCGCGTCATGAATATTTTGGGCGCGGAGGCAGAGTACCAACGTGACCGATAAAGCAATCAGACAAGCCGCCTGGGTTGTTTACGGCGTCACCTTGCCGAGTTTGTATTGTGAGCTGGTAAGGGCCAAGAGAATGCGGTTAAGCGAGGCTGTACGGGAATTTCTAATCGATGGATAAAAGGGGGCCGGAAGGCAATCCGGCCCGGGAGAATACATGGGAATGAGCGATTCAAATTCTAATCCAAAAATTGAGACTGAGCAATCCTTGAAAGAATGGGCTGAATACGACTTAAAAAAATCCGGCCTTGCCCCGGAGACCTTCCCGATACAGCTTTCTCCCGGCGGGGACTTCGAGGGTTACAAAATCCTTTACCCGAGCGATCTCGGTTTCAGCCGGCTTAAGCTTCGTTACCCGAAGGACGGCGGCCCTAAATATTTATCCGCGAAAGGCTCAGGAAATCGGCCTTACCTACCTCTCCCTGTTCAAAAGGAACTGGAAAACGAGAACTCAACCGAGTCGATATTTATCACCGAAGGCGAGAAAAAGGCGGCTAGGGCGACGCTGGACAGTTTTCCTTGTGTCGGGCTCCCAGGTGTTTACGGCTGGAAGGATAGGCGGTTCGGGGAATCAGAATTCCTTCCCGAACTGGAAACGCTCCACTGGAAAGGCCGGAAAGTCTATGTTGTTTTCGACTCTGACCGCGCGGACAATCACAAGGTTTTAAAAGCCGAGCGGGCGCTTGCAATCGAATTAACCCGGCGGGGAGCTGGGGTTTTTATCGTAAGTCTTCCCGGCGAAGTCGACGGCGAGAAGAACGGCTTAGACGATTACCTTAAACGTCACGGGAGGGAGAATTTTCGAAAGCTGATAGAGCGCGCCAGACCAGCCCATAAGGTTCACGACATACAAGAATACGACCTTGCCGGCACGGACCCTACTCAGAGCGGGTTACAATGCCTCCGACTCGCTCGCTGTAACCCGGAGCCGGTTACATGGTTAATCGACGGCCTTGTCCCGGAAAAGTTTCCGAGCTACCTGTACGCACGGGAAGGCCTCGGTAAGTCTTTTGTGGCGGCTCTACTGGCCACCGAGGTATGCAGGGGCGGTGGCTCGTTTATGGGCCACAACTACCGTGGGAAGCCTGTAAACGTCCTCTATGTCGATTACGAGCTATCGTCAGGGGTTCATGTCGAGCGAGGGGAGAAAATTGCTCGCGGATTAAACCTTCCCGGCATTCCCGAGAACCTTTTTTACTGCAACCCGGAAGTGCCCATAATGGAGGCCTTGCCGGAGATTAAGAAGCTTATAGACCAACATGACATTGGGCTCGTTATAGTCGACGCATGGCAGAGCGCCGGGCTGGATTCTTACGACCCGGCAGTGGCGGCGGACTACTTCTCTACCATGCGGAGTTTAGGGGCTACCAGCCTCACTGTCGACCATGAAAAGAAATCGCAGGGCGGTATAGATTCCGGCGGGGATAGCTTTTATGGGAGCGTCCATAAACGTACTCAGGTTCGAAGCGCGTTCAGGCTCACAAGGATAGGCGACGGGAAAAACCCTATGACGTTGCGACTTTCACAGACGAAGAACTCATTCGGGGCACTCGCCGAGGATATGGCCTTCGACGTTCATTTCGAGGGGGACAGGGTTCTGTTTGCGCAGTCGAGCGCGCCGAATCCCGAGGACAGGGATTGCGAGCTTATCGCCGAGACTATCACGGAATTGGGGGCCGACAGAGGGCGGGTTAACGCAAAGGCTGTAGCCGAATCCCTTGAGGGAGTTATCTCAAGAGACCGTGTGTACTTTTTACTGAAACATAAGGACGGCGGCCTGTGGGAATCACGCCCTGGAGACCGAAAGGAAAGGCTCTATAAATCCAAAATCCTAAAACCCGGCCCAATATATACTCAGGATTTTAGGATTTTGGAAAATAGCAACAATGACGAGGACTTGCCACCGCCGCCCGACGAGCTGTTTTGAGGGCGTCAGGAATTTGGATTAGGAGCGTAAATGGACAGTTTACACGCCGAAAAAGAAAGGCTCTTGAACATCACCCTTGACGGGCTGGAAAAAGTGTACCCTCGCGGCTTATACGACTTTTTACACACTCACGACCGGGCGTTGTATGACCTGATTGACGAGATCGAGGATCAACTTAACGAGAGCTTTAGGAATGCCGGTCCCGTCGACGTGTTTAAGGGGACGCTTCGGCAATACTGGGACGCTCATATGCGAGCTATCCAGGCGTTTAAGAGAAGTGGCCAGCCCGAAGTCCCGCCAGAGGTCAGACAGGCCCGGATTGCGGAGCGAGAGGCACACGTGTAAAGCCCGTGGGAAAAAACGCCACAGCGAGGCCGCTAGAGGGCAAATATGGGAAATATGACATATATATTAAATATGTTTAATATCTATTCCATAAGAGATTGTGCATTGAAACCAGTTCAGGGCCCGAACCGGAATAACCCCTTACCAGGGTGGAAGGGATTATTCCGGGACATAATCCCGCGAGCTGTCTTGCGAGCCTCGGGAAATCAAGACGGAGTATCGATCCCCTTACAAAAGAGGGCAAACATCTAGTGCTTGAATAACAAATGGATCAGATAATCCGTCCTCGCAAAATAAGTCAAAATTAAGATTATCATCTTCAAAAAATGACACTAGGAAAAAGTCTCTCGCAATGTTTGCCGTACATGCTATTTCTATACAGATAATTCCGTTTCTACCCGCACGGAATATGATGTCTTCCCCGTCTTGGACTGAGCCGAGGAAAACCTCGCGGGATTCACCCGGAAAAAGCTGGTTATCAGGCGATAAACTTTCTCCTGGCGAAAGAATATGAATGGGAAATTCGTTAGAAAAAGGGTTTTCAAGAGTGACAAATATATCCCTCGTATCGGGGTCGAATCCCCCCTCATCATCACCGCTGCCTCCGCAACCGCCTACCGAGAAAAAAACTACGAGAATAAGAGCAAACACCTTCGCTGCAACCGAGCTTGTAATAGTATTCATAATACCCCCTTTAAAAAGTATGATTACTATTTTAATTTGATTGTGAATAAAAAGTCAAGCAGATTTTGCAACGGTTTAATGCTCATAACTGCCTATAATTATTTGATTATTAAAGTCGGGCTTTCAACTGAAGCTTATACGGTCGGCAGCCGAACAAAAGAGATAGAAGCTCCGGCGGCGAAGGAGAGACAGAGCACTTTAAGTAATCAAGAGACCGCTTCCGGTAATTTTCCGGAAGCGAGTAAAGGCGATACTTGTGATAAGATTGTCCCGCCGGCGGGAGATATGCCGTATATGAAGGAAATACCGTTGTTACATCGTGCAACAGGGTCGGTAAATTTACCGACCCATTCGTTACTTGGCTTTAGGTGATTGCTTCTTTAGGTAGGAGGTCACAATCTCTTCTAACAGCAAATTCAGGCTCTTATCTTCTTTGGCGGCCATGATCTTAAGCTCGCGCCTTACGGACTCAGGGAGCCTTATGCTGGTCTGTACTGTCTTCTCTTTCGCGTCTCGCTGGCTTTGCCTTGCTGTCATAATTGCTAATCTAACACATTTACCAAGGAATGCAATCATGTGCACTTGATATTATATCGGAATCATGTTACCATGATATTAATATCAATTAAGGAGGTAGTAAGCATGGCAGAGATAAGGGATTTACCAAACAATCTGTATTACGTAGAGGTTGCAAACGATGAGGGCGAGGTTATAACCGAAGAATTCGAGATCGCGGAAACGCCCGAGCTTTGCGCTGCGGTTGTGCTGGCACGCCCTTGGAGGGGACCGCAGACACATGTTCACAGTATCGAACATATGTGTGAATTCAGGGACTACAAAGGGTGCCTGCAGAGGCTGGAAACGCATATAAATTACACCTTCGCCCAAGTAGAAGAACTTTCGATAATGGCGGGGCAGTATGCGGATATGGCAATAAACGGCGAGCCGGAAAATGCCGAACTGGATCAGAGTCACGCCAGCACTCTTTCATATGCCGCTGATCTAGTTGAAGAGAAGCTGGAAGAATCGAAGAAGCACATAAGGGCGCTGGAGTACTTGACAACCAAGCAACGCAACATCAACACAAAGATAAAGGCGCAACAGAACGTAGCATAATAAAAACCCAGGGGGCTTCGGCCCCCTATCCTACCAATAGAAGAAAGGTGAGCCTATGGGAGTCTATAAGAAGAAAAACCGCTGGTATGCCGATTTCTACGCCGACGGCAAGCGGCGGCGCGAGGTGGTAAAACTCGACGGAGTACCGCCGCAGCATACAAGCCGCCAGGACGCCCTTACATTCCTTCGCTTAAAACAGGCTGAAGCGGCGAAGGGCGAATACGTAGCCAAGAAAGAGAAGCCCCTACCCTTCGGGCTGCTGGCTTCAATGTACCTGGAATGGGCCGAGAATAATCACGCCCCGAGGACATACGAAAACGAAAAGGCAATCGTAAAAACCCTGGTGTCGTTCTTTAAAGACAAAAATTCAAACACGATAAAGCTATGGGACGTGGAAAGGTTTAAATCCAAGAGAAAGGCCAAGGGGATAGAGCCAGTCACTATCAACAAGGACCTTGCAGTGCTCAGGCTTATGTTTAATGTTGCCGCCAAGGGGCAGCTGAAACGGAAGATAAACAGAAACCCAATCGCGGGAATTAAACGACTCAAGGAGCCCTACAAGCCAATACGAATTTTGAAGGACTCGGAATTTCAGCGGCTTTATGAAGCGTGCTCCGAGCGCCTTAAGCCTATTGTCCTTTGCGCCTTTACAACCGGCATGAGACGGTCAGAGATCGCAAACCTTCAATGGGAAAATATAGACTTCGACACTGGCTATATTCACCTGGAAAAAACAAAGACGAATGAGCCGCGAAGTATTCCTATCAACAAATTACTCTTTGACGACCTGAAAAGGTTAAAGAAGGAATCCAAGTCGGATTACGTATTCCCGCGCCCGGATGGCAAGCCCTATACCTCAAAGACCACTTGGCGGACGCCCTGGTTAAGGGCTTTACGCGCGTCGGGAATTGGAAGGGTGCGTTTCCACAGTCTCAGACATTCATTCGTCAGCGCCCTTCTAGTCGATGAAAAAGAGGACTTCAGCACTGTTATGAGTTTGTCCGGACACCGGGATATTCGTATGCTGAAACACTACGCCCATACGAACGAACGGGCCAAAAAAGCGGCTGTGGATAGGCTCTCGGAAAGGATAAAAAGGGCTGCTATAGACACCTATATGGACACCGCGGCGGTTACGCCTATCAGCGCGGCTGAGAAGGGAAAGAAGAAAAAGTGAAGCAATCTACTGTAAACATTGGGATATTAAGAGTGGTGCCGAAGGCGGGAGTCGAACCCGCACGCCCGGAGGGCACCACCCCCTCAAGATGGCGCGTCTGCCAGTTCCGCCACTTCGGCACTCGTTGGCGTAGTTAAATCATACGAGGGAAGAGATAAATTAGCATAACGTGAGAGGATTTCAAGAGCCGGGCGCGCGTTCTAAAAAATATTCACTCCGGGCCGTCCTGAAACATCCCGGTAATACAGGCAAATTCGCGCATCACTGTGCCAGGCACCCGATCACGCCCCGTATTTCTGTAGCCGTCCCGAGTGTGCCAGGACGAGCGTCATGAGGTCGGCCGCCCTGAAGGTTCCCAGCTCCCCTGCCCTGCACGCGCCCTCGCCGAATCCGCCTTCCCCGCCGCCCTGGGTGTACTTCGAGCTTATCAGTATCGGCACGGGATGCCAGCTGTGCGCCTTCATCCTGGCCGGCGTCGAATGATCTCCAGTAACGACCAAAACGTCCGGCTTAAGAGCCATGATCTCCGGCACCAGCGAATCGAACTCCTCTATAACCCCGGCCTTGGCGTCGAAGTTCCCGTCCTCGCCGTAGCTGTCCGTCTTCTTCACATGCAGGAAAAAGAAGTCGTGCTTGTCGAAGTCCCTCTTCAGCGTCTCGACCTCGCTCTTTATCGTCATATCCTCGACTTCGAGCACCTCCATGCCGACGAGCTTCGCGACGCCCCTGTACATCGGATAGGTCGCGATGCACGCGGCGTCAAGGCCGTAAGCCTCGGAATAAGGCGTAAGGTTCGGGTGCACGGCGAAACCCCGGAGGAGCATGTAATTCGCCCTCTCCTCGTCCCTTATGACCTTCGCCACTTCATCGACGAACTTCGCTACGACAGCCGCCACTTTCCCGGCCTCTGGGTTGTTGCCGTGGGGTCTCACGGGGCTCTTCCCCTCGAGCTGCGGATCGGTGTCGTCTATGTCGTCCCCGCCCTTGGGAACAGGCCCCGGGAACGTCAGTATCACGGCTACCCTGTGCTCCATGCCGGACGTCACGTTCACCCTGACCCCGTCTATCTCCTTGATCTTCTCCGTTATCCTGCGGACGAT
>JBFWTW010000160.1:0-6934 GCA_050247635.1 Candidatus Dadabacteria bacterium | reverse complement strand
GAGATAAATCCGAACGCCATGCAGCTTGTCGAAAAACTGTCCAACGTGATGCAGCAGTATCCGGACCTTAACGTCGCCGTAGTCGGATACACGGACAACACCGGCAACTTCAACTACAACATCAAGCTCTCCGAGCGCCGCGCCAACGCCATCGTAAGGCAGCTCGTCAAGGACGGTGTATCGGGCGACAGGCTCGCCGGGGTAGGCGTCGGGCCGCTGAATCCGATCGCGTCCAACGATACCGAGGAAGGCCGCGCGCAGAACAGGCGCGTCGAGTTCGTGCTCATTCGCTGACGCTGAAGTCGTAACTCACCACTAAAAGAAATGTACAGCTCACGCCGCGGGGTCCCGGAACGGGGCCCTGCGGTGGCGGGCGTGTTGCGTTCTCAGGCGACAGGCTCGCACACGAATATGGGAATGTCGCGGGTGGTTCGCCTACGGTAGTCGGCGTAGCCCGGATAGTGCCGGTCGCAGATCGGCCATAGCCCGGGCTTCTCGCCGGGCTCGGCGAGACGGGTGCGGAGCTTCATCGCTTGGCGGCGGTGACGCACCGTGATCTCTGGATTCTTTACGAGGTTGTAATACCAGAAGGGGTTACTCGGGGCGCCCGCCAGCGACGCGACCAGAAGCACGCCTTCATTATACGGAACGTACATAAGAGGTAGCGTGAGGACGCGGCCGCTCCTTGCGCCCGTCATCGTGACGAAGCAGATTTCGCTGCCTCCGAAGCTGTTAAAAAATCGTCCGCCCGTCAGGCGGTTCAGAAACACGTGAAGGCGGGCAAAGATTTTGACGCCCCAATGCGGATGGGGCGCGCTTGCGGGGGTAGCGGGTTCAGCCGTCATGCGTGGCCTCCTGGGAAAGACAACTGATAATACTAGAATATCTTTATTTTAAGGTAGCTCAAGAGAGTCTGCCTCACAACAAATCGAGCTGGCCGGTTTTGAGCTCGTTCGGGAGGCGCTCGGCGGCAGTGTACTGCACCTTCCATGCGATAATTTCCTTTCTCTCTATCGGCGGCAGCTCGCCCACGGGCAGGACCTTTGTGTGCCCCTTGTGGTTAAAGAAGTGGGCGTGGCCGTCCTTTACGCCGGACAGTATCCAGAAGCGGCGGTTTATCGTGACGCCATAGACTTTGCGCGTTTCAGGCACCAGGGATTACCTCGCTCCTCCGGAAATTCAGGCTCATGGGTTATAGAATACTTGAAGGAGGGGCGGATAAAATGGAGAAACGGTAATAAATCCCCCTATATCCCCCTTTTTCTAAGGGGGATAAAAAATTTACCCGATTATCCCCTTGACATAAGTATATATACTGGCTATAATATAAATACCATGAAAAACCTGACTATTAAAGAGTTCTTCAACACGTTCCCGAATGACGATGTTTGCTTAGACCATATAATGACCGTGAGATATGGGAAATCCGGTCATTGTGATAAGTGCGACAAAGATACCAATTACTCGCGAGTAAGCAGTCAAAGGGCGTATGCCTGTCAGTGGTGTGGACATCATCTTTACCCCTGCGTAGGAACGCCATTTGAAAGCTCCAGAACGCCCTTACAGCTTTGGTTCTATGCCATTTATCTCTTTACCACAACCCGGAGCGGGGTTTCCGCTAAAGAGCTTGAAAGGCAACTCGGTGTTACTTACAAAACCGCATGGAGAATGGCTAAGGAAATTCGTAAGCATATGGGAAAAGTTGACGGCGACGATCAACTGTCCGGCGTAGTAGAGATTGACGACACTTATATCGGCGGCCACAAACAGGGCAAAAGAGGACGCGGAGCGCAGGGGAAAACAATCGTCATGGGTATGATTCAGAGGGATGGTGAGGTTATAGCAAAAGTAGTTCCGAACATCAAAAAGAAAACCCTTCACACCATTATCGAAAGCAATGTAAAAGCCGGAAGCGAAATACACACTGACGAGTTAACCTCATATCAGGGCTTGAACAAGAAGGGCTTTAGACACAGTACGGTCAACCACGGAATAAAAGAGTACGTCCGGGAAGCGTGTCACGTAAACGCCGTAGAAAGCTTCTGGGCTAGGTTAAAGCTGTCTATCAGAGGTACGCATATCCATGTATCTGGGAAGTACCTACAGGATTACGTGAGGGAATTTGAATACAGGTTTAATTCTCGGAAGAATCCTCAGAGGATGTTTGACGAGCTGATTTCGAGTTATTAGTCATAGACCGCAAAGTTGAATCGAATATGCTTTTATCCCCAATTTTCTCTTTGTTCTGAGAGATAAATTCGTCAATCTTGTTTTTGTCGATTGCTTGTTTGAGATTAAGCTTCTTCACCAAACCCCCTTATTTGTTCTCTAATGTTTACATTTAAATAATGCAGAACCAGTGGGACTATTTCAACCAATAGCGCAATTAATGAGCCTATCAAGATGTATATGTAATATTCACTACAATCATTATAGCAATTCGCCATATTCTCGGGATGAAACGCAACGGAATAAAATACAGATAATGTGCTAAAGATTAAAACCCCCCATACCAAGCGAATTGCTATACGTATATATGTGAAAATATTCTTCACATCGAAGGAGTAATTTTTGATATATTTATCTAGCACCAACAATACTATTCCAATCGGCAATCCCCATATTGCTAAATAGATAGTCATATAACTGCTAATATTGTTCCTGTTGGTTAGTCTTATAGGCTATATAAAAACCTGCAATAATACCAATCGGAATAGCCCACAAATCAACTACAACTCCCGCTAGTAATCCAAAGCAGACAGCAGAAGATATGCCGAGCAATATCGAATCAAATTTACGGTTTATACCAGTTCGTTTCGAATCACTATCAATAGTTTGTTTTGTATCTTGCATCATACCAATCCCGACCTCCCATTCAACCTTGTTTTCCCTAGTACCAAAATTGGTCAATATACGAGTGTTATAAATGTCAGTTCCGATTAACCCAATACGCGCAATTCCATTTCTACGAGATTCACGTGTTTCAATGTGCGCCACCTTTTCGTTCATTTGGATTTCCCCTCAGAAGATGTCGGCTTTATTTCACTAGGTATTATTATCTCCGAAAATCTTTTCTCGTATTTTTGTATTTGTTCTTGCAATACTAAATACAACATTTTGGTATGTTCGGGGCTCATATATATGCTTATATCCGTCTTGTGTCCTTCTGGGAATATCCTACCAAATCTAAATTTAAAGTCGTAAAATGTGATATCTAACTGGACAGAATTGGAATATATCGAATTTTCTGCCCCCTCAACAGGAGTTTCCTTATTCGCTTTATCCGTCATTATTCCTCCATGACCCTTTGTCACTCTAAAGTATAAATCATGCCAGTTAATCATGGTAGGTACAATTTGTCCCTGTCTTACTTATGCCGTGGGGATAATCGGGAAAATTTAAACTGAAATGCTAGTAGTGCTCTCCAAAACTGCCTGTGAAGACGCGCCGCCACGCCTGAAATTAATAGGGGCCGGGCGTGACCTGCGGCTGCGCGGGCGGGGCAGCCGGGGCAGCCTGCGCGGACTCGGGCTCCTTCACTTCGAGCTTTGGGTGGCCGAGGGCCGTTTTGTCACCGGCTTCGTACTTCGCTATGCGCTCGGCGCAAATAGGATCGTCGTCGGCCCACTTCTTGTCAAAGCCGTACTTTTCCGTACAGAGATCGAGCGGCGGAAGTCCCGCCTTCTCGCGCTCGAGGTTTGTTGCGTTGAACTGTTCTATGAAGCTTTCTTTCGCCTGGCGCGTCTTGCTGGATTTGTAAACAGCCGCGCCGATGATGGTCGGTATGCACCCCGATGCGAAAACAAGCAGCGGGATGAATAGAACTATCCCTTTCTTCATTGAGTATCCCCCTCTTTTCTTTGTGCCAGGCGACAGGTGTGCCGCCCGAGATTAGAGAGAAGTATATATAATTATAATATATTGTAAACGTAATAATAGAATCGATACATCGAGAATATTCTATTTTGGTAAAGTGTATGCTTGAGTCTTTACTTGCTCAGAAGCCTCCTCTCTCAATAGGATGTGACAGATGTTACAAATGAAGATCTCTCACTGTTTTAATTTGAGGTATTTCCGAGCAGTACCAGATATACATTCTTGCAATCGGCTCAGGGCGTCCGATTCCTCGCTCGCGTTTGGATAAAAAACTAAAGAAAAGGCAAAGGAATAACTGAATGGATTCCTGCCTGCGCAGGAATGACACGCTTTGTGAGTTCTTCGACGTAGCGCGGCAGTTGCTAAAATCCCCGGAAGCTCGTTGGATGGCAGCTGCAATGCGCTGCTACTTCGATTTCCCGCGTGCGTGGCGCACACTTAGTGTGATTTCAGACGTAGCACTTTCTGAGGCCGGAAGCAACTAAAGCGCGAGAGGTTGTATTGGCAATACGCCGCTACTTCGTATGTCAGCGGACACGGTCCGGACACGTAGTGTCGTTTTCGACGTAGCGCGGTAGCTGCTAAAACCGCCGGAAGCGCGGATGGTGGTAACTGCAATGCGCTGCTACTTCGATCTCCTGCACGCGTGGCGTGCTAACGGGTGACGGGGAGGCCGGCTTTCTGCCAGCCGAGCACCCCTTCTTCGAGGTGGTAGATGTCGGTGAAGCCCATTTCCTGCATGATCTCGGCGGCCTCGGAGCTCCGCCTGCCCGAGCGGCAGTAGACGATGTACGTGGCCGACGTGTCGAGCCCGGATAGCTTTTCCTTAAAGGCCCCGTCCTTGTAGTCGAGGTTGACTGAGCCGTTTATGTGCCCGTCCTGGAATTCGGCTTTCGTCCTTACGTCGAGTATGACGAGCCCGTCGTTTTTCCTTTGTTCGATAAGCGCCCTTGCGTCCCTGGCATGGATTTCTTTTATTCCTTCTTCGTCCGCCGATTTCTGCCCCGCGGTTTCGCCGCCCGAGGCCGCGGCCATAGACACCGCGACGAGGGCCACCGCCGCGGCCAGAGTAATGATAGAGTAAAGAGTCACGTTCACACCTCGCATTTAATTTAAGAGTAAGTACACCGGCCGGGCGGGGGGGATGACAACGAAACCCCGACTACCGCGGATGCGGCCCGCCGATGTGACACCGAATATAATATCGAATCGGGGCGGTTAATCAAAAACGCGGTTTTCGGAAAAGCCCCGCGAGCACTTGCGAAATACGGCTTTTAAACGCTATAATACGGGGCAGGATGGAGATTAAAGAGTCTCTCAAGCTGCCGAGGGGCATTGCAGACAGCCTCCGGGTGCTTATCAAGATAGTTGAGGCTGTTCACCACAAGTCGTCGGATCTGAAGGAAATATACGATACGGCGCTCGACCTCGTCGTGCAGCTCGACAAGGTGAACCTTGCCGCCATTTACCTGCTGGACGATTCCGGCAAGAACGCCGTCCTGCAGTCCCACCGCAATTTTCCCGCCGATTACGTCGAGCATGCCTCCGTCATCCCCGTCGGGGCCGGCATTACCGGCAAGGTGCTCGCGACCGGGAAGATGCTCAACATAGAAGACATACATAAGTCGGACGAAATAGGCCCCGCCGGCAGGAGGGCCGGGTTCCATGGCGTCCTCGGCCTGCCGATAGACCTCGACGGCAAGGCGATCGGGGTGATCTGGTTCGCGAGATATAAAGAGGAGAAGTTCACGAGGAGCGAAGTCGAGCTCCTGACCACCATAGGCAACCAGATAGCCATAGCCATATCACGGGCCAAGCAGCGCCACGAGCTCGAAGAGAAGAACCGTAATCTCTCCGTGCTGAGCGCGCTGGCCGAAAAGGTCCACCGCTCGGCCGACCTCGGCTTCATGTACGACACGTTCCTGGAAGTGACGAAAGACCTCAGCATCTACAGCACAATGGCGCTTTATCTCGTCGAGCAGGACGGGGACGGGAGAAGGGCGGTACTCCAGCTCGACAAGGGGCTCAGCCGGGATTACATCGAGCACGCGTCGATAATTCCCGAATCCGAAGGGGTGACGTGGCGCGTGATAAAGTCGGGCGAGCCGGTGTATTACAACGAGCAGTCGAGCGACAAGAATCCGCTCGGCCCGGCGGGCAAGCGCATGCAGCAGAAGGCCATATTCTCGATGCCGATAAAATACGGCGTTCAGACGATCGGCGTCATAAACTTCGGGAGCACCGAGAGGGATTATTTCGACAAGAGCGACATCGAAATCATGCTCTCGCTCGGGAACCAGATGGGGACGGCGATCGCGAAGGTGAAGATGCTCGAAGAGGCCAGGGAAAGGGCCATTGAGCTCGAAAGGCTTTACACGGACCTGAAATCGACGCAGGATCAGCTGATACAGTCCGAAAAGCTCGCGTCTCTCGGCCAGCTCGTCTCGAGCATAGCGCACGAGATAAACAACCCCCTTACGCCCATACTCGGATATTCGCAGATGCTGCTCGCGCAGCCCGATATAGAGGATGATAAGCGCGACAGGTTTTTGCAGGTGATACACCAGTCGGCGGACAAGGTGAGGAAGATCGTCGAGAACCTTCTTTCCTTCGCCCGGAAGGACAAGCCGCAAAGGGAGTATGCGGACGTCAACGAGATACTGGAGGGCGCGATAGAGTTCAGGCAGTATCAGCTGAACCTCGAAAACATCGAGGTCGTAAGGGACTTCGACCCCGAGCTGCCCAAAACGATGCTGGATTCGAACCAGGTACAGCAGGTCTTCACGAACATCATACTGAACGCCTACCACGCCATGACCTCGTCGCGGAAGCGCGAGGGGCGGCTCGAGATCACGAGCGCCGTGAACGGCACCGGGATGATAGAGGTTACGTTCAAGGATACCGGGCCGGGGGTTCCCGCCGACATACAGAACAAGATATTCGACCCGTTCTTTACGACGAAGCCGACGGGCGTTGGAACGGGGCTCGGGCTTTCGGTGTCGTACGGGAGAATAAAGGAGCACGACGGGAACATCGCGGTCGAAAGCAATGCCCAGGA
>JBFWTW010000159.1:0-7030 GCA_050247635.1 Candidatus Dadabacteria bacterium | reverse complement strand
GCGACTCCTGAAGAGTTTCAAAAGGTTCATGAGATCGTGTGCGCCACCTCACCAAACCGCTTTAACATTTCCAGGCCGATCAAGCTGAACACGAATCTGGTAGTCGAATGACTCAATAAAGCTTACGGGGTCGCGAAACCCGGCGCACGGCAAAACGACCCCGTATTCGATACAGATGGCGTATGACGGAAAAGATATTTAATCAAAAACTTACAGGAGATAAAAAATGGCGGTTAAATGTCCGATAGGATTCGACACGGAGTATCTGAGAGAAAGGGTATACGAGACCTATGACAGGGTTGCCCGTGAGCCCAATGGGGAGTTCCATTTTCACAGGGGTCCCGAGTACGCAGCCGAATACCTTAAATACAACATGGACGAGTTGAGGGCGCTCCCCGAAGAGAGCACGGCCCGTTTCGCGGGTGTGGCCAATCCCCACAGGATAGGCGAGATCTTGCCGGGGGAAACGGTTCTCGACCATGCGTGCGGGGCTGGTATGGACCTTCTGCTGGCGGCAAAGCGAGTGGGCCCGGGAGGAAAGGCGATAGGCGTCGATATGACTAAGGGGATGCGCGACTGCGCCGCGGCGGCCGCACGCATAGCCGGGCTGTCGCATTATGTGGATATCCGCGAGGGGGTATTCGAAGACCTTCCTGTGGAGGACGAAAGCGTGGACGTCGTCATATCGAATGGCGTCGTGAACCTCGCCCCCGATAAGGAAATAGTGTTCAGGGAAATCCACCGGGTGCTTAAGCCCGGAGGGAGGCTATTCCTGGGCGATGTGGTGGTGCAGAGGGAGCTCAAGCCCGAAGCGAGGGAGAACCCCGACCTGTGGGCGGCCTGCATAGCGGGGGCGCTGACCGAAAAAGAGCTGCCTGAAATCGCCGGGGCCTGCGGCTTTACGGACTGCCGTATAACGGAGCACTTCGACTGCTTTAAAAACACGTCGGCTGAGGTGAAGGTTTCGAAGGACCTCTACGTGCAGGGAGTCAATTTCTTCGCGAGAAAGGCGTGAGGTTCGTATATATATAAGGAAGAACGGGCGAAGCGGAGTGGCGTAGAGACTATTCCTCGCGCTTTATTCCGAGGGTCTTTATACGTGAGCTGAGAGTGGTCGAAGGCACTCCGAGGAGCCTCGCTGCCCCCTTTTCGCCCGAAACGCGCCAGCCCGATTTCTCGAGGGCGGCGACTATGTTGTTCCTCTCGAGATCGAGAAGCTCCTTATGAGTGAGGACGCGCCTGTCTCCGGCTGCTTCGGGAGCAGGGGAAGTCCGGGCCGTCTTCAGTGAGCCCGCAGGGAGCGCGCTGTCGAGGTTGAGCTCGCCCGCGCGGGAGGTGATCACGGCGCGCTCCATCACGTTCTGAAGCTCGCGCACGTTGCCGGGCCAGCCGTACGCCGTGAGCCTCTCTATCTGCTCGCCCGTGAGAGGATTCACGGCCATCCCTATCTTGCGCGCGAACCTCTCCGAAAAAATGTTGGCGAGCTTTATTATGTCCCCGCCCCGCTGCCTGAGCGGAGGTATATCGAGCGGAAACACGCTCAGCCTGTAGTAAAGATCCTCGCGGAACTTTCCTTCCTTTACCATACGAAGTAGGTCTCTGTTCGTGGCCGCTATCACCCGGACGTCCACCTTGCGGGTCCCGGAGCTGCCGACCGGCTCGAACTCGCCCTCCTGGAGCACGCGTAAGAGCTTTGACTGGAGGTCGAGCTGGAGCTCGCCTATCTCGTCGAGGAAAATCGTTCCGCCGTCCGCGAGCGAGAACCTCCCCTCTCTCTTTCCGGTGGCGCCCGTGAATGCGCCCTTCTCGTGCCCGAAGAATTCGCTCTCGATAAGCCCGCCCGGAATGGCGGCACAGTTGACCCTGATGAGCGGCGAGTCGTTCCTTAAACTCTCGGCGTGTACGGCCCTGGCTATGAGCTCCTTGCCCGTTCCCGTCTCGCCCGTTATCAGCACCGTCGCGTCCGTCCTGGCCACCCTCGCTATGTTATTTATTACTTCGCTCAAGGCCGGGGAGCTGCCTACGATTTCGCCGAAGTTTCTGAGCGAGTTAATCTCTTCCTTAAGATAATCGGCTTTCTCGGAGAGGGTTTTTATGCGCCTTTCGGCTTCGAGCCTCTCCTCTATATTACGGAGAATCACTGTGTAGAACCTTTTCTTCTTCATCTCGAACTGGGAAACCGTGGCCTCGGCAGTGAAAGCGGCGCCGTCCGAGCACCGGGCCGAGAGCCCTCCCGCAATCCATAGAAACCGCCGGCCTTCAGGGAGCACCGCCAGCTCGGAAATCATTCCCTTCAGCTTCCCGGCGCTTTCTTCGGAGAGGAAATCCAGGAAGCTCTTTCGTCTGCACTCGGATATCCCGGTCCTGAACACAGCCTCGGCCGCAGGATTCATCATGCTGACTTCGAGCATATTGTCGAGCTCGATGATGGCGTCCATGGCGCTGTCCACGAGGCGGGTCAGCTTTTCCTCCCTCTCGCGCACACCCGTCTCGGCGCGTAGTCTCTGGAGCTCCGCCGAAGCGCGAGCAGCGAATATCCTGAATATCGCTTCTACGCGGGATTCCTCGGGCATGGGTTTTGAATCGAGGACGGCCAGGTGACCGAGCACGTTCGCCTCGGGGTCGAGAAGCGGAACGCCCATGTAGCTTACAGCGCCCATAGGGGCGAGGTCGGGGTCGCCGGGGTAGAGATCGACGACATTGTCTTCGACGCGGAATATGGTCTTCCTGTCTATGACGACTTCGCACGGGGTGCCCGATACTTTATATTCGTATTCGTCCACCCAGCCATCGTCCAGGCGAAAGGCAAGAGAGCTCAGATGCCCGGCCTCGGGCAGATATTCTGTCACCCACGCCCCCCTGGTCCCGAGCACTGAGGCGAGATTGCCGACGAGCGCCTTAAAGAACCCCTCGCCCGTCTCGGCGGCGGTGCCCTCGACTATAAGACGTAGGGCTTTTTCTTCGTCCATGTCCTGCCCTGGCCCAGCATTAAGGCGCATTCGTATACCCCGTTTCTTAATTTATTCCGGGCTCACAAAGGCCCCCGCGAATATAATAAAATGAACCGTATATCATTTCAAAGAAGTGACTTAACCGCACCTCACAAAACTGGCATCCATGAGAAGCCCGGGCGTATCTTATACCTTAGAGGCGGGCCCCGGTTGAATAATCCTCTTTTCCCGGAAATATATCTAACAAGAGCGCCTCGCAGTTAGAATCCATAACCGATTTCCGAATGGGTTGAGCATGACAGCCGATTCCATACATAAAGCGAAGCAAAAATCGGGCGAGCCCGAGCCTGTCGCCATACGCGCCGCCGACGGCTTTACGATAAAGGGCTCCATGTGGCGGAGCCCCGGGCCCGATTCAACGGACAGGCCCGTCGTCATAATAAACGCGGCCAACTCGGTAAGGAGCAGATACTATTCCCGCTTCGCGTCGTTTCTCTTCAGGAACGGCTTTGACGTAATCACTTACGATTACCGCGGCATTGGCGTTTCACGGCCGGCCAGTTTGAAAGGATTCGACGCCGGATGGATAGACTGGGGCGAGCACGATTTCGACGCCGTAATAAGGTTTGCGCTCGAGACATTCCCCGGCCGTCCGATAGACGTCGCCGCGCACAGCGTGGGCGGATTCCTAATTGGCTTTGCTGAATCGGGCCGCCACCTGAGGCGGATATTCACGATGGGGGCGCAGTACGCCTACTGGCGCGACTACGCGCCACGCGATCGCGCCAGGATGTTCGCGAAATGGCACGTGGCAATGCCGCTCGCGACGCACATTCTCGGATACTTTCCCGGAAAGAGATTCGGATGGTTAGAAGATACGCCCAAGGGGGTCGTCAAGGACTGGGCCCGCAGCCGCCCGCGCTTCGAGGACGTCCCGGGCGGAAGCTGGTCGGCGCGCCACCCCGACAAACGAGTATTTCTCGACAGGTTCGCCACCGTCACGGCCCCTACCCTCGCAGTGAGCGTCACGGACGACGAGTTCGGCACCATACCGGCAGTGGAGCGGCTCCTATCATATTACGGCGGAAGCGTACGCACGCACTTAAGGATCTCGCCCGAATCCATAGGCGAGCCTTCGATCGGACATTTCCCGTTTTTTAACAACAAGTTCGAAGAGAAGCTCTGGCGTATTCCGCTTGAATGGCTGAGGTCCGGTAAGGTTGCCGAAGACTGGCCCGGCAAGATTATAACACCCGAAGGCCGCGGTTGAGCGGTAGTGTCATACGCGAATTTATATTTTGGATTGGCACGAGACGGGAGACTTTCCCGCCCCGTGCGAAAGGTTGCTTTCAAATCAGGCCGCAAAAGGGCGGCTCGTTATCAGTTCCTCTGCCCGAGCTGGGAGTCGAGAAGGAGGATCGCCGAGCTGTTGTCCCCGGCGAGCTTCAATTTGTCGAGGATCTCGGTCGCCGACTTTTCTTCCTCTACCTGCTCGTGTATGAACCACTGAAGCTCGACCGCCGTCGCGTGGTCGTTCTCGCCCAGGGCCTTTTCGTAGAGCTTGTTTATCATCCCCGTGACTTCCCTTTCGTGATCGAGGGCCTGCTGGAAGATGTCCGTAAGCGATTTGAACTTCGACTGGGGCTTTTCGATCCCCTGGAGGACGACCTGCCCGTCCCTGTCGACGATGTAGTCGAAGAGCTTCATCGCATGCTGGAGCTCCTCCTGGCTCTGCTTCCTCAGCCACTTGGCAAACCCCGTCAAATTCTGCGCCTCACAGTGAGCCGCCATCGAGAGATAGGTGTAAGAAGCGAAATATTCGTTTTTGATCTGATCGTTTAGGGCATCCTGAATTTCTTTACTCAGCATAATAGCCTCCTCGTATGGTTAATGTATCGCAGCGCCTTCCGGCCTCTGCCCTTGTCACTAAAATTATGTCACAAAACGGGACCAAATACAAGTGATTATCAGGCGGAAATTATTACCAACTAGAATTCAATTCCAGAGACCTATGCCACATTAAGTGTTCAGAAATCCGTAATTTTAAACAAATACGGTGTACTTAGCGCCATTTTCTGGCAACGAGATAGTAAAAGCCCAAAAGCCCGCCTATGAGCCAGATAATTATCCCGAGGCCAAGCTTTCCCTGCAGGTCGAAAGATTCGGGAAGGGAATAAGCCGCAAAAAAGGAGACCGGGGTCCAGAGAACGAGGAATAAGATAATGGCGGTCAATGAGGCCTCCGCCTTCCATTTTGGGTCATTTCCAATAATAATACTCGCAAAACCGGGACGAGGGGACACCGCTGTCCGCCCGAAGAATCTCTAAAGAAAATGACCGAAGCCGACGCGAAGGGCAAAAAGAGGGAAACCCTCAGCTGGTGTATGTACGACTGGGCGTATTCCGCCTTCGCCACCGTCGTCATATCCGCCGTCCTGCCCGTTTACTACAGCCAGGTCGCGGCCTCTAACCTCGAAAGCCACATAGCGACCGCCTACTGGGGATACACAACCGTTATCACCCTTTTCATAGCCGCCATACTCTCGCCCGTCATGGGAGCCATAGCCGACTACTCCGGCATGAAAAAGCGTCTTCTGCTAATTTTCGCAGCGCTCGGAATATTCGCGACAGCCCTTCTCTATTTCATCAAAACCGGGGACTGGCTCCTGGCTTCCCTGTTTTTCATTTTCGGGAACATAGGCTTTACGGTCTCCGAGGTATTCTACAACTCGATGCTTCCCTACGTGGCCAAGCCCGGCGAGATGGACCGGGTGTCCATAAAGGGATACATATTCGGCTACACGGGCGGCGGCATCCTCCTGGCCATAGACATAGCCATGATCGAGCTCATGTCCGACAAGCTGCTGGCGACGAGGCTCACGTTTCTCACCGTATCGATCTGGTGGGGAGTCTTTACTATCCCGCTCATTCTTAATGTGAAGGAGCCCCCCGGCGGACGGAAAGGTCAAAGCGGCGTGAACCCATTGACCGCCGGCTTTAAGCGGCTAGTGGAGACCTTCAGGGAGCTCAAGAAATACAGGGAGCTCGCCCTATTCCTCGCGGCCTTCTGGGTATACAACGACGGCATCGGGACGATAATAAAGATGGCGACGATATACGGCGCCGAGATAGGGATAAGCCAGACGGCGCTCATCGGGGCGCTCCTGATGACGCAGTTCGTCGGCATACCGTTCTCCTTCGCCTTCGGGCGTCTCGCGGGGATCATCGGCACGAAGAACTCGATTCTTTTAGGGCTCGCAGTGTACACGGGGATTTCGATAGGCGGGTACTTCATGGAGAACGCCGTGCACTTCTGGATACTCGCGTTCCTCGTGGGGACTGTTCAGGGGGGCACGCAGGCATTAAGCCGCTCGATGTTCGGCTCGATGCTCCCAAAGGACAAGACTGCAGAGTTCTTCGGGTTTTACGGCATGAGCTCGAAGTTCGCCGGCATCGTCGGGCCGCTCGTATTCGCCGTCGTCTCGCAGACCACGGGCTCGAGCCGCCTCAGTATTTTCTCTCTTATAGCGTTCTTCATCATAGGGGCCGTGATGCTCTCGCGCGTAGACGTCGAAAAGGGCATCCGTGCGGCCGGGGAATAGAATATATCCACAGATCCGGACGCCCGGGGGACATGAAGATATCCACAGACCGGACCCGGGTATGAAAATTCTCTTTTTCTTCCAGTCTCTTGCGCCCGACAGGAAGAATATCCACACCCGAGAACCATACTAATACGGCCACTCGTTACTGTATAGTGTAAATACACGTATTGATTTAGTATTTTCATGTAACTTACTGTAACAACTGGATAAAAAAAATAAACTTGACAATGTCTTTAGGCATCTGTTAGGATGTACCGTACGGATTAGGGTGGGGCTTAATTCACACACAAACCAGCACTACGATTTGTCCACAGGCTGTTGATGGATTGTGGATAAATTGCCTTTTTAAAGATGGAGGAATGATAGCAATTGGCCACTAAACGTACGCCCCTTAAACATAATCTGAGAACGATCTTCAACAGGCAGAAAGACGACGGAAAAGGGCTTGAGCAGTTTATGAGCAAGTCCATACGCC
>JBFWTW010000158.1:0-7135 GCA_050247635.1 Candidatus Dadabacteria bacterium | reverse complement strand
TGTCGGCTTTGTCGGCGATGCTGAGTATCGATCCCACGGCAGTCTCCGGCAGGTCGCCCGCGCGCGATGTCGGCATGTACTGCTCCTCTATCGCCGCCGCGACCTCCTCCCTCTCCCCCGCTAGCCTCGCGTAATATTTCCCCATGATGCCCTGAAGCTCGGGGAACTCGAATACCATCTGCGTTGCGAGGTCGGCCTTCGACAGCTCCGCCGCGCGTACCGCGTCGGCGGCGGCCTCTTCGTGCCCGGCCGATTCCGCTATCACGCCCGCAAGCTCCTTAAGCCTTTCGGTCTTGTCGTAGTAGCTCCCGATCTCCGAGAGAAACACCATTCCCCTTAGTTTTTCGAGGCGCGATTCGAGCCCCGCGTTCCTGTCTTCGTCGTAAAAGAACCTAGCGTCCGTAAACCTCGCCCTTATTACCCTTTCGTTCCCCTTCGAAACGACGCTTCCGTCTTTTACCCTGGTTCCCGAAACGAATATAAAATGCGGCAGAAGCTTCTCCGGCTCCGCCTTCGAGAACACTGCGAAGTATTTCTGATGGTTCTTCATAACGCTTATGAGAACCTCTTTCGGGAGCTCTAAGAAATCCTTCTCGAAGTCCCCCTTCAAAACTACTGGATATTCGACGAGATAATTCACCGTTTCGAGAAGCTCCGGGTCGTCCTCCACCGTCCCGCCTATCGACTCCGCAAGCTTTCTCACGTCGCCGCGAATAGCGTCCTTTCTCTTTTCCTGGTCGAGGACGACAAACCCCTCTTCGAGCCCACGCGAGTAATCCTCCCACCCTGCGGCCTTAAACGGCTTCGGGCTCATGAACCTGTGCCCGCGGCTCTTGTTTCCGCTCTTTACGTCGCCGATCGTGAACGAGATCGTCTTCCCGCCGCAAACGGCGAGTATCCACCTTATCGGCCTTGCGAATGTTACGTCCCCGTCTCCCCACTTCATCGATTTTCTAAAAGGTATTGATGTGATTATTTCTGGTAACAGCTGTTTGAGTATTGCGTCGGTTTTTTGTCCTTTGACCTGCCTTATCACCGCTAGAAGCTCGCCCTTGTCCCTGCTCACTCGGACGAGCTTTCCCACGTCCACGCCTTGTGACTTAGCGAATCCGAGGGTCGCCTTCGTCGGGTTTCCATCCGCGTCGAACGCTATCCTGACGGGCGGCCCGTAAGACTCGACGGACCTGTCCTCCTGCTTTTCGGCGAGCCCCGTTATTCTGAGAACGAGCCTCCTCGGCGTGCCGAAGGCTTCGGCCGCCTCGAACGGAACGGCGCTTTCCCCGAGCTTCCTCGTCGCTATGGAAGCCAGGCTGCTTATCGCGTCGTTCATGAATCCCGCCGGAATTTCTTCTGTCCCTATCTCCAGTATCAGCTCTTTGCCCATGGATCTTTTACAGCCAGGGGATATCCCATCGCCTCCCTTTGTCTAAGGTATCCCTCGGCGCACATCTTTGCGAGTGCCCTCACCTTTCCTATGTATGACGCCCTCTCGGCGACGCCTATGGCGCCCCGTGCGTCCAACAGATTAAACGTATGCGAGCATTTAAGGCAGTAATCATACGCAGGAAGGGGCAGCTCCTTTTGCGCCAGCTTCCTCGACTCCGCCTCGAATTTATCGAAAAGGTCCCGGAGCATCTCCGGGTCCGATTCCTGAAAGTTATAAGTCGAAAATTCGTATTCGTCCCTGTGATGTATCTCGCCGTATGTAACCCCTTTTGTCCATTCGAGGTCGTAAACGCTTTCGACCCCCTGGAGGTACATGGCGATCCTTTCCGTCCCGTACGTAAGCTCGGCGGAAACGGGCTTAAGGTCTATGCCCCCCGCCTGCTGGAAGTACGTAAACTGCGTTATCTCCATACCGTCGAGCCACACTTCCCACCCGAGCCCCCACGCGCCAAGCGTCGGCGACTCCCAGTCGTCCTCGACGAACCTTATGTCGTGCGCGAGCGGGTCTATCCCCAGATGCCGGAGGCTGTCGAGGTATAGCTCCTGAATATTATCGGGCGAGGGCTTTATTATCACCTGAAACTGATAGTAATGCTGGAGCCTGTTCGGGTTCTCGCCGTACCGTCCGTCCGTCGGTCGCCTCGAAGGCTCCACATACGCAACGTACCATGGCTCCGGGCCGAGGCACCTCAAAAAAGTCGCGGGGTGAAACGTGCCCGCTCCCTTCTCCGTGTCGTAAGGCTGCACTATTATGCACCCTTTTTTGGCCCAGTAGCTCTGGAGTGAAAGTATCAGTTCCTGAAAAGTCATCTATATAAGCCTTATCGGATAAAATCCTTCCGTCCCGAAAAAATTCGACGGAAAATAATACCATTATATAAATTTTTTGGAAATCCATACCGGGGACAATCTTAGTCACCGGCTTAAATCAGGCGCTTCTCGCTCCGTGGAATCCTGCCGCCTGGCGCGGTACTTTCTCTTCCGGGCGCGCGTAGACAAACCCCGCCCCTCAGGTATCTTTCAAAACCGTCATGGCGAAGACAACATACAAAAGCTCCGGGGTCGATATAGACGCCGGCAACCTCTTCGTCGAGCTCATAAAACCGCTCGCGAAATCGACGTCCAACAAAAACGTCCTCGGCAAAATAGGTGGCTTCTCGGGGGCTTACGAGCTTCCCTCCGGCAAATATAAAAAGCCGATACTCATGGCCGCGACGGACGGCGTCGGTACGAAGCTCAAGATAGCCTTCATGGCGGGGAAGTTAGACACCGTCGGCATAGACCTCGTCGCCATGAACGTAAACGACCTCGTCGCATGCGGCGCCGAGCCCCTCTTTTTCCTGGACTACCTCGCGACTTCGAATCTAAAGCCCAAAGAAGCCGCCGAAATTATAAAAGGCATAGTCACGGGCTGTAAGGCGGCCGGATGCGCGCTTCTCGGGGGCGAGACGGCCGAGATGCCCGGGTTCTATAAGAACGGCGAATTCGACCTCGCGGGCTTCGCCGTCGGGATCATAGACAAGGATGACATCATCGACGGCTCCCGGGTAAAAGCGGGCGACGCCGTGATAGGCCTCCCGTCGAGCGGCCTTCACTCGAACGGCTACTCCCTTGCCAGGAAAGTCCTCCTCGACAAGAAGAAATACAAGCTAGGGGCAAAGCCCGGGCCGCTCTCTCGCACCCTCGGCGAGGAGCTCCTCGAGCCTACCCGAATATACGTCAAAACGATACTCAAGCTGAGGCGCGACTTTCAGATAAACGCCGTTGCCCACATAACGGGCGGCGGCCTTCTCGAAAACATCCCGCGCGTCCTCCCCAAGGGGTGCGCCGCCTCGCTCGAATCCTCCAAATGGACGATGCCCCCCGTGATGGAGCTCATCGAAAGGGAAGGGCGCGTCGACCGGGAAGAGATGCTCCGCACATTCAACTGCGGCGTCGGGATGATAATCGTGGTGCCTTCCGAAACTGCGGACGCGGCGCTTAAGAAGCTCCGCGGCATGAAGGAAAAGGCCTCGGTTATAGGCGAGATAGTAAAGAAACGTCCGCGCGGCGCGGGCGTAATCGTGTCCTAGATATTAGCCCTACCTGATAAACCCGCCGAACTCGTATATAAACGTGGCTTTTATATTAAGGGTCTCGAGCGAGCCCCACGCTTCGGGGAACGGCGCGAACGGCGAGGCCGCCCTTATGGCCCTCATCGCCTCCTGGTCGAGCCTGGCATATCCCGAAGACCTCAATAGCTCTATATTCGCCAGCTCCCCGTTCCTCTTTATAGTGAAGACGAGATACAGCTGGCCCTGCTCTCCCTTCATGCGCGATTCCTGTGGGTATCCCCAGACGCCCTCTATCTGCCTCTTCAGCTTTGCGAAGTAGGAGATGTACTTATACTCCGTCGTGCTGAGCTCGACGGTATCCTCTTTCTTGTTAACGTCCCTCGCGCCCAGGTAATCCTGCGTATTCTGCGATTCCTGCGGGAATGTGCTCGGGACCCCGCTGAAAAGGTCCTCCCTCGTAATCTCGGAAGGGTCCTTCGTCGGCGTCTTATCCCGCGCCGCCTCTTTTGTAGTGGTTTCCTTCTTGAGCTCTTCACGCGGGAGCGCCGCCAGCGCATCTTTTCTCATTTGCTCCTCTTTTATAACCTGTTTCTTCACTTCCTCGCGCTTTGCGACCTTGGCCTCGGGCTTCTTTTCCGGCTTCTTTTCTACCGGCTTTTCTTTTTTAACCTGGGGCTTGGGCTTGGGCGCCGGGGGGACAGCCGGCACAGGCTGCGCCGGGACGGACGGGGCTCTCTTCGTGAACTTGTCGCGCGTCTTTTCTTCGGGGGCGTCGTGTGACCTCTCCGCAAGGCGCTTCGTCTCCTTGGGAGGCTTCGTTTCCTTTTCTTTCGGGACCGGTATGTCCGTTATCTCGATGAATTCGGGCTTTTTTTCTTCCTTGGCGACCTTCGGGGCGAGGTCCAGCTGGTATACGACGAAGAATATGAGGAGTAGAAGGTGAAACAGAACGGAGCCGATAATAAAAGGCAGCAAGTCGCCCCGTCTCTTCCGCCGCTTCTGCCTTATGTGTATCTGCCTCACGGATTATAATGATACCACTGGGTATTCGCCGATTCTATTGTTCTCAGGGCTCTTTTTCACTAAAGCTGACAATCAGCTTTAATATCGCGGAGTTCCATCCATAGGGCCCGGGGGCGTCCGCAATCGCCATCCCGGCGATATCGATCCTCTCGTCGTATCCCCCGCCGGGCTTCCGAACCAGTATCGGTATGTCCACCGCTTCCAGCATCGGAAGGTCGTTGAGGCTGTCCCCGATTCCGGCGGTCTCCACCAGTCCCCATTCCTTCACATATAAACCCTTCAGTATCGAAACTGCCTTCCCCTTGTCGTTCCGTCCGAGTATGTGATGGAATCTCCCGCCCTGCGTGTGCCTGAGCCCGCGTTTTTCGATTTCGTCCATGACGGTCTTTTCCGCTTCGATGCCTCCGCCCACGACGAACGGCTCCCCGTATTCCCTCTTTCGTACGAGCGCCGCGTCCTCTTCGCCGAGCCCGGTGAGCTTCACGATCTCCTCGACGTCCATTTCCGAGACGCCCCGTATCTCTATACCGGTCTCGCGGCGTATGGCCTCGAGCGCCCGGGCGAGCTCCCGGTGCGGTGCGCCCAGCTCGATGACGAGATATCCGTTCTCTTTCCTGTCGTATACGAAGTCCCCGCCGAAATATCCCTCGGGGACGAATATGGCGCTGCCGTTCTCGGAAATGAAGGGGTCTGAGTTTCCCGCGAGCCGCCTCCACTTCTCTATCTCGGCCCTGGTCTTGCTCGTCGTGAATACGACGGGCACATTCTCCGATTCGAGCGCCGCCAATGCCTCACGGGCGGGCTCGAACGAATACGTATCGTGGTCTAATAATGTTCCGTCGAGGTCCGTAAACAGAACCAGCCTAGGCATTGTCCTTCTCTACGGCGTCCTTCAGCTGCTCTAGTATGTCGGGAATCGCCGAAGTGACCCTGCTCCAGTTCGGGATGAGAGGCGAGCCGAGAGGGTCTTCCAAGAACTGATGGCTCGCTATCCTTATACCCTTGGCGAACGTCTCCACCGCGAGCCCCTCGCCGTGCCTGTCGAAGAATAGGCCGTTTATCGCGGCGTCGTCCTCGTACATCTTTATCGTATCCTGCGCGATTTTAAGGTAGGTGACTAAAAGCGTGTTGAATATGCTTTCCGAGAATACCACGCCCTCGGACGAAAGCGTCCTGAAGAGCGACTGCGATATATCGGCGCACATCTTTAAAAGCCCGCCCTTCTCGTCGCCGGGCGACACTTCCTGGTGCTTGTGGTCGTAATTGTCCGCAAGGTCTACCTGGCACACCCTCTTTAGCGAAACGTTCCTGAACACCTCCGCGAGCGAGCCCACTTCGAGCCCCCAGTCCGCCGGGATCCTGTTTACCCTCACGAGGTCGGTCCTCATCGAGAACTCCCCTGCCAGCGGGTACCTGAAGCTGTCCAGGTACTCCAGAAACGGCAGGTGCCCGAATATCTTCTTAAGCGACCTTACGACGGGGGATATAAAGAGCCTGGTCACCCTTCCGAACATCCTGTCGGTAACCCTCGAATAATAACCCTTACAGAACTCGTAATCCATGTTCGGGTTCGCGAGCGGATAACAGAGCCTCGCCAGAAGCTCCCTCGAATACGTCAGTATGTCGCAGTCATGGAGGGCTATCACCTCGCTCTTCTCTCCGGCGAGGACGTATCCGTACGCTATCCAGGCGGCCCTTCCTTTTCCCGGGTCGCCGGCGTGGAGCCTGTTTTCCTTAAGCAGGTTGAATACGGAGGTCATCCTCTCCCCATCGTCCCAGATTAACTTATAGTTCTGGGGCAGGATCGAAAAGTACTCCTGCGCGTGTCTGAACTCTTCCTCGTTCGCCCTTCCGAGCGTTATCACTATTTCGTTCAGGTACCTGACGTCCTTGAGCTTCTTTAATATATCCCTCAAGGCCTTTCTCTTTAGCTCCGAGTAAAGACACGGCAGCACGAGCGCTATAGGCCGCGTCTCGCAGAATTCTTCGAGCTCCGATTCGAGCTGCTTGACATTATTCCTGTTAAGTCTGTGAAGTGTCGAAATTGTTCCCGACTGGTAGAAATCGCTCATATTAATTGCCTCCGGACGTAGAAGGATAACATATACGTTATGGCCACCGTAACTTTTTCGGTAATGCGGGGGAAATGGGGAGAATTAAAATTCCCGTACAGCGGGGGTTTGTCAAAACAGGTATTTGACGCCGACGAGTCCGAGGACGAGTAAAACGAAGAAGAGTGTAACCAGTAAATTAAAATATTTGTCGATGAATGATTTTATTCCGGCGCCGAAGAAATATATAAGTCCCGCTTCGAGAAAAAACCTCGCCGACCTACCTATAACTGAGGCCGCTATCAGGGCCGCGAGGCTTATCTGGAACACCCCTGCGGTAACGGTAAAAACCTTGTACGGAATAGGGGTAACGGCAGCCGTAAGGACGGCGACGAACGCGTTATTCTCATACTGCATCCCGACGAACTCGAACGCCTCCCGGCTGAAAACGTATGCGAAGAAAAAATCGTCTACCAGCTCCCATATCGCCCATCCGATGAGGTAACCGAATATCCCTCCCAGAACGGACATCGCCGAGCATATGGCGGCGTACCTGAAAGA
>JBFWTW010000157.1:0-7188 GCA_050247635.1 Candidatus Dadabacteria bacterium | reverse complement strand
GCCTCGGGAAAGTCTTGTCGCGGAGAATTTCCCCGTGCGGCGTATCCAGCACCACAGGCTTACCCTCCCGGAAGCACCCGGCCACGCTCTCAGCATCCGGGTCGTCCTCGCCGTTTACGACGAGCACGGGCCACTTCACGCGCGCAAGGTCCGCCGGCGCATACTCGGGCACTATCACGCCCTCGATCCACGCGGCGAGCGCCTTCCTGTCCCCGCCGGCTCTCTCGGCAGCGACGCGAGCGTTGCACCTGCTCTTCGGGTTGTCGGCGAGCATGTTCCTAGCCTTGGCCCTTCGCTCGGCCTTGTTCCACTGCCAGTACGTATCCCTCATCTGAAACCCGGCAAGGACGAGGCTTCGCGGCCCGCGAAACATAAGCGCCGTTTCGACGGCCACGCGCGCCCCCATCGAGTAACCCATGAGGTCGTAGCTTTCAAGCCCCAGATGCCGCGCCAGTGCGTTCACGTCCCTGGCCATGGCGCGTCCGCTATACGACAGCGGCTCGTGCGGCTTGTCGGATTCTCCGTGCCCGCGTGCGTCAAGCATGATCAGCCTGCGGCCGCACTTGTTCATCCGGTCGTATACCCCCGTTTCCACCCAGTCGAGCCTCGAGCTTCCAGTAAATCCATGGAGCATTATGAGAGGCTCTCCCTGTCCGGAATCCGTGTAGAAAAGCTCAATCCAGTCGAATGTTCTGAATTTTTCTCCCATATAAAATAGTCTACCCACGACTTTTTCCACCGTCGGCGGGCCACGCCCGCTTGAATCCGAAGTGGCAGCGCATTGCCTCTCCCACTCGCCGCGCTTCCAATGTCTATAGCATACGAATGTGCTACATCGAAAAACACACAATGCGTGTGTCATCCCGAACAACGATTTCGAGCGAGCGAGGAATCGAGTGCCCTTGGCCGACTCTTCAAACGTTCATCTAGTACTGCTCCGGCGTAGAACAAACCAAAAAATTCAGGATCTTGCTTTATCTTTTGCCTTTTTTATCCCCCCTTAGGAAAAGGGGACAATTCCGAACGAGTGAGGAATTGGACGCCATTGCTTAACTTCTCGACGTTCATCCAGTACAGCTCTTGACCGGAATCAAAGCAAAACGAGGGGGGATTTAATTAGTAATTCCTTCATTCCCGTAACGATTTCGAGTGAGCGAGGAATCACCACATTTCTGTCATTCCTGTGCAGACAGGAATCCATTCAGTTTTCCACATGCAATCTATCAAGAACACTTTTTCATTGCGAGGATGCAAAGCACCCGTTGCAATCTCCTTTTAATGCACCCCTAAACACACATATTGCGGTTAACCCCGCTGCATTCTACACTTGTTCCATAGCCGAAGGCTCCACGCCCTTCGCCCAACGGGAGGTATACATAATGCCGAAAGGACTAATGCTCGCTGTATTCACAATGCTTCTGCCCCTCGCCGTCGCGGGATGCGCGGCGAAAGCCGGGGGCGGCCCGCCCGCAGCCTGCGGCGGCCCGGGCGAATGCGCTACGGGATATTTCTGCGATAAGCCCGCGGGCACGTGCGCCGAGCCCGGCGCCCAGGGCACGTGCACCGAGATGAAGCCCATGTGCACACGCGACTGGCGGCCTGTTTGCGGGTGCGACGGAAACACGTACGGCAACGACTGCACGAGAATAGCAGCCGGCGTTTCGAAGGCCGACGACGGCGAATGCGCCCCGACGAACGTCGACCCCGACGCCGAAAGGCCCGCGTGCGGCGGGCCTGAGAACCTCCCGTGCGGGGAAGGCGAGTTCTGCGACATGCCAGCCGGGACGTGCGGAAAGTTTGACGAGATGGGGGTCTGCGAAGCCGTAACCAAAATGTGCACCATGGAATGGAGGCCCGTCTGCGGATGCGACGGCAAGACCTACGGCAACGACTGCGGCAGGCGCGGCGCCGGGGTCTCGAAGGCCGCCGACGGCGAATGCGCCCCGGCGCAGTAGCCCACGGGCTCAGATCATCGGGACCTTGAACATGTAGGGGGTCATCCCGCGCGTTGAGTCACGGAAGAATCTGATGATGTTCGTCTCGTACATGTAGAGAAAGCGGGCAAGTATCTCGAACCGCCTCGGGGTAAGCGGGGTCCTGCACAGGATCGACAGCTCGCCCCCGGCGACTTCACCGTAAAGCTCGGCCAGCGTCCCGTCCGGCGCGCCCCTGTGGCTCAGGCGGAACTTGCACACAATCTCGTCGTTGAGGACGACCTGAATGTCCTCTATCGTCAGGATAATATCTCCGAGTTGAATCGTTCTCTCGTCCATAATCCTCGCATCCGGCCCCGCGCATCATCCTTGCCCCTTCATGAATTATATTCCATTTCACGCGCAACGTGCTCATTTTTTTGACCATTTTATTTGCTGTCCGCCGCCATTCAGCGTTTTCGGCCCTGAAAAGAGAGTTGCCCTAGGCGTTATGCGCCTCCCGAGCTAAGTGGTATAATTCCTACCTGTACTCGTAAAACGCCGGACCGAAATCCCGGCCGACGGAGCTTCATGAGAAGACCAAAACCCACGATACACCCCCTCCTGGCGGGGGCGTCCATAGTCATCATACTCGCGGGCCTGCGCGAGATAGGATCCGTCCTGAACATCTTTCTCGTGGCGCTTCTTCTCGCCGTAACAGTCTCGCCGCTCCTCACATGGCAGCTCAGGCGCGGGTGGCCCAAATGGCTTTCCCTCACGATCACGATACTCGTCGTCATAGTCATACTCGGCTCCGTCACGTCCCTTCTCGGCGTCGCCGTGAACAACATGGTCTCCGGGGCGGGCTTCTACCAGGACAAGGTCACCGAGCTCTACCGCACCGGGCTCGACAACCTCGCCGCACGCGGCGTCGATATCAGCGAGATACGCAAGCTCGAGGTCTTCAGCCCCAACAAGATCGTCGCGTATACGACCAAATTCATCGAAAACGTGTTCTCGACGTTCGGAAACTTCTTCTTCGTCGTCCTTCTCATGGTGTTTATTCTCATCGAGTTCGCCGACCTCACCCTTAAGGCCGACCGGGGCATGTTCGCGCCCAATTCATGGCAGCGGAGGTCCGCCGACGTAACGAACGATCTCAAGAAATACATCTCGATAAACGCCATCACCGGCCTCATAGCGGCCGTCGCCGACTTCATAATCTTGATCGTGATAGGCGTGGACTTCGCCATACTCTGGGGGTTCCTCGCGTTCCTCTTCAGCTTCATACCGAACATCGGCTTCATACTCTCGGTCATCCCGCCCGCCGTGCTCGCGCTGATACAATTCGGCTGGGTGCAGTGCGTCATAGTCGTCGTCCTTTATGTCCTCATCAACACAGTTGTGGACAACGTCGTTAAGCCCCGCTACCTCGGAAAGGAATTCAACATGTCGATACTCGTCGTCTTCCTTTCGCTCCTCTTCTGGGGGTGGCTGCTCGGCGCGATAGGCGCGATCCTCGGCGTCCCGCTCACGATGATAGGCAAACGCCTGTGGGAGTTCATGAACAGCGACCTCGACGGCCCCGCCCCCAAGCAGTCCATCGACGCCGTCTCGAACACACCCGCCCCCGACAAGCAGGCTTAGCGGCGGGCCGCATTCGCATGAAAACGAGCAGGCCTCGCCCCAACTAACCGTCTCAAATTTTCGCAATCACATCCTCCCCCCGACCGGCATTATAATTAATCACCAGTCAGGGGATATTCAGGCGGACGCGCTGATTTCAATCCGGCCGCCCTCCGGCGCTCGTAGTTAAATGCAAAGGGATAATCACCGGCGGAACATCAACCAAGGGAGGAAGTCCATGAGTTTGGAGGAAGTCTCACGATTTATCTTCTCGTTATTATTAGCCTTTTTTCTGGCGCTGGCGGCCATGACGTCCGGCGACAAGGCTGCCGCCCAAAGCGCTACAATCACGATCAATAACTACTGCTCCGAGACCATCTACGTCGGCGCCTGGCCCGCGGCCAGCATAACGTCCGTCTCCATCGGCGGCTCGGGTGTCACCACCCCCGGCGGGTGGGAAATGGCCCAGAACACGACGGCCACGGTAACCGTCCCCGACAACTTCTCGGGGCGATTCTGGGGCAGGACGGGATGCAGCTTCAACGCCTCTAACGGCTGCGACCAGCAAACCGTAACCGTAAACGATAACAATTACGTAATCGCCAACTGCTGCGACACGGGCGGATGCCTCGACTCGGGCGGCAACTTCGCGCTCAACTGCGCGCAGACGGGCCTTCCCCCATCGACGCTCGCAGAGTTCACGCTCGCCTCGGGCGGGCTCGACGCCTACGACGTCAGCATGGTAGACGGCGGCAACATACCCGTCTCGATAATTCCGGGCTCCTCCGACTACGACTGCTCGACGAACGGCAACTGCACGTTCACGGGCAACCTGCCCGGGACAAACTCCTCGGCCTGTTCCCAGGATTCCGACTGCTACCCGCTCTTCGGAAACGGATACAAATGGAAATGCAACATCCCCACAGGCCAGCAAACCGGGCTCTGCGTGAACCCCTTCTTCTGCGGGAGCCCCGGGTGTACTGCCACGGGCGGATGCGCCCCGAACGGCCTTAATCAGTCGCTCCTTCCGGGCTCGTCCTGGGGCGGCGGCAACTTCGCCGTTTCCGAGTCTTCGTGCCCGTCGGACCTCCAGCTAATGAACGACCAGAACCAGGGCTCGACGTACGTCGGCTGCCTCGCCCCGCAAAAATACTGCAGGCAGTCTTGCTCCCAGGACGGCGACTGCGGCCCGCCGTACACGTTTAACTGCGGCGCGTCGGGCTACTGCGAATACCAGGACGGCACGGTAATAGGGGCCGACTGCGACGCCGCCGTAAGCAACACCACGTACGGCCAGCTCTGGGGATGCACGGGGGTAAACGCCGCGTCGTGCTTCACGGCCGGGGCCGGGAACGACTGCTGCGGATGCCCGTCGTGGGCCCCCGGATTCTCGGGCACGTCCAACGGCGCATGCATAGGCGGCAACAACACGACCTGGCAGCAGAACGCCGAGCCGTCGCAGGGGATTTTCAACACAGCCAGCCCTACAGCCTACGCCTTCCCCTACGACGACTCCATAAAGCTCTTCAACTGCCAGACGGCCACGGCGGGCCAGCCCGTTAACTACACGGTCAACTTCTGCCCGAACGATTCGGACGGCGACGGCGTTCAGAATTCGGCAGACGCCGACTCCGACAACGACGGTGTGCCCGACTCAGGGGAAAGCGGGTTCCAGCAAGCTTCGGCTAATGTCGGTGCGCGCCTCACGCCCTCATCCGACGACCCCGACGGCGACGGAATCCCGAACCATCTAGACCTCGATTCGGATAACGACGGCCTCCCGGATCACTACGAGTGCGGCGGAACAGACGACGCGGACAAAGACGGCGTTGTAGACAATTTCACCGACTCGAACGGCGACGGCCTCGACGACGGCGCGGCGCTAACGTGCGGCGACACGGACGGCGACGGCCTCCCGGATTTCGTGGACACGGACTCGGATAACGACGGAACGTCCGACTTCGTCGAGCAGGGCGGCGCGGATTCGGACGGCGACGGCAAGCCCGATTCGACCACAGACTCCGACGGCGATGGGCTTCTCGACATATTCGCCCCGGACACGGGCGAGCCGCTCGATATCGTAGACTCCGACGGCGACGGAATCCCGGACCACCTCGACGCCGAGGATAATGGTGAAAACGTCGTACCGCCCGGCCCGGGATGCGGCCTCGCCCCTGCGGGCGCGGCCGGGGCGTCCGCGATGCAGATGCTTCTCTTCATGTCGGTACCGGTGATGATCTTCGTCCGGAGAAGGTTCCGCGCCCGGATAAGCGCCGCCGATCGCAATAAGCCTTAAACGAATATAAACACACGGGGGAGGGAGCGCGCGCTTCCTCCCCTTCCCTTTCTAAACAATTTCTCCGACGCCATTTCGTTTTAATCCGTTCAGTCCGGCTCGCTCGTACATACAGTTAGAAGCCAATTTTTCTGCCTAAACGGGCGTCAGTGGTCTCTCTCTCCGATCGTACCCTGGCGCCCGCCCTCAGCGCACCACGTGCGCAGGAAATTGAAGTAGCAGCGCCATTGCCATTACTACCGTCCGCGCTTCCGGTGCCTACAAACTCCGAACGCGCCACGCTCGTAAAACACACTACGTGTGCGCACCACGGCGGGCCACGCCCGCCTGAATCCGAAGTGGCAGCGCCATTGCCATTACCACCGTCCGCGCTTCCGGTAATCTCAGCAAGAGGGGGGGAATTCTTTTTAGTCTGTCATTCCTGCAACAATTCCGAGCTAGTGAGGAATTGGACGCCCCTGGCCGACTCTTTTGAAGTATGTCAGTACGGCTCGAAAGCAAATCAAATCAAAATAGCAGGAATCCATTCAGTTAATCCTTTGCCTTTACTTAGCGCCGCGACATCAACAATTCGCAAACGTCAAGAAAGAAACCATACGACAATTTCACCGCCTCTGTTGAATTACCCTCCACAAGTTCTTAGAATATATCCCGCCCGATGTACGAAACGATAAAAACACGAATCTACGACATCATCACCCCGAACGAGACTCGCCCTTACGCGGAGCAGCTCTTCACGCTCTTCATAACCGCGCTAATAATATTCAACGTCGTGGCCGTTATACTAGGCACCGTTACTACGTTGACGGATAAATACGGCCGGCACCTCGCCATCTTCAACACCGCTTCGCTGATCATATTCACAGTGGAATACGTCCTCCGCGTGTGGTCGTGCACATCCGACCCCAAATATGCGTCGCCGATCACAGGGCGGATAAAATTCATATTCTCGCCGCTCACCCTTCTCGACCTTATCGCGATCATACCGTTCGTCGCGCCTTTCGTGACTACGGCCGACCTCAGGATATTCAGGATCCTCCGTATCCTCACCATCTTCAAGCTCACGCGCTACTCGGCCGAGTTCAGCATTTTCGCCAAGGTGCTCAGCTCGAAGAAGACCGAGATAATCATGTCGGCCATCGCCGTCATTCTGCTCCTCGTCCTGTCCTCGACGCTTATGTACTTCGCCGAGCACAAAACGCAGCCCCACGCGTTCAGCAACATCCCCGACGCGATGTGGTGGGCAGTCGTGACTTTGAGCACGGTCGGCTCCGGCGACATACTGCCGCACACGCCCGCGGGCAAGGTGATCGCCTCGTGCGTATCCATGCTCGGGATCGCCATCTTCGCGAT
>JBFWTW010000156.1:0-7222 GCA_050247635.1 Candidatus Dadabacteria bacterium | reverse complement strand
GAATGCCCTAGAACCTGGGCTTACTGAGCTCGAACATGAGGCCCTTTAGGTATTGCGAGCCGGTGTTTGCGACCATCTTCCTTATGTTCTTCCACTCTTCGACGGGGATGTTGACGAATGTCTCCACAACCATTGGATCGAACTGTGTACCGGAGGCCTTTTTTATCCTCTCTATAGCCTCTTCAAACGGCAGAGCCTCCTTGTAGACCCTCTTGGACGTCATCGCATCGAGCGCGTCCACAACGGAAAATATCCTCGCCCCGAGCGGAATGTCGTCGCCGGCGAGCCCGCGCGGGTAACCCCTGCCGTCGTAGCGCTCGTGGTGCGTATAGACAATGAGAGACGACTCTTCGAGGAATTCTATTTTGTTGAGAAGCTCGTAGCCGTGTTGAGCGTGCTGCTTCATGAGCCCCCATTCTTCGTCGGTGAGCGTGTCGGGCTTGAGCAGTATATCGTCTGGAACACCGATTTTCCCGATATCGTGAAGGAGGGCGCCCTTGGCCAGGACTGAAAGCTGCGCTTCGCCGAGTTTTAGGTGCCTTGCGAGGTTAAGAGCGTATTCGGTGACCCTGTAGGAATGGTGCCCCGTTTCGTGCTCCCTCAAATCGAGGGCCAGGATCATCGCCTCGAGCGTACCGGAGTAGAGCTTTACGAGTTCCCTCGTCTGGTCGGCCACCTTTCGTTCGAGGTTCTTCTGATAGTCCTTGTTCGCTTTTATGAGGGCGGCCCTTTCGAGGGCACGTTTAATGACCGCATCTACGTCGATGACGTTAAAGGGCTTGAATACGTAGTCGTACGCCCCTTCCTTGAGTGCGACGCGGACGTTTTCGATGTCTCGCGACGCGGAGACCATGATAACCGAAAGATCCGGTGAATAGGATTTCAGCTTCTTCAGGGTTTCTATGCCGTTTAACTCCGGCATCTGGACGTCGAGCAGAACTACGTCGAAGTCCTTAACCCTGTAGAATTTCTCGAGGCACTCGAGCCCGTTCTTTGCGACGTCGCAGTCGTAACCCAGCTCGTTCAGGGCTTCGACAAAAAGGCTCCTGATAGCGTCTTCATCGTCTACTATCAGTATTTTATCTCTTTGGGCCCCCGCCCTTTTAAGTACAGTCACTGCATTGTTCATAAGCTTCTAACTAGTGATACAGCAATTTTTCCTTCATATCAAGCAAAATTAACATCAGTTTCAAACCCCTGACGGGCGGGTGAAATTCCCCTGCGATCCCGTTCCGCACCGTCTCGCCCGTCGGAATTGATGCTATAGGCTACGGGCAGCCCGTTCGGAACTATCAATAAAACTTGATCGAACCGCACACTCGCCTGTGAAAGTTAAGATGCCGGTGCTAAAGATTGGGATGCAAACCGAAGCCGTTCAATCCGAAAAACGGCAGAAATTTTGAGATTTTCGTAGAGACCCGGGTTAAAGTTTGACACACGGGTTTTTCAAATGTATTTTCCCAACCGGACATGAAAAAAGCTATTCTGGTTTTAGAAGACGGTACGGTATTCGAGGGACGGGGATTCGGGGCGGATGGAGAGGCCCACGGCGAGGTTGTTTTCAACACCTCGATGACCGGCTATCAGGAAATACTGACCGACCCTTCGTATAACGGCCAGATAGTTACCATGACCTACCCGGAGATCGGCAACTACGGAGTAAATCCCGAGGACGCCGAATCGAGAAGGCCATTCCTCAAAGCGCTCGTCGTAAGGGAATACTGGAGAGACCCGAGCAACTGGCGATCCGAGGAAGACCTCGGCTCGTACATGGCGAAATACGGAGTCGTCGGCATAGAGGGCGTTGATACGCGGGCCCTTACGAAGCTGATACGCTCGGAAGGCGCGCAGAAGGCGGCCGTTTCGACCGTGGACACAGACCCCGAGAGCCTGCTCAAGAAGGTACGCGCGGCGCGAGGCATCGTGGGCGTAGACCTCGTTACGGAAGTAAGCTGCGAAAGCCCCTACGACTGGAGCGAAGGGACCGGCGCCTGGCGGCCCGAGGGCGAAGCCGCCTCGTCCGAAGGAAAGCGGTTTAAGGTTGCCGCCTACGATTACGGACTCAAGCAGAATATATTGAGGAAGCTCACTGACCTCGGATGCGACGTGACAGTAGTCCCTTCGAGGACGCCGCCGCACGAGGTGCTGGCCATGAATCCCGACGGCATATTCCTTTCGAACGGCCCTGGGGACCCGGCAGCCGTCGCATACGCAGTCGAGAGCGTGAGGACGCTCATCGGCAAGAAACCGGTTTTCGGCATCTGCCTCGGGCACCAGATAGTGGGGCTCGCGCTCGGCGGGAAGACCTACAAGCTCAAGTTCGGTCACAGGGGCGGGAACCAGCCGGTGAAGGACCTGAGGACGGGCAAGGTGGAGATAACGTCACAGAACCACGGCTTTGCCGTAGACCCCGAGAGCCTCGAGAGCGACGTCGAGGTTACCCACGTAAACCTGAACGACGACACCGTTGAGGGCCTCCGCCACAAGGAGCACCCGGTGTTTTCGGTGCAATATCACCCCGAGGCCTCTCCCGGCCCGCACGATTCTTCGTATCTCTTCGAGGAATTCGTCGAGATGATGAAGGAAAACGGCTGAACCGGGCGCCACATATTTCTCGTAAAAATTTCTTGTAAAAATAGGGACTTTTTCAGAGGAAGGGATTGCTGCGTGCTGCGGCTCAGGCGGCGCGCTGCTCCATTATCTCGCGCGCGAGCTTTTCGGCCTTGTCGATGCCCTCGACCGACTCGCCGGAGACGAGCTTGAGCGCCTCTTCGCCGACCTCGAGGGTTATATCGTAGTTCTTTCTCTTGTTCCTTTCGAACTCGGAGAGCGGGAAGATTATGTTGTCTATGAATCTGTAGAACGCCTTTATCGTCCGGCGCCTCACCTTGCCGTAGCCCTTGACCATCGAGCCGCTCCTTGCGACGAGGGAGCCCAGCTTGTAATCGAGCCCGGCGTAGTAAAGCGTCGATTCCTTGTACTTATCCATGAGCGCCCTCTCCTTTTTAAACCTGTAGGAGCCGGGCCTCATAAATTTCATTTTGGTCATGAGCCAGAGCCGGAGGAATCCGGAAAAGGAGGTAGTCGTAGGGGTCTGGGCGAAAGTGACCGGCCTTTTCCTCCGCCATATCTTTTTAAACAGCGAGCTTTCGATCACACGCACGAAGGGGGCGATAACGACATTCGGCAGGAGGCCGTATAGCTCCTCGGCGTCGGGCTTTAAATAATCGATGACCTTGAAGACCTGGTCGTCGCGGAGCCTCATTTCCTCTTTTATACGCTTGAACCTGTCGGATTTTATCTTGAGCTCGGCGACGCGTATGCCGTCCTCGTAGCTCATGAGAAGAGCGAGGTTCCTGGCGAAATGTTCGGTCAGCTTGAGGTTCCCCTTCATGGATTCGTCGAGCGTCAACACTTCCCTCACGTCGTCGATGTATCTGTCGGCGTACTCGGCGTCCTGGTAATCGATGAGCCTGTAGAGCGACTCCGCCAAAATCTCGCGGAGCTGCTTCGGGAACTCGGTTTCTATCCGGGATACCTTCCCGAGGTAGACCTCCCTTTCGTATTCTTCGAGCTGATCCGCCCTTGTTCTGACGAACGTTTCCCACACCACCTGTTTTTTCCCGGCATCCCCGGCTTTGCTGGAGGAGACGAAATTCCAGCCGACCTCGAACCCCCGGAGGTTTGTCTTGACGGCCACGCCGACCTTTTCGATGGATGATACGAAGGAAGCCTTCGAGAGCGGAATGCTCCCAGAAGCGGCGAGCGCGCCGAAGAGTATAGCGTTTACGGCGAGGTCATCCATGCCGTTATCCTTCGCGAGCTGGAGGGCGTTTAATTCTATCAGCTTCGACGAAAAGGCCGTAGCGATTTTCCGAAGATTCTCGTCGGAGTAGATGCCGCTCCCGATGGGCATCTTTTCGAGAGTCGAGTAAATCCTGTGCGTGCTGGTGACGATGGTCGTCCTGTCAGAGCCGTAGCCGAGCTGAAGGGCCCTTCCGAGCTCGAGGAATTCCTGGGAGATTATTACGTCCACCTCGCCCGGCACCGGGAACTGGGCGAATATTATCGGCTTGTCGTCAGTCTCCGGCCTGGGGTGCGCTTCGAGGTAGTAGACCGTCGATCCGCCCCTTTGAGAGAGGCCGGGAAGGCTTATGCCCTGGACGTCGTAGTCCTCGAGGAAAAAGGCCTGTACGAGCCATTCCGTAAGGACCCCTCCCCCCTGGCCGCCGACTGCCGGGACCATAATTTTGATTAAATCGCTCTTACCTTCCATCTCGGGTGCTACTTCCCTCTTTCGAGACATACTACAATAATTTCCCCGCCTTCAAAAGCTGTGGTTTGTCCGGTGAGCGGCCGTTCTTCAGGACCGCTCCGGCGCATTACGCCAATTTACAATTTTTCAAAGCCTGCCGGGTAACGAGGCCGCGGTGACGGCGGAAAAAGAAGCCGTCAGCCTGTCCAGCCGTTTCGCGAGACGAGATGAAGTAGAGAGCGGTTGATCTTCGCGCCGATCCTGTCCATGAGAGACGGATTGTCGATGACCTCCACCCTGTAGAAGGAGGGGCACAGGACCGCGGCGTGGGCTATCTCGCCGCAAAGACCGCAACCGACGCATGAGTGCTCGATGAACGCGACCGGGTCGTCCCTGAGAATTGTGGGACTTTCCTTAAGCGTAAGCGACGGGCATCCGTTGTACCTCATGCAGGAATGATCTCCGGTGCAGACATCGGCGTCGACGCCGAGCCTTTTTTGCACCATCCTTTTCCCTTCCTTTATATTCTTTTTCAGAACGACTTTTTCTCTTCTCGTTTTTTCGAGCTGGCACTCGCCCCTCGAAATTATTACCCTGAGCCCCTCGTCCTCTTCGTAAGCCTCGGTGAGCACTCCGAGCGACTCTGTGAGGTCGTAGGGATTTACCGTCTTGATCCACCTGACCCCCGCGCCGCGAAGCGCCTTTTCGATGTCCATGCCCACGCCTTCCTGCCTCATGTTCTTGCCGGAGGCCGGGTTTTCGTGGTGCCCCGTCATCGATGTCCAGAAATTCTCCAGTATGATGAGTATCGCGTTTTGATTGTTATAGACGGCGTTGGCTATGCTCGTCGTAAGACCGCTGTGCCAGAACGTGCCGTCGCCCATGAACGAGATCACCCTTTTGTTCGCCATGCGCGAGAGCGCGCCGGCGGACGCGAGGCCGATTCCCATTCCGGTGATGGAGTTGCTGAGGTCGAACGGCGGGAGGCCGCTCATCGAATAGCAGCCGATGTCTGAAGCATAATAAGACTTCCCGTAATCCTCTTCGAGGATCTTTATCGCCGTGAATATCGGCCTCTCGGGGCAACCCGTGCAGAAGACCGGGTTCCTCTTGGCGACGGGCTGCTTAAGGTACGTCGCCGCCCTTACCTTGTGTTTTTCGGTAAATTCGCTCTTTTCTTTTATGCGCTCTTTCTCGTAAGAAGAATGCGTGTATTTAAGGAGATACGCACCGACGCCCTTGGCTATGTGGTCGGGGGTGTACTCACCCGCCTGGGGGAGTATGTCCTTCCCGAATATGTCGAGCCCGAGCTTTGCCCTTTGGGCTATGGCGCGTATCTGCTCCTCTATGAGGTTCGGCATGCCCTCTTCGATAATGAGGACCGACTTCTTGTCACGGAGGAAGAGGATTATCTCCTCGGGTACGAGCGGGTTCGTGACGTTTAAGTTAAGTATCGGCAGCCGCGCCTCGCCGTAGAGGTTGGCCTCGCCGAGGTTGTAGAGGCATCTCATCACCGAGTTGAATATCATGCCGTGGGTGATGATGCCCATGTCGTTCTCGGAGCCGTCGAAGAATTCGTTGAGCTTCCTTTCGAGGACGAACCTCCGCGCCGCCGGAATGCGCTCGTGATATTTCTTCTTTTCGTGGTCGAACGTAAACGGCGGGAGAGGGATCTTGTCGAGGTCCGTGATGAGGTCGTCGAGCCTGTGGTTCATGCTTATGGCCGGAGTCAGGTTATCCCTGCAGATCATCTTGTTGCGGATGTGCGCGACCCTCGTCGAAAGTAGGAACATCACAGGCATGTTCGAGCATTCGGAGAGCTCGAACCCTGCCTCGACCATCCTGGCGACGTGCCCGAGGTCGCCCCTCGGGTCTATCACTGCCATCGTTGACTTAAGAGCGAACGGAAGCGCCCTTTCGGCGACGCACGTGCTGTCGCATCCATAGTCCTCGCCGACGATTATCATAGCGCCGCCGGTAACTCCCGAGGACGATATATGGGACAGCGCGTCGGAGGCGACGTTCGTGCCCACGATCTTCCAGTTAACGGAACCCCTTATAGGATAGGAAATCGACGCCGAGAGAAGCGAAGCCGCCGAGGCCTCGTTGCCCGAACAGTCGAAGTAGACGCCCTTTTCCTTTAATATCGGCTCGTACGCGTCGGAGATGGCGTCGATGAGCCCGGCCGTAGGCGAGCCGGGATAGCCGCCGAGGTAGCTTACCCCCGACTGCATGAACGCCTTAAGGATGGCGAGAGGGGTATCCCCGAATAGCGTCTCCCCTTCCCCGAAATTCAATTGGTCGAGCAGTTCTTTCGAGTAACCCATTTTAACTCCTGTCCGGGCCGCTCTCCTTATCCCGGAAGTTATAATTTACCAGAAAAGAATGGTTATTTCCATAAAACCGGACCATGGAGCGGCAGCCGGCATACATTATCTATATCTATAGCGGCTCTTTTATATCGAGGGATTCGCGAATGGAGTCGAAGTATGTCTTGAGCGATTCCTCCTGCTCCCACGTGACCACATGGAAAGGCCTCTTGAGCTTTACGACGTTAAGCGCCGTGACTGGGTCTATCTTCATCAGGTTCATGAGATAGGCCGCTATCATGAGGTTCGTCCTTCCCATGCCGGCATAGCAGTGAACGACCACCTTCTTTTTTTCGGCTGTCTGGGCGCGCATAAAATCCAGGAACGATGCGTAATCCTCGGGCTGGGGGGGCTTGAAGTCGTTTACGGGGATTTGCTTCACCGTAAAGCCGGGATAGTCCTGTGCATATTTCTCTTCTTCGAGGTTGACGATGACATCGATCCCCTTATCCCGAAGGAAGAGGAGATCTTCGTCAAGCGGCTCGAAAAGACCCGGCCTTTCCATACCGGCCAGCGCGTCTTCGATAACCCACGAGAATCTCTCAGGCATAGGCTATTTCCTCCCTTTCTTTAACTCGGCAACGTATTTGTCGGCAAG
>JBFWTW010000155.1:0-7233 GCA_050247635.1 Candidatus Dadabacteria bacterium | reverse complement strand
GCCTGAACTGTACCGAGCTCATGCCGCCGAACGGGATCTTTATGCGCTGCATCTGTACGCCTTCCTGGCGCTGGGCATATGTGCCGAGCTGAAGGCGGAACTTCTGAAATTTGATCTCCCCGACAAGACCCGCCAGGTAATCTTCTATCTTCCCCTGGTAGTCGTCGAGCTCCTCCCTTACAACCGTGGGAAGCCCTTCCTTGATCTCCCGCATAGACTTCTTCTTTACCTTAACTTCCATAACTATCCCGTTACCTCCGTTACTTTATTCGCCCTGGTGTGAAATTCTACTGGATTGACGGCCCTACCCGGAATATTCTATATAATCGCATGCATGTGAGCAAATTTATACATGTCCCGCACAAGCCTGAACATCATTGTATCACCCGGGCTTTTCCGGGCCGCTCCCGTCGGATTTCCGGCGTTACAGCCGTCCCCTGCATCACATCAGGATGATACATAAATATGTGCAAACTCCGTGCCAAAAAAGTCCGAGCACACACACATCGACCTAACTATCTATAATCACTCATATATACTTCTCACACTCCGGTTTCAAGTAAAACAGGAACATCACAGCGACGTATAATCGATATACAATTCGGCGTACGGGAAGTATAAAAAGTAACCGCTTAAAGCGCTTCCCCGCAGTACTTACAGTAAGACGCGTCGCTTTCGTGCCCTTCCCTGCCGCAGCCCGGGCACGCCTTCGTTGTGGTTGCAGCCGCATGTTTCCCGAAAGCCCTCGAGAACTCCACCCCCACGATGCCGGTCGGGACGGCGATTATGCTGTAGCCGACAATCATTATCACGACCGATATGGCCTGACCGAGCGGGGTTTGCGGCGACATATCGCCGTAGCCCACGGTAGTCAGCGTGACTATCGCCCAGTAAACGCTCAGGGGGATGTTGTGGAATCCGTGCTCTGTGCCTTCGACGATGTACATCATGGAGCCGAGTATGACGACTACCGTGAGTATCGCGAACAGGAACACCGTTATTTTCTGGGCGCTGGCCCTGAGCGCGGTGACTATGAGCTCGGCCTCGCCCATATATCTCGTAAGCTTGAGCACCCTGAATATCCTGAGGACCCGGAGGATTCTGATGACGAGGAGGAACCGGGCACCGGGAAAGAGAAGGTCCAGATAGGTAGGAATGACCGTTAGAAGGTCCACTACGCCGAAAAAGCTCGTCGCGTATTTAAGCGGACGGCTCACTGTAGCGAGGCGAAGTATATATTCGATCGTGAAGATTATCGTAAAAAACCATTCCAGGATGTAAAGCGGGCGGCCGTACTTCTCCGCGATCGAGCTCACGCTGTCCAGCATCACAGCAATTACGCTCGCGAATATGCAGACTATGAGGACCTCGTCGAATAGCCTTCCCGCCCGGGTGTTCGATTCGAAAATTATCTTTCGGAGCTTTTCTCTTAAGCCGTTTTCTCTGGAAGGACTCATCCCGTCTCCTGCCCGTATTACCAATTTGAACTATAGTACCTTTGAAGGGGAGAGAAAAACAAAAGAGTATATTCGATTGGCGCTTCGGATTCCAACGGGCGTGGCCTGTTGTTTGAAAGGAGCTACAGGGACGATTCGGGAGCGGTGGACGCTCGGAGAGCCAATCCGGCATAGTCCATGCTATGCCGATTTCCGGCGGGCGTGACCCGCTCTTTTCGAGGTAGCGCGGGAGGCGCCATGATCTCCTTAAGCGCGGCTGGTGGTAATGGCAACATGCCGCTACTTCGATTTCCAACGGGCGTGGCCCGTTAGATGTCGTATTTCAGCCTGAACTTCTTTATGTCTTCGCTGACTTCGGGAGAAAGCTGCGTTTTTTCAGCCCGGGAGAATATCGTTCTCAGGACGTGCTTCTCTTCCTCGTCCACGACCTTGTCCTCGAGCGCGATCCTTTCCAGCATTCTAAGCTCCTCCTCGCTTATCGTGCCGTCGTTCGCGAAGACGACGAGGAAGGAATATCCCATCAGCTGCTTTGCGCCTGAATCTGAGCTCATCACCATATCCTCCGCCGGATAATTATAAATCAGCGGCAGTATTATAATCAGGAATTATTAAGACGATATTAAGGATAAAACACGAAAATATTACTTGAAGAATGCGCTTTCGACCGTCTCCCGCTCCCTTATGACGCGTGGCTCACCGTTTTCTATGAGCACGACCGGCGGGCGCGGGAATATGAACGTCCCCGACTGCGGTATGTTGTACGCGCCGACGTTTTTGACTACGAGCCTGTCTCCCGGTCCGAGCGGCGGGAGGCTCGCCCTCGTTATAATGTCGGTCTGGAGACACAGCGGCCCATAGACTATCGTCTCTTTCGGCTCGCCTTCAGGGTTGCCAATAAGCTCCACTGTCTGGTGCCGCCAGAACGACGTCGGGAGGAGATTGACTCCAGCGTCTATCACGACGGCTCGCCTTCCGCCCGGAATTTCCTTCGATGAGACGACCGTTGCGACGAGGTCGATTGCGTCGCTGACGACAGCTCGGCCGGGCTCCAGGATCAGCAGCGGCAGATCGTCACCCTTGAATCCTGAGAGTAGCGGCCCCGTGACGGCCTCGACGTACGGGCCGAGCGCACCAACCGACGGAAACCCTCCGCCCATATCGATGTATTCGACTCTTATGCCGTGCCGCGCTTCGAGGTCCTTCGCCAGGCGCGCGAGATTCTCCGCCGCCCTTCTATACGCCTCAGGGTCCTTCGGCCATATGAGCTCGATATCATGCGCGGGAGAGCCCTCCCCTCCGCCGGGCCTTATGATATAGCTCGTCAGGTGTATGTGAAGCCCGGCGACCCTTATACCGGCGTCTACGCATTCCCTTGCCGCGGCTTCAGCCTCGCCCGATTCGAGGTTAAAGCCGAACCTGTCCGGGAGCTGGTTTATGCCGACGTCCGTGCTCACCCTGATCCCGGCGGCGATGTCCCTGCCGCCTTTGGAGGCAATGCGTTTGAGCGTTTCGAGCTCGTCCCGGTTATCGACGTTCACGAGCGCTCCTTCGTCGAGCGCCCTTTCGAGCTCCCCCCTTGTCTTGTAGGGTCCGTTGAATACTATGGAGGCACCGGGGACGCCGAGCCTCCGTGCGAGCTCGTACTCGAATCCGGACGCGACCTCGGCCCACGTCCCGTCCCTGTGTATGACTTCGAGGATTCCCGGTATGGAGTTCACCTTGTACGAATAGGAAACTGCGACCTTCGGATAACGGGACGAGAATTCACGCCTCAGTGTTTCGAGGTTGCCCGTAATAGTTTCGGCGGAGGCCAAGAAAAGCGGCGAGCCGTATCTTTCGGCGAGCGCGGCTGCGTCATATCCGGGGGCTTTTCTCATATCGGTTAACAGGATACCGCAGTCACGCCGCCCCGGTATACCTCGACAGGTATTTGAGCCCCGTATCGGGCAGGACGGCGGCTATCCGCTCCCGGCCCTTCGTTCCGGCCGCGTATGTGAGAGCCGCGGCGATTACAGCGGCGCTCGATTCGCCGACGAGGAGGCCCTCCCGCCTTACGAGCTCGTCCACGGTCCTACGCGCATCGTCCTCGCTCACCTGCAGCACGTCGTCTATGCAGTCAAAATCGACCACGCTCGGTATGAAGTTCTTCCCAATGCCCTCAATGTCGAAGGCCGAGGCCTCGCCCAACACCCCCTCACGGTTATACTTTTGAAACACGGACCCGACTGGCTCGACACCGATTATCCTGACGTCCCCTTTCATTTCTTTAAGATACGTCCCGATGCCGGTTATCGTGCCGCCGGTCCCCATCCCGCAGAGGACGGCGTCCACGTCGCCGCTGGTGTCGCGCCATATTTCGGGTCCGGTAGTCTTGTAATGCGTTTCTGGATTTAGCTTGTTAAAGTATTGGTTCACGTAGAACGCCCCGCGCTCGCGCGCGATCTTGTGGGCGACCTTGTAACAGCTTCTTTCGTCCGACGGCGGAAGCCCCTTCGGTGTGAGGACAACCTCCGCTCCGTAGAGCCTGAGCGCCTGTATCTTCTCGGTGCTGATGGATTCGGGGAGCGTGAACACGCACTTGTATCCCTTCACCGCGCCTACGAGCGCAAGCGCGACGCCCATGTTCCCGGACGTCGCCTCGACTATCGTATCGCCCGGCTTTAGCGCGCCGCTTCGCTCGGCGTCCTCGACTATATACCTCGCAACCCTGTCCTTGACGCTCCCGCTCGGGTTATAGAACTCGAGCTTCGCGTAGACCTCGCTTTCGAGCCCCTCCGTAACGCTGTTCAGCCTCACGAGCGGGGTGTTGCCTATAAGGTCGAGTATGCCCGATTTAAGACTCATGCCCTCCCCTTTATCCGTTCGAGTATGGTTTTCGCGCGGGCCGTTTTTCTCCGGGAGAAGAAGTCTATTAGTGCGTCTCTGTAAGCGCCGCTCTGTGCCTCGGCGATCGCCTCGGGAAGGGCCTCGCGTAGCTTAGTGAACGCCCGGAGGTCCGGCCGCGAGATGTTTAGCCTGACGAATCTCTCTGCCCCAACGTCTCCGAGCCCGTCGCCCGGGTAAACGGCTATCCGCCGCTTGAAGAGCGATACAGTAAGCTCCTGCGCCGTGACGCACGTTCCCGAAACATCTATCACCATCGAGAATCCGTACCGGGGCTCGACGGGGATCGACACGCCGTCCGTTCCGGCGACTATTTCCTTTATTAGTGCGAAATTACGCCTGATTATCTCCTGCGACCTTTTGACGTACGAGCGGTCTTCGAGCGCCGCCAATGCGCCGTACTGCGCGACGAGGTTCGTGTTGAGCCGCGTGAGCGAGGTCTTGGTTATGAGGCACGCCCTGACGAGCTCGGTGTTCCCTGCGAGGAAGCCTATCCTCACCCCCGCCATCCCGTAGCCGTGCGAAAGGCTGAACGTGCAGAGCACGTTGTCAGTATTCGTATCTTTATAAAGGGACGTCATCGGGTAGTGCCTGGCCTCGGGGTCAATCCGCTGTGTGTCGTGCGTGATGTCGTTGATTACGATAATCCCTCGGCTCGCGGCCAGCACCGTAAGGGCGATCAGCTCTTCCTTCGACTGCACCGTGCCGAACGGGTTCAGCGGGTCGCATACTATAAGCACCTTCGTCCGGGGCGTGATGCGGGATTCGACTTCGGTGGGATCGAGCCTGTACCCGTTCCCCCTTCCGAGCGGTATCCTCACGGGCCGCCCGCCGGCCATGAGTATCGACGATTCGAAGTGAAAGTAGCCCGGATCGGTGATTATCACCTCGTCACCGGGGTTGAGTACGGTCTGGAGCGCGTACGATATTGCCGCCTGGCTGCCCTCGGTGCCTATCACCTCGAACTCTCTGCTACGCTCGCGCCCGAACTTCATTTCGGCGCAGGCGTTCCTGAGCGGCGTTATCAGGTCGGGCGAGTACGGGTTCACGTTCTCCGCCACCGTACGCTCGCGCATGGCCTTTACAGCGCTTTCCGGGGGCCCCGCGTAGCAGGTCATCCAGCCGAAATCGGCCCACTCCTCCTGGTCGAGGTCGATTCGCCCTTCCCTGTACACCTCCACCGGGTCGAGCCCGAGTATGCCTATCGCGTCCCTGTAGGTCATGTAATTCCACATGCCGTGATGGCTGTCGATCACCGACCTCACCCTGTCCGACAAAACCTTCCCCACGAGCGGCGACTCCTCTTCGCCTCCCGCCCATCCGAGCACAAACCTTTCCTTTTTCATGAATTCCTCTTTGTTGTCATCGTTATAACCCTGGCTAATTCCTCATGAGTACCACGGCGTATATGCCGTACGGGTCCATTCTTACGACGGGGTCTCTGAACCCGGCCTCCTCGGCCCAGCCTATGACGAGGTCCTGGTCGCGAAGGTGCCATACGCACGGCTCCCCGTCCTGATTCACGAGCGTCCTTGCTATGAGCTCGATCTGCTCGTTATATGTCTGCACGTTGAAGAGAAGCGCCTCGGGGGCGACTATCTCACGAAGGTCGGCGAGGTGCTTTTTTACCAGATCGTCGTCGTGTATGATGCCGTAAAGCCCGGCCTCTATCGCGAGGTTCGGGCGAACGGGGATAGCCCGGAGGCTTTCGGTGTCGAGGGCGTCCCCGACTTCGAAGCTGACCCTGTCCCTGAGCCCGCTGGCGAGCGCCGTCTCCCGGCTCTCCGCGAGCGTTTTCTCGCTTATATCCCTCAGAAGAACCTTCACATTCTCGCCCGCGTCCTTGAGCACCTCGTATATGTAATCGGCCCTGCCGGACGCCAGATCGACAATGAGCGTTTCATGCTCGGACCGCTCGTTTATGAACCCGGATATCGCCTCAATCTGTATCCGCTTCACGGCGCGAAAGGCCTTGCACGTGGTCTGATCGAGAAAGGCGGCGTCGAGCCACCTTCCGATAAAAGACTTTCCGTGCGGGACATTTTCATATATGTAATTCATTATCATTCCCGAATCGAATCCGTACCGGAATCCGGTATCTATGCCGTCCGAGAGGCGTCCTACGGTCCTCAAAAAAAGCCCGGCGGCGAGATAAAAATATTTCTTCGGGTCGCGCCCGACGAGGGGCCGCTTAAGCTCCTCGAAGGAGGGTATGCTTTTACGAGACATACCATTTGATCTCCTCGTCTTCCCTGTCGGCGTATATCTCGTCGGCCACCTTCTTCACGTCCTCGGCCCGCTTTTTGAGCTCCGGCGTTTTGGCGTTCTCGGCGAAATATTCTTCTAGGTACGCGAGATGCTCTCTCACATCCTTATGCACCTTTTCTACTACTTTCTTGCTCTCCGGGTCGGCCGCGCTTTCGTACACATCCAGAAGCGCCGAGAAATGAATCAGCGACCCCCAAGCGTAAGCCATGTCGTCGAACGTATCGTCGTAGGCTTCGAGTATGTCGTATATCTTCTGTCCTATAGCGGGAGGCGCATAGGTTTCCGGCATCTCCCCGAGCTCGCGCGCCCTGTCCGAAAACAGCTTTGCATGCCGTGCATTGTCCGCGATTATGCGCGTGGCGACGAGCTTCGTATCGAGGTCTTTTATCGACTTCAGCTTCCCTCCGAAAAGGTCCACCCACGACAGCATGCCGTACGTATGCCTGCTGAACGCGCGTGCGAGGCGCTTCGGATCGGAAAGAACTTCTTTTAACCTGTCGGGATTTCTTATGCTCATTCTTTATCCTTTTGCAGTATCAGTACATTTTCTTGAGTATTTCGAGGACCTTTTCGTCGCCCTTCGCGGGGACTTCCCAATCGACCTGTATCGTCTGGACGCCCTGCG
>JBFWTW010000154.1:0-7243 GCA_050247635.1 Candidatus Dadabacteria bacterium | reverse complement strand
TCATTCGGGAATGACATAAAGGTGGGGATTCCTCACTCGCCCGGAATCGCCCTCATTTCCCAAAAGAAAAAAGATTGAAGGACCAAAGGCGGACTCGGTCCGCAGAGGAGGATTGTGTATGTGGAAGGAGCTTTTGAGGATAGCGCCGGATTTGATTCCGCTGATCATTCAGACGGTTATGGACGTGGAGCGGGTGCTCACGGGGATAAAGCGGGGCGAGGTGAGGAAGTCCCGTGTGATGAGCATTATCGGGAACATTCTCGATACGAAGGATTATTTTCTCGGACGGACGCCGGACGGGCAGATGCAGCTGCTGAACCTCGTCTCGATGTTTGTAGATACATTAGTCGCGGCGTTCAATTACACAGGGGTGTTCAAGACGTCGGAGAGGCTGGATTTTACGCCTGTGCCGATGAAAGGGGAGGGGAGTGATGAAGAGGATTAATTGTGTCTGGGTGTGTGCGGTGCTGGTTGCCGTCGGACTCTCGGCCTGCGCCAACAGGGAATTGACGCCCGCGGCGGAGATCGTTTACGAGGGCGAATTGATCGGGGACGGGACTGTGACGTATCCCTCCGCCGGGAAGGTGCTGGAGACGTGCATGAAGGTGAAGGCTTGCATGGGGTTAAACGAGTATGACTATCCGCTGCCGAAGATAAGGGGCATGAAGGGCGGAAATGCCGTCGATTGCGGCGGGACGCTCAAGCGCGGGTGTTACCGGGCTGACGGGTGGATCATCGTGCCCGAGGGCGAGGAGATGGACATCATAGCGCACGAGTGCGTGCATCACTGGCTGAACATGCACACGGGCGACCTCGATTCGAAGCACGAGTCGGGGCTTTTCCTCGCGTGCGGCGGGAGCATCATGCTCGACGGAGAGACGGAGTGAGCGGGGCCGAGGGGAAGATCCTCGAGCTCGGGGTCGGGCTGATCGCGGCGCTCATGGTGATAAGAGAGGTGCTCAATTTCCTCGACAAGAAGCGGGGCGGCGAAGGCGACGGCGGCGCCGTCATGAGCGAGCACGTGAGCGACGTGAAGGGGTCGGTGACCGCCATAAAAGACAAGGTGGACGACCTTTACGAGTGGCACAACAAGACGGACGCCGACGGTGTGCCGCTGTGGTATGTGAGGCGGTCGCTGGAGCAATCCATAAAGGACCTGGGCGAGAAGATCTACCTCCAGATAGAGGTGCAAACCGAGATACTCAGGCACATGGAGAAGATGGAGGAGCATTACCGCGAGCTGCTCAGGAAGAGGAGGCGGAAGGATGCAAACGAATTCGTCACCCCTGAGTCTTGAGGAGCTGATCTTGAGCTTTCACGCCGGGAGGCCGTACGTGATGTGGATACATTTCGTTGACAGGCAAGGCGAGCAGCCGTGCGCTTCGTGCGGGATAAGGCAGAGGGTGCTTTTGATGACGTCACCGACGGCGGGGATTTGTGACGGGTGTTGGAGAGGGTGAGGGAAAAGATAAGGATTCCCGATTAAGTCATTCGGGAATGACACACGTTGTGTGATTTTCGACATAGCACCGAAGTTGCCAGAAACCGCCCGAAGCTCGGCTGGTGGTGATTGCGATGTGCAGCTACTTCGATTGCCTGCGGACGCAGTACGCTAAACATTCGGCATATCGGTGCCGAGGAGCCGGGAGAGTTTCGTGCGGATGACGCGGGTGCAGACAGCGCAGAAGCCGGGCTTCGTCAGCGTGCGCATAAGGCAGTTCTTCTCCGGGCGGTAGACGTTACACGCCTGATAAAGCCCCCCTTCGAAGAGGCCCACCGTTCCGTCGGGCACGGGATGGGCGAATGGATTCCCGGCGCATGCGTTCCGTGAAGTCGGGATCGGCGTTCCGGGCTGAATCATATCCTTCCATTTTATCTCGGCGAGCCGGGTCTTGCTCGTGAGGTTCGGGTAGTTGTCCGGGTTGTTATTTATATAAGGTGTTTCGTATTCGTCGGCGAGCTTGAAAAAGCTGTGTCCGAGCTCGTGTATGCCGATGAGCGCGGCCGCGCCGTTGGTCGAGAAGACGGGGACGTTGCCGCCAGAGCCGCCGTAGACCGGGCTGTTCACCATGGCGAAAGTGACGTGCGCCTGGGGGACCAAATTGTCCCATACCTTTTTCGCCGTCGGCTGGTCGACGACGAGAAGGCGCTTGTTGCCCACGGCCCCGCAGAAGCTGGCGTTGAAGTAGGTGTTCACGTCCACCGGCGGCGCGCCGTCCTGGCACTGGGCCGGGAGGTCGGCCCCGCTGTCCGTCGAGGCAACCTTGACTATGTAGACGTTCGTCTTGTGCCAGAACTCGTTGAACGGTTTGAACGACTTGAACGTATCGATAAACTTTGCCGCGTCCGAAACGAATTTCGGTATCTCTTCGGCGCGGTAGCCTTCGGCGAGGATGCAGATCGTCCAGCACCCGTTGTCGGGTCCGTGGTCGATCATCTTTTCCCGGCCGAGTATCGTGCCGTGCTCCACGCGCCGTGCGACGGCCATCGGCGGGAATATCAATTCCTCAGGGTCTATTGCGAATGTGAACGACTGCCGCGCGAGCCTGTAGATGGGTATCTCGGGCTGGAGCGGGTTGTTCACGATTTCGAGCGTGAAGACGAAACCGGGATCGGGAATGAGTATCGAAAATGCGACTTCGGGCTCTTTAAGTATCGCGTAATCGAGCGGGCTGGTCTCGTCGTCGCCGTAGGCTTCTGCCTCGGAGCGGAACGGGTCGCGGAGGGTCTGGAAGTAGAAATCCCGGCCGTTGCTATCCGTGAGTTTGACGTAGTATCCGGTGTATCCATCGAGCCATTCGGGCGGGTCGGACGGGGGCGGGATGATGCCGACGGGGGTTTGCGACGTCAGCACGATGTTGCCGTCCCGGAATTTGAAATCGAGCCTCAGGCTCTTTTCCCATCTCATGAATTTATGCCCGTCCTTTGCCGTTTAGGCCCATGCTTGTAAAAGAATAAGCCCGAACACGGCCGCACGCAACGGGGGATCGCAAGGGCCGATTTGGGGCTTGGCATGTCCGCAGGAATCAGTTCGACGAGCCCGTGCCCGGAAGGAGGTCGTAGAGCCTTTTGTGGTTTATCTTGCCGCTGTCGGTGAGCGGGATGGCGTCGATGAAATAGACGCGGGTGGGCAGCTTGTATGCGGCTATCTCCCTGCCGGCGGCCTCGATGACTCCTTTTTCCGTGAGCGTGCTGCCTTCGCGGGGGACGACGAACGCGACGGGAACGTGGCCTTCCTTTCCGTCGGGGACGCCTATGACGGCGGCTTCCTTTACGCCCGGGTTTTTGTAGATCGCGCTCTCGACCTCGCCGGGGGAGATGTTGGACGTATCCCGTATTATTATGTTCTTGATGCGGCCAGTGTAATAGTAATCACCGCCGGGCTGCCTTACGGCGCAGTCGCCGCTTTTGAACCATCCGTCCTCGAATGCCTCGTGCGTGGCTTCGCCGTCGTTCCAGTAGCGGGCCATGACCATCGGCCCTTTTATCCATATTTCCCCCGCCTCGCCGTCGGGGAGGTCTTCACCGTCTTCGTCTACTATCCTGAGCCGGGCGCCGGCGACCGTCTTTCCTATGAATCCGGCCCTTTCGAGGTTCGCTTCCCTGGCTATCGTCAGCCAGATGGCCTCGGTCATTCCGTAGCCGAGCATGATCGGCTTGCCCGTAAGGTCGAGATATCTTTTCTGGAGCGCGGATGGGAGGTCGTCGCCCCCGGTGTAGAGACCCCTTAGCGACGAGAACGTATCGCGCGTGCATCTGCCCGAGTCGAGGAGCTGGAGGATGACGTCGACGTAGGTTACGATGAGGCTCGGTCTCATGCCTGTCAGGCGGGCGAGGTAGGAATCGACGTCGAATCCGTCCTCGACGATGACCGTGCCGCCGTTGGCCAGCACCATGAACGTCATCATGAAACCGCTTATGTGGCACTGGGGCTCCTGGACGAGTATCGTGTCGGCGGGCGATATGCCGGAAAGCGCATCGGAGCCGGAATCGACGATGCCGAGGACGGACGAGTGGGTATGCGTGACGCCCTTTGGCTCGCCGGTCGATCCGGAGGTGTAGAAAATAACGGAGGGCGTATCGGGCGCTTGAGGCGTTGCAGAGAACGATCCCGCTCCGTTGCGGAGTGTGGAATAATTTTCGAATCCGCCGGGCGCGTCGCCGCCTAAGACGTAGATCTTTTCGAGCGCCGATTTATCGACCGCCGGGTCGTCGAGGAGCCCGAGCCTGTCGGCTTCGACAATAAGACGCTTAGCGCCGGAGTGCGAGAGAGCGCGCCCTAGCTCGGGGGCCGCGTAACGCCTGTTTAGCGGCATCGCGACGACGCCGGCCTTGTAGCACGCGAGATAGAGCACGACGATGTCGGGCCCGTTAGGCAGGACGAACGCGAGCGGCTCGCCCGAAAGGCCCTCGGAGGCAAGGCGCGCGGCGAGGGCGCTCGATTCCTCGTCCAGCCGCCTGTAGCTGTACCCTTCATCTTCGAATATGAGGGCCGTTTTGTCAGGGTCGCCGGATAGCCCGGCGCCGAGTATGCGCGATAGATCTCTGGCTTGATTCATAGCGGCGAAATATAGCACAAAGGGCCGGGGTGGAAAAGTCAGTTACGCGCGCGCGCCTTCGCCGCTGCATATGGGGCAGTCGCCGCTTCTGTTGAAGCAGGCGGTCAGCTTGCCGCCGGCGCCCAGCGAATCGATGCAGCAGCCGAGGAACATATCCTTTATCATTGCGCGGCCCCTCTGCACGCGGGACTTGAATCCGGAATACGAGATTCCCATCCTCTCAGCAGCCTCCTTTTGCCTTTCGCCATCGACGTCGGCGAGTAGAAGAGCCTCCCTGTATTTCTCGGGGAGGCGCGTCACGAACACCTTCAGGCATTTCACCGCACAGGCGAGCGCGTCATCGTCGCCGCCGTCTTCGCCGAGGGCTGTCTTTTCCTCGTCGAGCTCGACTTCGGGAGCGCCGCCTTTCCTGTAGTAGTCGACGATGGTATTCGAGACGATCCTTCTTATCCAGGGCGCGAGCTTGTCCTTGTCCCTGAGCTCGCCCGCGTGGCGGTGTATCTTCACGAAGACCTCCTGCATGAGATCGTCCGCGTCGGATTCGTTCCGGACCTTCGCCAGAAGGTGCCGTCTTATCTGCCCGGAGAATTCGCTCCAGATTGCCGCTGTTTCTTCTTTTCTATTCATGGTGCTCCACTGTGTCAGGGAAAGCGGACGCCTGCATATATTATGCATGATCGGCGCCCGCTTCCTCGAATCAATTACCGCATTTGCAATCTTCGCACGTACATACGCACCCGCAGCCTCCGCCTTCCATAGGGCCGCACTTGCAGGTGCATCCGCAACCGCATTCGCATTTTCTTTCTTCGGTCATTTTACACCTCCGTTTATGTTTTCTAATCATATAGACGGACGCATGCCGAAAAAGACGCAAAAAGAGACCGGCATCCTGTAAAGCAAAAGAAAAACTAGATCCTGAATAGATCCCGGATCGAGTCCGGGACATGGTTCAGGATGACTGAAATGTGGGGAAGCAACAGAAAACTATCCTGCTATACTTTATAAGAAGGGGGTATAGCGAATGGCAGACGAAAGAAAGGTCGATTACGCGCTCAGCGATACGGAGAACGAGAAGAAGCGGCTCCGGGAGCAGTCGAGGATCATTATCGAGACAACGCGGAGGGTGTTCGCCCTTGCGGGGGTAGAGCCGGGGATGCGCGTGCTCGAGCTCGGCACGGGGGCCGGAGACGTGACGATCCTCCTTTCGGAGATGGTGGGCCCCACGGGCGAGGTGGTCAGCCTCGAAAAGAACCCCGAGATCCAGGAGTCGGCGCGGAAGCGCGTAGAGGCCGAGGGACACGGGAACGTTAAGTTCGTCTGCTGCGATATAGCCACGGCCGAGCCCGAGGGCATGTTCGACGCGCTCGTCGGAAGGGCGGTGCTGATGTACATCCCCTCGCCGGAGAAGGTGCTGGCGAAGCTCCTGAAATCCGTACGGAGCGGGGGGGTGGTCGCGTTCCAGGAGGTCGATTTCACCGTGCGCCCCGAGGTGATCCCGCCTATGCCGCTTATGCTGAAAACGTGGGATCTCTTATACGCCGCCATGGAGAAATCGGGGACGGAGATGCAGATGGGATTCAAGCTGCTGCCGGTTTTCAAAAGAGCGGGGCTGCCGGAGCCGATGATGCACATGGACGCTTTCATCGGGGGGCAGGCCTCGGGCGGCATAGACTGGTTCGTCAGCACGATAAGGAGCCTTGTGCCGATGATCGAGAAGCTCGGCATCGCGACGGCGGCTGAGGTGGACGTCGATACGCTGAAAGACAGGATTATCGGGGAGTATTTTACGTCGGGCGTCCGCGAAGGGGTCGGCATGTCGAACACGTGGATAAGCGCGTGGGCGCGGAAGGGGTGAGGGGGAGTTTCGGAAGTCGGTGTATCTACTCTATATATTCTGTTTTTTATAAAAAGCATTGGCCAAAATCGATACTTTAGGCTAAACTTTTAAACATCAATTCGGCAGGAGGCAAGACAACATGAAAAAGTTACTCTTCACGTTAGCCATCACGCTCGGGCTGGCAGTAGGCGGCGTAGTTCTTACGACGTCGAACGTGCTCGCATGCGGCGGCAAGGACAAGGACGCGACGACCGAACACCCGACCACGAGTGGGGACGGATCGACACAGTCTTAAGTTCGTAAGAACATTTTTGAGTACTTAAGGATTACATATGCCCCGGGGGAGCTTCGGCTCCCTCGGGGCTTTTTTTGTTTTTGGGGGTGAGCGATTGGATTCCTCTAGTGGAAGGGAAAGGGGGTTAAAGGCAAAGTATTAACTGAATGGATTCCTGCTAATTTAATTTGAGTTGCTTTCGAGCTGTACTGGATATGATTTCTTGCAGTCGGTCTAGGGCGTCCGATTCCTCACTCGCTCGGAATCGTTACAGGAATGACAAAGTAAAAGATAAATCCCCCCAAGCCCCCCTTTTTCTAAGGGGGGTGAAAAAATAGCGCTTTGAATCTCAAACCTACCTATGTCGATTGCCAGCGGCGGCGCGCCGCCTTGAAATGGGAGGGGAAATTCCGGATAATATGCCGGTAAGAATTAAAGGCGGCTGCTTGAGCTCCGCCGCCTGAGGAGACGGAGCAGGCAATGAACGAATTTCCGAAGATCGCCGAGGGCCTCGAAATCAACGAAGTCGAGGACGGTTACGTCATATACCAGAGCGAAAAAGACAAGGTGCAT
>JBFWTW010000153.1:0-7301 GCA_050247635.1 Candidatus Dadabacteria bacterium | reverse complement strand
ATCTGGACCAAGGTCGATACTGCAGGCCACGCGGACCAGATTATAAAAAAGGTAAAAGAGCTCGGCCTCGAATGAGGCCGGGCGGCTCACTTTAAAACGAGCATCCGCAGTAGGTACATACCTTCGGGAAAGACGCAGCGGAAATTATGTATCCGCAATCCGGGCACGATTCGCCGGTTTCGGCGTTAATGCGTTCGGCCTTCCGTCTCGCCCGTATCATTGATGCGTCCACCCCTGCCCTGCTCTCGTCCACCCATACGACGTTTACTTCACTCATATCTACACCTCCGGCGGCTATGTTTAAAATCCGGTTGCCGCTCATACCATTAATTAAACAGAATGCGGATTAAGAGCGGGTTATAAAACGGTTAAACCAAAGTTAATAAAAACGCTACGGCCGCAGCGCCAGAGAGGCCTGGATTAGGCGACTCCCTTCCCGAGGTAAGCCCTCAGCTTCGGCGAGAAGCTCCTCCTTACGAGCGCTGATTTCAGGTTCCATTCCTCCCCGGCCTCGGATTCGGCGATAATCCTTATCTCCTCCCCCTCTTTCACCGCCACCGGCACCCCATCCCTGTAAAGAACCCTGTTCTTGTAGAGTGACGACACCCTCTTCCCAGGGGTTATTATCCCGGTCAGGTTAAGCGGGTCCGCCGCGCTTATCGATACCAGCATCCCCGGCTTCGCCCGCCGCCTCGTCTCCCTTAGGCCGGGTACCGCTTCGGGGAGCGCGAACTGCTCGCCCCACACGCCGTCTACGAACCTTCCTCCCCTGACTTCCCCCCTGAGCTCCATCAGCCTGAGCGCCTTCACGAGCTCCCTCCAGGGCGGCGAAAAACTCTCCCTCTCCGCAAGCCGCCTGAAGAGAACGCCGTACCTTTCGAGCAGCACTATAGCGAGCGCCCTGAGGTCCGCCGCCGTCCTCTCCTCGTCATCCCCGGTGCGTATGACTGACCACCTTCCCGCCCCCTCCATGTTGAAGCTTATCCTCTTTCTCCTGCCGGCGGCCGTCCTGTACTTCGAGCTCACGAGAAGGGCTCTTAAGCCCGTGTAACTGTCTGAGGTAATCATCCCGTGCGCGACGAGCTCCGCTATCGCCGCCTCGATATCCGTCCTGAGTCCTTTCACCCCGTCCGCTATCTCGTCAAAGAACGAGGCTCCGCGGGTTTTAAGGAACTCCAGCACCGAGGCTGCCCTCCGCGAAAGCCCTTCTTCGCTGCCATCCGGGGCGAGCTTCCTCCACACGCCCAGGTTCGTCCTTTTCACTATCGTCACTGGCGTCGTTTTTATCGGCCCCTGCTTCCTGCCGTTCCCGTTCGGGGCCTTAAACCTCCCCCATACGGCGCTACCCGAAAGGCACAGCGTATCGAGCCACCCGTGGTCGTAGTCCTTCATCCGCGCGGACAGTATATCCCCTTCCCACGCCGCCGCCGGGGCCTCGAACCCTTCCAGCATCCCGAGTATCCCCCGGAGCGCCTCGACCCCCTCGGGCCCGTCCTCGTTATCGACCCCGTGCCGCGAGAAGAGATATCTCATGAAGTCGGCGGCAGTTACGGGCTCTATCTCCCGCCGGAGCTTGCTCATCGTGTATTTATGGATTCTTGCAAGCAGTCTCCTCTCGCACCATTCGAGCCCCTCTTCGCCAGGGGTAAAATGCCCCCTGAAGACGAATCCCTCGCCTTCGAGCATCGCGAGCGCCCTCTCCGTGTCTGCCTCTGTCACGCCCAGCGTCTCCGCCAGCACGGCCGCCGTCACGGGCCCGAGCGCTTCGAGCCTGCCCCGCGTCACCTCCACCAGCGCCTGGTCCCTCGTTATCTCTGCGCTCCGGAGCCTCTCGGGTACCTCTATCTCCGACGTAAGTTTTCCCTCCTGATGCACGGCCTTCATGTGATGCAGCCTCTCGGCGGCAATCCAGAAGGTCTTTTCCCCCGCCTTGAGCTCCGCCGCCCTGCCCTGCTTAACGAGCTCCCCGAAATACTCCCGCCATCCGCCGGCTGCGTCCCCCGTCTCGCCCTCGCTCTCCGTAATGAATCCCGTCAGCACGAGCGCATCGTGGAGCTCCTCCGGGCTCTCGGCCTCGGGCCACGCCTCCTCCCTTACGCTCCTCACGGCCTCGGCGTCCAGCTGCCCGAGCTCGGCGGCCTCCTTCGGGTCGAGCCATCTTCTATTCTGAACGGCGTGCGTCCTTCTCTCTTCGAGGGGCACGTCGTCGAGGAAGGAATACGGCCGCGCGTTAAGCACCTGCTCCGAAAGCGGCGAAGGCTCCCGGAGGTCCCGCGCCAGCGTCTCCACGTTCCCCGCGTGAATGTCCGTCAACAATCTTTCGAGGTTCTCTATGTCCATCGCCTCGTTAAGGCAGTCGCTTATGGTCTGGTCCACGAGCGGATGCTTCGGCACCTCCCTCTCGCCGACGATATTTTCGAGGCACGCTATCTGGTCCGGGAACACCTGCGCGATAAGGTCCTCCGAATGTATGCGCTGGATCGCGGGCGGCACCTTCTTCCCCGTCCATCTTCTTAGAACGGCAAGGGCTGTGCTCGCGTTCCATCTCCACCGCACCTCGAACATCGGCGCGTCGAGCAGCGCCTGCGTCAGCACCTGCCGGACATTATTCGGATGAAGGTAGTGATACACCTCTTCGAGAGGAAAGCTGTGCGTCGCTCCCAGGCTCAGTATGATCGAATCCTCTGTCGCCGCCGCCTGGAGCTCGAAGTTAAACTTCCTGCAGAACCTCTTTCTAAGAGAGAGCCCCCACGCCCGGTTCATCCTGCTCCCGAATGGCGAGTGTATGACGAGATTCATCGCGCCGGCCTCGTCGAAGAACCTTTCGAGGACGAGCCTCTCCTGCGTCGGTATAACTCCGAGCGCGGCCTTCACGACGGCCATGTACGTCACCAGCTGATCGGCGGCCTCCTCGCCTAGCCCGGTTGTTTTTATCACGTGCTCTATGGCCGCCCTCTTCCACGAGTCGCCCATCATCCCGTCGAGCGCGTCCTCCTTTTCCCCGAGCCAGCCGAGGTCCCCGAGCTTCTCCGATATCTCTTCCCTGAGCCTCGACACGGCGTACGACAGCTCGGGCGTTCTCCCCGGGGCCTCGCCGAACCAGAACGGGATCGTAGGCGGCAGCGCCCCCGCGTCCTCGACCCTCACCTTCCCGCCGACGACCTGTATAATCCGCCACGAATGATTGCCCAGGAGGAAGATATCCCCGGCAGTGCTCTCAATGGCGAAATCCTCGTTCACCGTTCCGAGGAAGGTCCCCGTCGGCTCCAGTATAACGTCGTAGTCGAAGCTGTCGGGTATCGTCCCGCCCGATACTATCGCCGCTATCCGCGCCCCTTTCCGGGGCCTTAGCGTTCCGTTCACCATGTCGTGGCGTATGTACGCCGCGCGCCGCCCCTTCTGCGCGGCAAATCCTTCTGAGAGCATTTTCACGACGTCGTCGTATTCCGCCCGTTCGAGCTCCCTGTAGGGATACGCCTTCCTTAACAGCGCGTAGAGCTCCTCCTCGCCCCGATCTCCGCACGACACCTCCGCGACTATCTGCTGCGCGAGAACGTCGAGCGGTTTCTCCGGCATGATTATGCTGTCGAGCTCCCCCCGTCTCACGGCGTCCAGAAGCGCGGCGCACTCCGCGAGCTCGTCGAGGCTGAGCGGGAACACCTTCCCCCGCGGCGTCCCCTTCACGGTATGCCCCGAGCGCCCTACCCTCTGCAGGAACGTCGATATCGCCCTAGGCGAGCCTATCTGGCACACGAGATCCACGTGCCCGATGTCTATTCCCAATTCCAGCGACGCCGTAGCGACTATCGCCTTTAATTCCCCTGACTTAAGCCTCCTCTCGGCGTCGAGCCTCATCTCCTTCGAGATGCTCCCGTGGTGCGCCGCAATCACCTCGGCCCCGAACCTCTCCGTAAGGTTATGCGTCATACGCTCAGACAGTCGCCGTGTATTCACGAATATCAAGGTCGTCTTGTGTTCTTTTATCAGGGTCTCGAGTCTCTGGTAAACCTCTTCCCACACCTCGTTCGACATAACGGCCGTAAGCGGCGATCCGGGAATTTCGACCGAAAGCTCAAGTTCCCTCTTGTGCCCGGAATCTATAACCGTGCAGTCGGGCCGTCCCTCCCCCTCGCCGCCGTTCCCCGTAAGGAAGCGCGCCACCGTTTCTATCGGCTTCTGCGTCGCCGAGAGCCCTATCCTTCGGAGCTTCTCCGGAACGAGAGCCTCCAGCCTCTCGGCCGTAAGCGATAAATGCGAGCCTCGCTTGCTCCCGACCATGGCGTGTATCTCGTCCACGATCAGCGTCTTCACATCCGAAAGCATCTCCCTTCCGTTCTTTCCTGTCAGGAGCAAATACAAAGACTCGGGGGTCGTTATCAATATATGCGGGGGTTTTTTCGTCATCCTGGTCCGGACGGCCGAGGGCGTGTCGCCCGTCCTCACCTGCGCCCTGATGTCCACCTCGGGCAGCCCCATCCCGGCCAGCTCGTCCATTATCCCCCTGAGCGGCCTCTGGAGGTTGTTCTCTATGTCGTTGCTGAGGGCCTTAAGCGGCGAGACGTACACTATCTGCGTCCGGTCGGGGAGCCCGAGCTCGAGCCCCTCCTTTACCAGGTCGTCTATGGCAGAAAGGAACGCCGCAAGGGTCTTACCGGAGCCGGTAGGGGCGGCAATAAGGACGTTGCTCCCCTTCCTTATCTCCGGCCAGGCCCTTTCCTGAACCTCTGTCGGAGAGCCCAGCTCCTTTTCGAACCATGCCCCCACGGCAGGATGAAATATCTCGAACGCCATCATATTATTATAATAGGTAGAGTTGTTTGAGGTAATTCGTAATACCAGAAATCAAAAAGGGTTCATAAAGACTTGTATTTTTGCTTTCATTTTTTATCCCCCCTTAGGAAAAGGGGGGTACGGGGGGATTTCTTCTTTTATCTTTTCTGTCATTCCCGAACGTTTTAATCGGGAATCCAGCACGCCACGCGTGCATGGAATCCGAGGTCGCGGCGCTCGGCCGCGACTCCGCCCTTCCGTCATCCTGAACCATGTCCCGGACTCGATCCGGGATCTATTCAGGATCTCGTCTTTTCTTTTAATCTGTCATTGCGAGCGAAGCGAAGCAATCCATCTTTCCCTCTCCCTTGAGGGGAGAGGGGCAGGGTGAGGGTGTACCGCTAATCTTTCATCAATAGTCTCTCCTCCCCCTTCCAGGGGGCCTCCCTTCTCCGCCCATGTGCTAAACTCTTCCCCTATGGAGTTCAAGATCACCAGCGACTTCACCCCCAGGGGCGACCAGCCCGAGGCCATCCGCGAGCTCACCGAGGGCCTCATCCGGGGCGACAAGCACCAGGTACTTCTCGGCGTCACGGGGAGCGGCAAAACATTCACGATAGCGAACGTCATCGCCAACGTTAACCGCCCCACCCTAATCATCGCGCATAACAAAACCCTCGCCGCCCAGCTCTATGGCGAGCTGAAAGACCTCTTTCCCGATAATTCGGTGAAGTATTTCGTCAGCTACTACGACTACTATCAGCCCGAGGCCTACATCCCCTCGACCGACACCTATATAGAAAAGGACGCCCAGATAAACGAGCATATAGACAGGCTTCGCCACGCCTCGACGACCTCCCTTTTCGAAAGGCGTGACGTTGTCATCGTTGCCAGCGTCTCGTGTATCTACGGCATCGGGGCCCCCGAGCATTACTACGGCCTCCTCATAATGCTCGAAGAGGGCATGGAAATGGATCGCGACAAGCTCCTCGCCCGTCTCTCCGAGGTTCAGTACGAAAGGACCGGGCTTGATCTCTACAGGAGCTCCTTCCGCGTAAAGGGCGACGTCGTCGATGTCTTCCCTTCTCACCATGACAATACAGCTGTAAGGATTGAGTTTTTCGGCGATGTCATCGATTCCATAAAGGAGATAGATCCGATACGGGGCGCCACTATCCGCCCCCTTCCGAAGATCGGAATATACCCCGGCTCGCACTACGCTGCACCTAAATACAGGCACGAAGCGGCCATCGAAAACATCAAGATTGAGCTCGCCGAAAGGCTCAAGTACCTCGAAGAAAGGGGTATGATGCTCGAAAAACAGCGGCTCGAAGAGAAAACGAACTTCGACCTCGAGCTTTTGACAAACATGGGCTTCTGCTCCGGCATCGAGAACTACTCCCGGCACATCTCGGGGCGCCTTCCCGGCCAGCCCCCGGCGACCCTCCTTGACTATTTCCCGGACGATTTTCTATTGATCATCGACGAAAGCCACCAGATGGTTCCCCAGCTCCGCGCCATGTACGAGGGCGACAGGAGCCGGAAAATGAGCCTCGTCGAGCACGGATTCAGGCTCCCCTCGGCCCTCGACAACAGACCGCTTAACTTCCGGGAATACGAAGAGAGGGTAAACCAGGTCATATACGTCTCGGCGACGCCCGGTCCCTACGAAATAGAAAAGGCCAGCGGCGTTATAACTGAGCAGATAATCCGCCCGACGGGCCTCGCCGATCCGGAAATCGAGATCAGGCCCGCCGACAGGCAGGTGGACGATCTCCTCGAAGAGATAAGAAAGCGGACGGAATCCGGCGAAAGGGTGCTCGTCACGACTTTAACGAAGCGAATGGCCGAGGACCTCACCGAGTACTACCGCGAGCTCGGCATACGCGTGAAATACCTTCACTCCGACGTCGACACGCTCGAACGAATTGCCATTATAAGGGACCTCCGCCTTGGGAAGTTCGACGTCCTGGTCGGGATCAACCTCCTAAGGGAAGGCCTCGACATACCCGAGGTCTCGCTCGTCGCCATCCTCGACGCAGACAAGGAAGGCTATCTACGCTCCGAGACCTCCCTCATACAGATATTCGGCCGCGCCGCCCGGAACGTGAACGGGCGCGTGATTCTCTACGCCGACAGGATAACGGAATCGATGGCAAGGGCCATATCCGAGACGGAACGAAGAAGGGCGATACAGCAAAAATATAATGAAGAGAACGGGATAACGCCCCAGAGCATCAAAAAATCGGTCACGGACATCCTCTCCACGATATACGAGGCCGATTACTACACCGTCCCGCTCGAAACCGTTAACGAGGATCTCGACGTTCCGCCCGAAAAGATATCGTCCACGATAACGGCTCTCGACCGCGAGATGAAAGAGGCCGCCAAAAACCTCGAATATGAGACGGCGGCTAAAAAGCGCGACCAGATAAAAAGGCTCCGCGAGCTCGAGATAAAATACCTCGGGAGCCCCAAAGAAACCCCTCAGCAAAACGGCTGAGGCCCTATTTATCGCCGCATCCCTCGCT
>JBFWTW010000152.1:0-7304 GCA_050247635.1 Candidatus Dadabacteria bacterium | reverse complement strand
TATCGGCGATCCTCTCCCCGCCGGGAGCCAGCCGCTCCTCAGGTGGGTGGACGGATCGAAGAGCGGATACAGCCTGCTCGGCATAACGACGAGCGGCGGCGACACCACTAAATTTAATCTCGTCCTCGATTGATTACCGAAGGCCGATTAAGAAAAAGCCATTCTATACAACCACTCATTCTCTCCCGAACCCGGCATCCCTCGACAGGGGTGCCGGGTTTCTTTCCGCTTTTATTGAACCTTTTCCGTTATGCGCGTGACTAACACTGTAAAAGGCACGGGAGGTCAAACAATGAAAAATTCAATCACAGTAAAATTCGGCATTCTCGCATTTTTACTTCTGGCCAGCTTTATGGCTACTCAGCCCAGGCCTTCGCACGCGGCGGACGAAATACTGTATTTAGGCGGCATGCTGCCCGACATAACGAGCCCCGTTGGCATCGAGATTGCGGGTGAGAGAGGATACTGGGGAGACGCTGTCAGGCTGAATGCTGACGACGCTTCGTATACGGAAGACGGCAAGTGCGTTTTCAGCTACGGCATAGAGCTCGTAAATTCGGGCTCCGCGCCGGCCGGTGAATTCTCGTACAGGCTCAACGCCGGCGGATGGTCGGCTATAGTAGACGAGGACGGAATAGGGGAGGGCGGGAGCGTCACTTCTGTCGGAGAAATCACCTTATCTCCGGGCAGGCAGAAGATAGCCATAAAGCTCGACAATCACGAAAGCGTCGCCGAGCTCGACGAGCTCAACAATGTTCCCTTCGCCTTAAGGGTCGAAGTAGACGGGGATTGCGACAAGGACCGCGAAAATCCGCAGCTGGTGGCGGACAGCGGGGATAAATAATCCGCCGAAAATAAACCCGGGTGCTCTATTCAATCGAAAACCCCTCTGTGCAAGCGGCCCCCGTTCTTGCGATTTTTGTCGAGGAGCGGGGGTTTTTAATTTTCTTTGAACCTTTTCTACAAGCGCTGTTACTAACCTTTCAAACGCGGTTACAGGGAGGGTTAGAAAATGAAGGATCTGGCGATAATGATAATAGGAATTCTGGCGATAGTAGCGGTTGCGAACACGAAGCAGATGGACGTGCAGTCCGGGTTCGGAGGGGTTCAGGTAGTAAATCTCGCCGAAGCCCGTTCCTTCGGAGACGACCTCCCGGCATATGCCGATGCAGATTCCGGCGACGAGATCGAAATTTCACAGTACGGCGAGACGACGGTTTACGCGGACGAGGCGGAAGTATACGAAGTAATAGACGAAGACTCATTAAGAACGGCGGTACTCAAATAAGAGATTAAAGATGGAGGAGGATGGGTCGGCCTTAACCCAGGCAGGCTCGTTACCAGCCCCGGCTCTCTTCTGGTAAGGGAGCCGGGGATTTTTTTGTCGGGATGGGTACTCCTCTTACTTTTTTCACTCCCGGAGAAATCCCTCGAACCTTTTTCCCTCCCCCCGTTACTCACTTATCAACATCACTTAAGGAGGTAAGCAAAATGCTTACACATCATAATTTCAAAAAAGTTTTTTCAGTTTTCGTATTAGCAGTTTTTATCTTTATTGGCGCGGGCGCGGCGAAGAGCTTCGCCGGATGCCCCTACGACATTCTCGCGCTCTGTAAGGTAGACGGCAAGTGGGTCAACTGCTGTGACCATTACGGCTACACCGTAAACGGCGTCGAGAAGCCCTCTTCGCCGAAGAAGAATTTTAATCTCAAATCGGTGAAGCCCGCCACGAATAATGGCGTAGTCGCAAAGTCTCAGGCCGGGCAGAAAGGCTTTGGCTCGAAGACCTCCGGATCCAACGGCAGCGCGTCTATATATCAGATGAACGGTATGAGCGGCAATGTGCCGATGAAGATTACGACCAAGCTCGTAAACGGCAACGAAGTACACGTGCTAAAGCTCGCCTCTCAGAACATGAACCAGGAAATGACCTGGAACGCGAAGCTCCAATGCGGCAGCGGCACCGTGATCAATCACTTCGAGATACAGACGGCGAACGGGCCCAAGGCCGTATTCCCCGTCGGGAACCAAACAGCGACGAACGTCAATCGTAACGTCGAGATAAAGCCCTGGAGCCTCAAGACGGTCGAGACGCAGTGCGCCCAGGCGCTATCGAAAGGAAACGGCAAGTACAACAATCAGGCCGTTATATGGCTCGAGCCCTCGGTGGTCGATATCGTAAGGTTCGGCGCGAGCTGCAAGTACTCGGGCACCAGCAACATCGTCCAGTACAGCGGCCAGGTAAAGCCGAAGACGAAGGTTACGTGCACGCTGACTAACCCGCCGTACGTCCCCGAAACATAATAGAGGCCTATTCTCTATACCTTCCGGAAGCCCCCGACGGCCGCGCGCCAGAGGGGGCTTTTTTATATATCTCGCAAAAAAGTATCGAACCTTATTCAGCCGCGAGGCCACTCACTTTCAAGACTATTTAAAGGAGGAAATAACCATGAGGAGATTATTCGAATTTAAGGACAATTTTTACGCCCGCTTTTTAAAAGGGGGCTTGCTCGTTTTGGCTGTAATGATTTTTACATTGTTCGCTGCTGACGTGGCCCGGGCGGCCGGGTTCATCGTTGACAGCACGGTGGACGCGGTCGACGACAACCCTGGTGACGGTTTCTGCGACGACGGCTCGGGCAACTGCACGCTCCGCGCGGCCGTTATGGAATCGAACGCGCTCCCGGGAGAGGACGAAATCCTTCTCTCGGACGATGTGTACATTCTGACCATCCCCGGCACAGACGACTTCGCCGCGGACGGCGACCTCGATATAAGGGACGACCTCATCATAACGGGTATCGGGGCAGATGAGACAATAATTGACGCCGCGGACCTGACGCGCGTTTTTCACCTCGTAGACGATGACGACCTGGCGCAAATAGAGGTGGAGATTACCGGACTTAGAATCCAGAATTCGATCGCCGGCAACGCGGGCGGGGCGATAAGGAACGTCTCAGAGATTCTCTATCTCGAAGGCGTGAGTATACAGGACAGCACCGCGCCGAGGGGCGGGGGTATATACATTGGGCCTGGCGGCACCGCTTCCATTTTCAACTCAGCGATTATCGACAACAGCGCGACGGACGACCCCGGCCAGGAGCGAGGAGGAGGCATATACAACTCAGGCGAGACAATCATCGTAAACACGACGGTCAGCGGGAACACCGCGGGTGATCTCGGCGGGGGTATTTTCAACGACGCCGGATTCAACTCCGTTTTCTCCACCATCGCAGATAACGTCACGGAATCCGGGCTCGCGGGCGGAATACACCAGGCGGTCGGAAGCGATACGCAGTTCTTCGGAACCATAATAGCGGGCAATTCCACTGGCGACTGCGGCGGCGTGTTTATCGAATCGCTCGGGTACAACATCTCCACCGGCAACTGCAACCTGACGGACCCGACGGATTTGCCGAATACCGACCCGATGATCGGCCCGCTCCAGAATAACGGCGGGACAACCCTGACGCATGAGATCCTCGAAGGCAGCCCGGCTATAGACCTCGCCGACAACGAATTTCTCTGCCTCAGCGTCGTCACCGACCAGACGGGCACGATAAGGCCGGTCGACGGCGACGGAAACGGCAGCGAAATATGCGACACGGGCGCGTTCGAATTCATCCCCGCCGCGCTGGTCCCCGATGGCGGCGACGGTGGTGACGGCGGTTGCTCGCTCGCAAAGCCGGGCACTACGGGAACCGGGCCGCTGGCCGCTTATCTTCTCTTCCCGCTTTTTATATTAATTGCACGAATTCGAAGAAGATTCGCTTTTTGATAAAGTAAATCCGGGTAGGGCCGTCCCCGGCAGGGGGCGGCCGATCCGGGCATATATGCGAGAGTATAATGAACTTTTCAACTACAACGCGCTACTCATTATTACAGATGAAAAAGCACGGAACGAAGCTCACCACAGGGCCAACAGCCCATCGCGGAATCGAAAACATGTTGAATCACCGGGATAAATATTCTACTATATGTCTACTTCTTCCAGAGGAGGATGGAGTAGTGCGGCCCGTCCGTGTTCTCTTTTTTTTGACTGTTCTCATATTTTCCCAATCCGCTTTCGCTCAGCTAAAGCTGACGGATACGGAAGCGGGCAAGGCCTTTAAATCGGGCGATTACGACAAGGCCCTAACCGAGCTCAAGGTTCTCCTCGAAGAATATCCCGATGACGCCGTAACCATACTACGCTACATTGGCATCTCGTATCACCGGCTGGGCGAATATAAAAAGGCCCTCGCCTCGTTCGAGCAGGCGCTCGAAATCGACCCGCAAAATGTGCCGGCCCTTTTCTACATGGCCTCGACGTATTTTAAGATCACCGATACAGCCGCGGCGCGTGAAATATTCGAAAGGATTATTATCCTTGCTCCCGATTCGCTCTACGCCGAATGGTCCGAGCGCTACGTTCAGGCAATTATCCAGCGCGAGACCGAGTACAAGCAGCCGGGCGGCCCCAAGCTCTACGACGTGTTCATCCAGGTAGCGCCGCAGCTTGACTTCAACGTCCCCGAAGACCCTAACGTCGGCAGCACGTTCAGCGACGACGAGTCTTTCAGGTTCACTGAATACGCCTCGCTCGGCCTAAGGACAAAACAGCTCGGCAACTGGATGTTCGGCACGTATTTCTCGACCTACCAGAGCCAGCACACGAAAAGGAGCATGCGGGAATTTAACCTCTCGACGTTCAACATCACGCCCTACATCAATTACACGACGACGATACTCGGGAAATCCTTCTCGCCGATGTTGAGCTACAATTTCAACTATTCGCTCCTCGATTACGAAAGCTACAGCAACTCCCATACGATAACCGCGACGTTCAACACAGGGCTCACGCCCAACACGCTCACGATGCCGTACTACCGGATCTCGTTCGACAGCTTCGACGACAAGGGGTTCGACCCGTCGATATCTTCCCGGAACGCGACTAACAACGCCTTTGGGGTGGTGCAGTATTTCTTCTTTATGGAAAGGGCAATAAACGTCTGGCTCGCTTACGAGTTTCAGCATAACGACGCCGACGGGCTCAACTTTAACTTCAACGGCAACAAGTTCGGCGCTGGATTTTCCGTGCCGATAGTATGGGAAATCAGGGGGGACCTGAGCGGGGAATATCAGAGGGACGATTATCCCGACTTTCAGGGCCCAAGGGACAGAGAGACGAACAGGGTGAACTTATTCGTGCGGCTGGCGAGGAACATCGTAGGCCCGGTTTACGGGGCGTTCTCGTACAGCTACACGAACGAGAACTCGAATTACGAGGTGCTCGAGTTCGACAGGCACATCCTGACGTGGTCTCTCTTTCTAAGCTACTGAGGTAAAATTATGGGTGTCATAAGAGAAAAAATGAAAACCATATCGCGTAAAATCGGCAAGCTTTTATTGCTGCTCCTGCCGGTGATTCTGATCTCCGTTCAGAATCTGGCGGCGGACTCCGCCGCTGACGCGGGCCTCAACGCTGCAGAGAAAACGGACCTCGAAACGGGCGCCATCGAGCCCGTTGATTCCGTAAAGAACAACCCCGATCTGCTCTACGTGCTCGAGGTGCTCCTCCGTGCGCCCGTCACACAGCTCAAGGACGGCGAGCCGCCGTATAACCAGCAGCCTCCTGACGCCCAGGAAGATTTCAGGACGAGGGTGGTCCCGACGCCTCCTCCGACCGTGCCGACAAACCCGCCGCCCGTTCCGACGGAGCCGCCGGTTATCCCGACCGTGCCCCCACCGCCGATTCCGACGGACCCGCCCGTCCCGACGAGGCCTCCAGACAGGCCAAGGCCCGGGTTCCCGCAATTCCCCGGCAGGCCGGGTCTGCCCGATAACCCGGATAATCCGGATAACCCGGACAACCCTAACGATCCGCCGACCTTGCCGGATATTCCGAATCCGAATCAGTGAGCAATATCTAAATTTAGGTGTCTATTGATGCAGTGATGTTGCGTTCAATTTCTAGTGAGTTTTTCCATAACAATCCACTGGTTCATTTGTCCGAAATCTGAACGAAATACCAATCCTCTTTATCTTCAAGTATTTCTCCAATAGTTCCTGTAGGGATACGATTTATTATATTGGGCCTTGCACTTGGCTCGCGTCTTATTTTGGCATCTGTTCCTCAGTCTCTGCATTTAATGGCCTCTGGTTTTAAGAGATCTGCACAGTATGGGTACTTCATTAAATTTCCTCTTGTTTTAAGTAAATCCCTTCGCGCCGGGCGCACGTCTAACCTCGCATATCACATATTTGAGGGGATGTACGATGCCGAACATGAAAGCAATCGCAGTAGTTCCCGGAACTCCGGGCAGCGTTCACCTGGCGGAGCTGCCCAAGCCCAAATTAAGCGAAGTGCCTGGGGGGCGAGGGGTTCTCGTGAAGATTCTTAAGGTCGGTGTTGACGGCACCGATAAGGAAATAAACGCTGCGGAGTACGGAACTGCTCCCAAGGGTTTCGATTTTCTCGTGATAGGTCATGAGAGCTTCGGAATCGTCGAGGAGGCCGGCGGGAACGTTACGGAATTCAAGCCGGGCGATTATGTAGTCGCCACCGTCAGACGTCCGGGCTGCAGCATCTATGACACCATAGGAAAATACGACACCACCACTGACGATACGTATTACGAACACGGGATCAACCTTCTGCACGGTTTTCTGACCGAGTATTACGTGGACGAGCCCGAGTACCTGGTGAAAATACCACAAGGGTTAAAGGAATATGCAGTGATACTGGAGCCCACGAGTGTTATCGAAAAGGGAATAGCGCAGGCCTACGAAATACAGAGAAGGCTTCGCGTCTGGAACCCGAAGCGCGCCGCGGTGCTCGGAGCGGGCACGATCGGCCTCCTCGCTACCATGTCGCTAAGGCTGAGAGGTCTTCAGGTGCACACCTTCGGAAAGACGAAAGCTCCATACCTAAACTCTAACCTGCTCGAAGAGATCGGTGCCTGCTACCACAGCACAGAGAACGTTTCCCTGGAAGATGCATCGAAGAAACACGGCCCGTTCGACATCATTTTCGAAGCTACGGGATTTTCTCCAATAGTGTTCGATGCCATGAGCATACTCGGCAAAAACGGTGTGCTGGTTCTTTCGAGCGTTACGGGCGGCGAAAGGAAGATAGAAGTCCCGGCCGATATGATAAATCTCGGCTTCGTTCTCGGGAACAAGGTCGTCGTCGGAACAGTGAACGCCAATCGCGAGTATTTCGAGATGGGGGTATAGGACCTGTGCCATGCTGAGCTCGAATGGCCCGGATGGCTGGGGAAGCTGCTTACCCTTCCGGTAAATGGACTCGAGAACTACAGTGA
>JBFWTW010000151.1:0-7331 GCA_050247635.1 Candidatus Dadabacteria bacterium | reverse complement strand
CCCTTCATCTCGCCGAACTGACCCCCTTAACATTAAAGCTCGTAGAATTATTCGCCGCCGGCGGCAGGCGCTTTACGGACGAGAGGCTCCGCGTGAATCTCGGCGGGGTCGAGCTCGAAAATCCGCTCATCGTAGGCGCGGGATGGGACAAGGCGGGGCGAGCGGCGCTCGCACTTTGGCAGCTCGGGTTCGCGGCTGTGGAGGTAGGCTCCGTCCTCGAATACCGCCAGCCGGGGAATCCGAAGCCAAGGCAGTTTATGGTCGCGCCGGGGACGGCGATAAACTGGCTCGGGTTCAACAGCCCGGGGATGGATGTCGTCGCGAAGAACCTCGGCCGCTACAACAATCCCCCGTTTAAGCTCGGGATCAGCATCGGGATGAACAAGGACGTCCCGCACGACGATTCGCCGCGCGCGCACGCCGTGGTTGCGGAGAGGCTTTACGGATACGCCGACTACTTCGCGATAAACGTGAGCTCGCCCAACACGCCCGGCCTCCGGAAGCTCCACGAGAAGGGGCGGACCGCCAACATCGTCAAGGCTGTGATAGAGGCCATGGAGGGGAAGGGCGGGCGAAAGCCGCTGTTTGTGAAGGTCGCGCCCGAGCTCGACTGGAAAGCACTCGACGACATACTGGAGGTTGCGATAGACCACGGGGTGACGGGGATAATAGCGACGAACACGGCGGACGTGCCGGAGATGAAGGCGAAGTACGGGGAGAGGTGGAGGACGCAGCCGGGCGGGCTGAGCGGGGACGACCCGGATTACAGGCGGATGGCTACGGAGAAGATCGCCTACATATACAGGAGCACCGGGGACAGGCTCGACATCATCGGCGTCGGTGGGATAAAGGACGCTGAAACCGCGCTCGAAAAGATAAGGGCCGGAGCAAAGGCGCTACAGATCGTGACGGCCCTCAGGGGAGAGGGCACGGCGGTCGCCGGGAAGATAAACAAGGGGCTCGTCGAGTTCATGGAGAGGGAAGGGGCGAAGTCGATAGAGGAACTGGTCGGCGTCGATGCGGGGAAGTGAGGTCCAGTTACAACCCGCATTCGAAGGGGAGTGCCCCGGAACTGGACTGAAGGTATCCAGCTAGTGTTCCGGTGCCGAATTGAAGGCGAGGGCGGCTCGGTCTCTATGCTCAGTTCTATCAGCATATATCCTCAAGCAATTATCCAAAGATAGATCTCTCACTGTTTTAATTCGAGGTCTTTCCGAGCAGTACGAGATATGCTTTCTTGCAATCGGCTCAGGACGTCCGATTCCTCGCTCGCTCGAAATCGTTGTTCTAGATGACAAATAAAAACGAGATTCTGAATCAGGTTCAGATTGACGGACTAAAAGCAGATTTCTCACATTCGTTCGAAATGACAAAAACTCTTGACGGATTGCTGGTGGAAATGGATTCCCGATACAGGCATTCGGGAACGACAGAATGTGGGAGATTCCTCGCTTGCTCGGAATCGTTGGGAATGACAACATGCTATATATAATATATATACTCTCAATATAGGCTACTTAAATTTATCACGCCAAAATAAGAGCTCTCATGTTCTGTAATGGGCATTGATCTTGAGGTATTCGAACGTGATGTCGCTCGTTACGACGAAGGAGCTTTTCTTGCCCGATTTTAAATCGAGGGTTATCGAGAAGCTCGGGGTCTTCATGACTTCGAGGGCCCTGGCTTCGTCCATGACCTCTTTCGAGCTGCTTATGACCTTGTGATCGGCGAAGAAGAGGTCGAGCTTGTCGGGGTTGAAATCCACGCCCGCGCGCCCCGCCGCGGCGACTATCCTGCCCCAGTTCGGGTCTTCGCCGAAGAGGGCGCTCTTTACGAGGAGCGACGTTCCGATCGTCCGGGCGACGGCCTCGGCGTCCTTTTCGGTCTTCGCGCCCTTGACGATTATCTTCACAACCTTCGTCGCGCCTTCGCCGTCCTTGACTATCATGTGGGCGACCTCGGATGCAGCCTCGGTTACCGCGCCAAGCAGCTTTTGATAATCCTTCCCGCCGTCTACTGCCTTGTTGCCGAGCTTGCCGTTGGCGAGGAGGAGGACGGTGTCGTTCGTGGACGTGTCGCCGTCCACTATGATCTTGTTAAACGAGTTTCCGTTCGAGTCGGTGAGGAGCTTCGATAGCGCCCTCTTGCCGACGTTTATGTCCGTCATGATGTAGGCGAGCATCGTAGCCATGTTCGGCATTATCATCCCGGCCCCTTTGCCTATGACGGCGACTGTGCCTTTGCTGCCGCCGATGGTGACGTTCACAGACGCGTATTTCGGAAACGCGTCTGTCGTCATGATGGCCTCGGCGGCGTCGAGTATGCCGTCTTCCCTTAGCTCGGAGACAAGCTCGGGAACGGCCTTCTTTATTTTATCCGTCGGGAGCGGGCCGCCGATGAGCCCCGTCGAGGACGGTATGACGAGGTCTTCCGTTATCCCGAGGCCCTGTGCGAGGTCGCGCGACGTCTGGACCGCGGCCTTCATGCCCGCTGGGCCCGTGAACGCGTTCGCGATGCCGCTGTTAATTAGCACAGCCTGACAGTATCCGCCCTTTATCCTCTCCATTCCGAGGACGACGGGCGGGGCCTTCACTACATTCGTCGTGAATAAGCCGGCCGCTTTCGCGGGGGTTTCCGAGAATAAAAGGGCGAGGTCCTTTTTGCCTCTCTTTTTGATTCCGCAGGATATACCGCTCCCCAGGAAACCGGGAATTTTTATCATACTGTCAGCTCCTCTATGAACTTCGACGAATTCAATTTTCTCTCTGTGTGGTATTCGGTGAATCTGAGAAACAGTTTTACGTATTTTACAACATTCTCAAGGTGAAGCTCCATCAAATCCCTTCGTCCGAGAAATTCTCTCGATATCAAGCCGCCGTTTTCAGCCCTGCTGCCGCAGGCTGTGCAGACTACGCCGCCCCTTCTTATACTAAAATATGCCCTGTCGCCGGCGTCGTTCCCGCACTCGGCGCAGGCCACGAGGTTGGGCTCGTATCCGGAAAGGGCGAGGGTGCGGAGCTGAAATTCGAGCACGGCGGGGAGGGCGCTTTTGCCCTCGTCGAGCTCTGTGAATAGCCCCGTCAGCGCTTCGAACATCTCTTCGTTCGGGGCGTCCTTCGGGGTGAGGACGTCCACGATTTCGAGGGCGAGGCTCCCCCAGAGGAAGAGCTCAATGTCTTCCATGAGGCGGCGGAAGACCTTTACCGTTTCGGCGTCGTCCACGAGCCTTAGCCCGCCGGACTTTTCCTTGTATCTCGCGCGGAAGAGGACGAACGGCTCTATCCTGCCTCCGAAGCGCTTCCCGCTCGTCCGGGCGTTCTTCGCGAACCCGCTTATCTTCCCCGACTCTCTGGTGAAAAGCGTGAGGACGTAGTCCCTTTCGCCGTAGGGGGTTTTTCTCAGGAGATAGGCCTCCTGCCCGTTCATCATACTGTTATTATTACCAAAGAACGGCCTCTCCGCGAGGGCTCGGGGAATGTATCCTTTGGCCGGTCTGGTGAAAAGCGGGTTGGTATTTTATAATAAAGCCGGGTACCGGGTTTTCGATACGTCGGTTCATCATTGGGGGATGATGGAATACGACGGTCCGGAGTGAGTTATGAATGGAAGAATAATACTCTTCGAGAGGCAGGTTATTTCTATACTGTCAGCGGTGTTGTTCGCCGTGATCCTGGCGCAGGCCTACGGTGCGCCTGCGCGCGCGGCCAACAATTACAGCAATGCGGAAAAGATATATCTCAAAAATGTGACGCCCATACTATATGAATATTCGCAGGTTGCCTCGCAGGTGAGCGCGAACGTTCTCCCGCTTCAGTCGGCGCCGCCCGAGGAATGCTCGAGCGAGTTTTCGGGTTATTTCTCCATAATGAGCGCCCTCGGGAAGCAGCTCGGGACTATTACTCCGCCTGCAAGGTTCGAGTCGGTCCAGGCGGATTCGGCTTCGGCCATATCGGATTACGAGAGGGCGCTTAATCTCTATGGCGCTGCATGCACCCAGGAAGACTTCGGTACGAAGGAAGAGCTCGTAAGCCGTGCCGGCGCAGACGTGAACCGCTCCGTTGCAAGGATAAACAAGGTTTATAAAGACATAGAGGACCTGGGCGCGGTCGCCGCCGCTCCGGCAGCCCCGGCCCCCGGAAGCACTGCCCCTGAGAACCTATCGGAGACGGCTATCGGGACAGCGCCTTTAGAAGAGTCTACCCAGATAGAGGAGCAGTACGTGGAAGAGGAAGTCCCGGCAGCCCCCGCGGCGACCCCCGCGCCAAGGACGAGGGAGGAAGTCCTCGAAGAGCTTTCGGGGACAGCGAATACTGGCGCGGCGCCGGAGGCTGTGGAGGTTGAGAAGCCCGCCCCGCCGGCCCCGGTCGTCGAAGCGCCAAAGCCCACGCCGCCCCCTGCCGTAAAAGCGCCCGAGCCGACGAAACCGGCCCCCGAGGCGCCGGCTCCACCCGCCGCGGAAACTGCAAAAATAGAAACGCCTGCCGCCACGGCGCCCCCGGCACCGGCCGCGGAACCCGAGCCGGTTGCAACAGAGCCCCCGCCCGCTCCACCAAAACCGGCTGCAACTCCGGCCCCGGCCGCGACCGAAGAAGCTCCCGCTGCCGGCCACTCGGTGAGTCCCGCGGAACAGGCGGCTGTTCAGGAGGCCCTTCAGTCTGCAGAAGAAGTCGGCCCGCCGCCGCCCGGGCCAGGGGACGTGACCGAGAAATCGATGGACACCGCCGCGCTCGCGCCGGAAGAGCTAAAAGAGGAAGCCCTTCCGGAGGATGAGATCAATACGTGGTGCAACAGCAGGTACCAGATGAATTTCGAGCGCGAGGAATGCGTCAAGAAACGGACCGAGGCGAGGGACAGGGCCGAGACCCTGGTTACGTCTTTCGAGGACGGCACGCCCGAGAGGAATATTGTCGAAAAGTGCAGGTCGGACTGGAAAGAGGGCGATACTTATAACTACGAGATGGTCGTGTCGTGTACACAGTTCTTCTGCAACCAGAAGGGGCTCGAAGCGTGCACGAAGCTGGCGAAGTAAAGCCGCATGTCCCTGCTGTTCGGTACTTCGAAGAGCTCGCGAGCGAGGAGAGACGCGCCCGGTTTACTCAGTTGAAAATCAGCATTGCAATGAAGAGGTAGAAGACGGAGCCGAAGATGTCGTTGAACATCGTCAGGAACGGCCCGGACGCCGCCGCCGGATCGAATTTCAGCTTGTGAAGCACCAGCGGCCCGGCGACCCCGATGAATGATGTCGCCATGGTGGCGGACAGCATCGCAATGAATACCGCTATCGCGATCTTGAAAACCTCGGGCTCGTTGTAGCTTATAAGGGCGCCTATGCCCGCCGCCATCAGGCCGCATATAAAGCCGAGCGTGACCCCGACCCTTACTTCCAGAAAGATAATCCTCAGTATTTGTTTTATATTGATGGTCCCCATGCCGAGGCTTCTTATGACAATGGTAGTCGTCTGGAGACCTACGTTGCCCCCTGTGGCCATGATCGCGGGCATGAACGCAGCCAGTATCGCCACCTTCTGGAGGGTCGGCTCGAACGCATAGACGATGATGAACGCGATGAAGAGCTCGCCGACGAGGGTCATGAGAAGCCACGGGATTCTCAGCTTTATGCGCGTACGGGTAGGGGTGTAGATTGGGTGGAGCGTATCGCCGACACCGGCCATCTGCATTATGTCCTCGGAAGCCTCTTCGGCTATAACGTCGAGGATGTCGTCTGCCGTGATCCTGCCGAGAAGAGCGCCGTCGTCGTCCACGACGGGGACGGACAGTATGTCGAACTTCTGGAATATTTTCGCGACGTCCTCCTGGTCCATGTAGGGGGTGACCGTCACTTCGAGCGGCTCCATGATGTCCGTGACCTTCGAGCCCGGGGTCGCCAGAATGAGCGTCTGGAGGGAGATGTCTCCGAGGAGCCCGTCGCTTTCGTCCGTTACGAATATCTGATAAAAGTCCGGGATCTCGTCGGCGATGAGCCTTATCCAGTTTATGGCGTCGCGGACCGTGAAATTGCTGCCGACCTTGACGAGCTCGGTCTGCATAATGCCGCCCGCGGAGTCTTCGGGGTATTTGAGAAGAGGCTCGACGTCGCGGAGGCCCTCTGGGTCCATCTTCGAGAGAACTGAAGTCGCCGTCTGCTCGGGGAGCTCGCCGATAAGGTCGGCGGCGTCGTCGGATTCCATCTCCTCGACTATCTCGGCGATCTTCTCGGCGTCGAGCTCGCCCAGTATCTCTTCCCTGTGCTCGGGGTCGAGCTCCAATATGACTTCGGAGGCCGTTTCGGCGTCGAGCGCCTCCAAAATACGCTGGTAATCCTCGGGCGGGAACGCCGTCAGGATCCCGGCGATTTCGGCCGGATGGACATCCGTGAGGACGTCCCGTATGTCCTGCAGGTTTCCTTCGAGGAGGTCGTTGGTTATTCTTTCGGCGAGCTCGGGAGTTGGCATAATTTTCTCTGCCTCAGGGGATTACCGCCTTAGTGTATAGAAGGAACGTTAAAAGTAAAGTAGACTCTAGGCCCGAATCAGAAGCATTGCCCTCTTAACATGAATAGTATTAAAAATTACAGCAATTTCGTTAAATTCGAGCACACGCTGTTTTCGCTGCCGATGATTCTGGCCGGGGCCTTTCTCGCGTGGGGAGGGCTTCCGAATTTAAAGCTCCTCTTGCTCATAATACTCGCGGGGACGGGAGCGCGGACCGCCGCGCTGGCGATAAACAGGATACTCGACCGGAAGATAGACGCACTTAATCCCCGGACGAAGGACAGGGAGCTGCCGTCGGGGAAGCTGAGCCTGGCGAAGGCCTCCGCCGTAACTATCGCTGGGCTCGTTCTTTACTTCGCCGCGGCGTACAAGATATGCGACCTCGTCCTGTACCTGTCGCCGATACCGCTCGTCGTTTTCATCATATATCCGCTCATGAAGCGCTTTACGTGGCTCTGCCACTTCGGGGTAGGGCTCGGGCTCGCGCTGGCCCCTCTCGGAGGGTGGGTGGCCGTAACCTGCTCGCTTCACAGCATTTATCCGGGCGTATTGCTCGCACTGTTTACGCTTTTCTGGGTTTCGGGGTTCGACATCATATACGCGACGATGGACGAGGCGTTCGACAGGGAGCAGGGGATATATTCGATCGTGGCGCGCTTCGGAAGGGGGACGGCGCTTTATATATCGAGTCTTCTCCACCAGGCGGCGTTCTTCTCCATCGCCTTTTTATACTTCCTCATGTTCAAGACCATAGTCGCCGGAATCATGGTCGCCATTATCGGAATACTCCTTTTCCTCGAGCAGAGAAAGTCGGCTAACGTGGACCTCACATTCTTTAAA
>JBFWTW010000150.1:0-7367 GCA_050247635.1 Candidatus Dadabacteria bacterium | reverse complement strand
TATTCGGCTCCGCCCAGGCTTTCGAGGTAGGCCCCATAGCGCTCATATTCGATAGCGTGAAGGGCGGGGCTTGAGCTCCATACCATGTCGCTCACGAGGAATACGCCGCCCGGTTTCATGAGGGCGTGGATTTTGCGGAAGCATCCCTCCCAGTCGGCGTCGTCCCGCAAATGATGGAGGACGGCGGCCGCCACCACGATGTCGTAGCGTGAAGAGGGAAGGGCGGTGTCACGAAAATCCCCGTGGAATATCCTGACCTCACCTGCGTTCTCGGCGGCCAGCCTCTCGCGGGCGCGCCCGAGCATCGGGAGGCTCAGGTCTACGAGGTCGCAGTTTAGGCCCGGCAGGAGCCGGAGTATGGAGATAGTGTTGTTCCCGGCGCCGGAGCCGATGTCGAGGATGTTTTCGGCGCCGGGCCTTAGACCCGCCGCAGTGCGGGAAATGAGATCCAGCATGAGCGGGGCGTCCAGGACGGCCTGCTGTCCTGTTTCGAGGTTCGAGAACCTTTCGACGTCGGCGTCAAACCGTGCTTTTATCTCGTCTACCGTCGATTTCTTCGTTTGTGGAGTGTTCACGCCGTAATATTCTACCCTCAGGCAGCGTGAGCGCCATAGGGATGTGGATGACGCCGTATATGATCTTCTCTTCGGAGGTCTTTGTGAAGCCGAGGCTTTCGTAAAAGGGGACGGCGAAGCGGGAGGAGTGCACCGTCACGCTTTCAGGTGTAAATTCTTCGGACATTATGCGCTCGAGGGCGAGCTGGAAGAGACGCTTCCCGATGCCTTTCCGGTGGTGGGCTTTATCGATAAAGAGCATCGATATATGCCTCATCTCCCGGACTTCGATCATGCCGGCTATCTCGCCATCGACTTCGGCGACGAGGACGAAGTGGGAGTCTCCCGAGCGCTTCTTAAGGGAGCGAGGGTTCGCGTATTTAAAGAATTCGTCTATGCCTTCTTCGGAAAACCCGGGGGCGATGAATTCGTTGAACGAGCGGGCGACGAGGTTGGAGACGGCAGTCTCCTCGCCGGGCCGGGCGGCTCTGTAGACGGCGCCGTTCTTATTCATGGGAATCTCTCGGCGTGGGGATTAGGGATTGTGATTACTCCCTTATCCACTCCTTCGCTTCTTCCTTCTCGTCGAAGGTGAAGTGACGGACCTCGACGCCGGGGACTATGCTCCCGGCGATCTGGACCCACGCGCTGAGCCAGCCTTTGTCGGAAACGACGGCTTCCTTGTCGAATTCGCGCCAGTACTTGAGGCCGTAGTGGATGTCCTTCATGAAGGAGTTTACGGACATCCCCTTGAATTCCTCCATCTCGGCGTAGACCCTGAGCTTCTTATGGAGCTTTAGCCTCTCCTCCATAATCCCGACTATCTCGTCGAACTCGTTGTCCTCGAGCCTTCCCTTGACGCGGAAACCTATTATATTCTCTTCATCGAAAGGGATGATTTCAATCATGGCACTCTCCTGTAAACAGGATACCTCAATTCGTGCCGAGCTGATTGTTGACGCAGAATACAGTCATGCGGTAATCGTATATCTCGCCCTTTTTCCAGACGGCGCTGCAGCTCTGGATGATCTTCCTTTCGGGGGAGCCGGCGGGGTATTGCTGAAGCATCTGGTTGAGCGTGGCCAGGGATTCCGTCTGGTTCTTTATGCAGTATTCCTGCATGCGCTGGTCGGCCGGCCAGCTCGCGGTGCACATGCGCTCGATCTTCTGGGCGGATGTTTCCTTGACCGTATTCGGAGCGGGAGCCGCGGCGGCAGCCGACGGGCTCGTTATGAGGCTGTTAACCTGCCGTATCTTGTTGTCGGCCGAAACGAGGTTCTGCCATCCGCGCTCGGCGTATTCGGATTTAATGTTGCTGTCGGTTTCGACGCATGCTGTTGCATATTGCGAGAGGCCGTTCGAATAATCGCCGATTGCCTGAAGCGCCGTAGCGTGGACCTCGCCCATTCTAGGCGGCGGGGGGATGGTCGTGAGCCTTGTCTTTAAGGATTCGACTATGCCCTGATAGTATCCGAACTCGTAGGAGCATTTGTCGGGGGCCCCGTGGATGAGGCTGACGGCGTTTGCGCTTACGGACTTACCCAGCTCGGAAAGCTCGTAGAGTATAGGCGTTATGTCTTTTAGATAAATCTTCTCTTTGTTGTCGAACGTATCCGCCTCGGCCGGGTCGGCGAAAAACGCCCCCAGCGGCAGTATCGATACGACAAGGAATAAAAGGGCCGGAATCAAAATCCCGGTTATCTCTTTATTTGTGCGGTTCATGGGCAATCCTCCTTCGTCTTCTCGACGCCCGTTTCAGGGCGTATCCGTTTTATCAATAAATCAAAATTACATGATTGTGACGCAGTTTCTAAGCTATTTTTTTATTTACTGTAAGCTTCGATTGCCGTTTGCGCGGGATCCCTTCCGCCCCCCGGGCCCCTCGAACGTAAGAACGCCGCCTCCCGAACGCTCCTCTAAGCCCTATTCTTTAAAGGCTTTTGTGAGCGGGGCGTCGAATTCGACGTCTATCTTTGGCCCCTCGGCGGCCGAGGCGTCAACCGACATTTTGCCGGCCTTTTTCTCGGGGGTGTCCGTGGTAAGTGTCAGGGCAGAGGTATCCGTATTACCCGAATACTGCATGAGACCGTTGTTCGTGACGACCCAGTAGACGACCCTCACTGTGCCGCCGAAGTCTTCCGTAGACAAAGTCATTCCCTCGGTCAGCCCGCCCGCACAGCTTTGGGACTCGCATTTGGCTATCGTTTCGGAGAGGTCCGTAGGGGAGAGGATTATTGTGGTTTCGGTCTGGTCGGGGTCGAACATGTCGGGCCCCGTGATGATGTAAGCATACTTAAGCTCGACCGTTTTATCCTTGTACTGTATCTTCCCCTTGGCCGTTCCGCCCGGAGCGTCGGCGGATGCCGACGGGACAGAGACGGCACTTAAAACGGCGGCCAGGGCCAGGCATGATAAGGCAGAAAAGATAAATCCGGGATTTAAAAAATTACGATTCATTTGCTTCTCCTTTACCCGAGGGTTTTATGATGTGCCGTCCGCCGGAGGGCCCTCATTGCCGAGATTATGATGCAGGCCGGAACCCCCGTCAATGGGGACTGGAAAATGGCCGCATGGCTAACGCGGAAGCGGGAAAAAGATGCTGATACATCTTTTCACGGGGTCCTTTTTTCCGCTCTACTAAGGCTCTAAATCCGGGTAAATTATATGTAAGAGAAGGGGCGTGGGGAATTCTGCATCCTACTGTGCAGACCGATCTTTGGCCCAAGGCGAAAATTACTGTCTTTTGTTAAACCTGTTCCGGAGGTCGGATCGTGAAATATTTATACGTTGCTGTTTTGTTTGTGCCGGTGTTTCTCGCGGGCTGTGTAGAGATCGGGAGCTCGGACTCGGACCCGATAGGCGGAGAGATCATTGAACAAAGGCCTCTGACAGACGAGGAGACGGCCGTCTGGATCGATCAGGCTGAATGCATGGAGGAGGCGAGCAAGTCGAGAGACGATATAAAGGACCTCGACGCCACCGAGGTGCCGATAGTAAGCGAGATTACGGTAAGGAACAACCTCACGTGCGGCGACGCCCCGCCCGACAGCCTCGTCGCCTGTCAGTCCAGAGACGAAATCGCGTTTCAGAGCGGGCTCGATCACACCACCTTTCTGATGGCTTTAAGGCACGAGGAAATACATTACATTTTGTTTTTTCTGACGGGTAACGGGGACGGCAACCACAGGAGCGTATGGTTCAATATACAAGAAAGCCCTTGCCCTGAAACCGCCGCAGGGCAGCTGAGAGCAGAGCCATTCTATTAAATTCACTTTAAGGCAATCAGAGCTCTACGGGCGAGACGAATCCGGCCGGTTTAACGGTCAGAAGCGAGCATCTGACCTGATTCAAGACGGATTCCGCCGTGTTGCCTATGATAAAGCCGGGCAGACCAGTTCTGCAGACGGTGCCCATGACGACGAGGTCCATTTTGTGCCTCGCGGCGAATTTGGGGATGATCTCGGCGGGGTCGCCTTTAAGCAGATGGAGCTTGTATTCGGATTCGTCCATATCGGCTTTGGCAAGTAGCCTTTCCGTAAGCTCCCTGTGGGCGCGCCGTGTTTCGCTGAGGATCCTTTTTATCTGCGCTTCGTTCTTCCCGAAACGCGGCCCCCTGAGCGCCTTTTCGCCGAAGAGATTCCACACGTGGACTATGTGGAGCTCGCTTTTTTCGAGCTTTGCGACGGAGCGGGCGAGCTCCAGGATGGACTCGTTGAGCTCGCCGGCAGTCTCGTCCATCGGGTCGGGATCGATGGCGGCGAGTATGCGGGAATACTTCCGGGACCTGGACGGTTTCAGCATCCATACCGGGCAGGGGCATTTACGAAGGAGGCTGACGTCGATGCTACCAAGGAAGAACTCCTTCGTTCCGCTTTTGCCTTCGGCCGTTTTTATCACGAGGTCGTGGTTGTTCCTGAGCACCTCTCTGATTATTTCTATCTGAGGCTTCCCGATCAGTATCTCGACGTCGGCCTTGATCCTTTTCCGGCTCTCGAATTTCTTTATAGAGGCTTTGATCTCGGAGAGCCTGTCGCCGAGGATGGCATTTTCGAGCTGGGTTACAGAGACAGTTTCGAGAAAATCGTCCATTCTGTCGGGTATCTTTTCGAGCACATCGACGATCGTGAGGCTGGAACCATTGTGTTTGGCGATGGAAAAGGCGCGCTCCAGGGCGTCCTGACCGTTTTCTTTTCCGCTGTAAACCAGGAGTATCTTTTTAAATCCTGTCATTCACCTGTCTCCCGTGAATTATGGAACCTGTGACCGAATCGAATGCCTTCCGAAAAATATTATACTTTCGTGGCGGTTGCTTGCAAATTTTTCCGGGGCTCAAAAGCTTCTTTAACCCTCGGCCGGGTTCCTTGACTGCTCTTTTCGTTAAGGTACGTTATCTCCTGACTTTTCTTGCGGATAGAAATTCAATATTAAAGGTATAAAAAAGGATCATGGGACTCAGATGCGGACTGGTAGGGCTTCCCAACGTGGGGAAGTCTACACTTTTTAACGCCCTTACAAGCGCGGGGGCCGAAGTCGGGAATTTTCCGTTCACGACGATCGACGATAACGTCGGCGTGGTGGCCGTCGCGGACGACAGGCTCCATAAGCTCTCGGAGCTGGTGAAGCCGCAGAAGCTGACGCCGACTTACCTGGAAGTCGTGGACATCGCCGGGCTCGTCAAAGGCGCGTCCGAGGGGAAGGGCAGGGGGAACGCCTTCCTCGCGAGCATAAGGGAAGTCGATCTTATCCTCCATACCGTCCGCTGCTTCGAGAACGATAACGTTATACACGTCGAGGGCTTTCCCGACGCGATGCGGGACATAAGCATCATAGAGGACGAGCTTTTGCTGAAGGACCTCGAAACCCTCGAAAAGCGGCAGGACAAGCTCCAGTCGCAGGCCAAGAGCGGGGACAAGAAGGTTAAGGACGCGCTCGAAGTGTTGACCCGCCTTAAGGAATTCGTCGAGAACGGGAATAAGGTAAGGAATTTTCCTCTGGACGAGGAGACGGCGAAGGTTGTAAAGGAGATGTATCTCCTTACCGACATACCGATGGTCTACGTTTGTAACGTGAGTGAGGACGATATTCCCGACGCCGCAGGGAACGAAGAGGTGAGTAAGGTGAGGGAGTACGCCGCGAAGGAGGGCTCCGAGGTTATCGTCCTTTCGGCGAAGATCGAGGCGGAGATAGCCGAGCTCCCATACGACGAGAAGAAGCTATTTTTGAATGAGCTCGGGCTCGAGAATTCCGGGCTCGACAGGCTGGTCAGGATTGCATATGATAAGCTTGGAATAATCACCTACTTCACGCAGGGGCCGAAGGAGGTCAGGGCGTGGACTATAAGGAAGGGGTGGAAGGCCCCGCAGGCGGCGGGCGTGATCCATACCGACTTCGAGCGCGGGTTCATTCGCGCCGAGACGGCGTCATACGACGACTTCATCGTAGCGGGCTCGGAGACGGCGCTCAAGGAAGCCGGGAAGATGCGCTCCGAGGGCAAGGAGTATGTCGTCAAGGACGGGGACATAATGCTATTCAGGTTCAATGTATAAAGAGATAATAAGGCCTGTGCTGGACAGGCTCGATTCCGAAACTTTTCACGATCTGGCGAGGGAATCCCTTCATCTCGCCGAACTGACCCCCTTAACATTAAAGCTCGTAGAATTATTCGCCGCCGGCGGCAGGCGCTTTACGGACGAGAGGCTCCGCGTGAATCTCGGCGGGGTCGAGCTCGAAAATCCGCTTATAGTTGGCGCGGGATGGGACAAGGCGGGACGGGCGGCGCTCGCACTCTGGCAGCTCGGGTTCGCGGCGGTGGAGGTCGGCTCCGTCCTCGAATACCGCCAGCCGGGGAATCCGAAGCCGAGGCAGTTTATGGTTGCGCCGGGGACGGCGATAAACTGGCTCGGGTTCAACAGCCCGGGGATGGACGTCGTCGCGAAGAACCTCGGCCGCTACAAGAATCCGCCGTTTAAGCTAGGGATCAGCATCGGGATGAACAAGGACGTCCCGCACGACGATTCGCCGCGCGCGCACGCCGCCGTCGCGGAGAGGCTTTACGGATACGCCGACTACTTCGCGATAAACGTGAGCTCGCCCAACACACCCGGCCTCCGGAAGCTCCACGAGAGGGGGCGGACCGCCAACATCGTCAAGGCCGTGATAGAGGCCATGGAGGGGAAGGGCGGGCGGAAGCCGCTGTTCGTGAAGGTCGCGCCCGAGCTCGACTGGAAGGCACTCGACGACATACTGGAGGTTGCGGTAGACCACGGGGTGACGGGGATAATCGCGACGAACACGGCGGACGTCCCGGAGATGAAGGCGAAGTACGGGGAGAGGTGGAGGACGCAGCAGGGCGGGCTCAGCGGGGACGACCCGGATTACAGAAGGATGGCCACGGAGAAGGTCGCCTACATATACAGGAGCGCCGGGGACAGGCTCGACGTTATCGGCGTAGGCGGGGTGAAGGACGCCGGGACGGCGCTCGAAAAGATAAAGGCCGGGGCGAAGGCGCTACAGATCGTGACGGCTCTGAGGGGCGAGGGCACGGCGGTCGCGGGGAAGATAAACAAGGGGCTCGTGGAGTTCATGGAGAGGGAAGGGGTGAAGTCGATCGGGGAATTAGTGGGGGTGGATGCGGGGAGGTAAATTTCGTGGTTTTTTCGTTATTAAATTTATTTTTTGTTCAATCTGGCGTTTAAATCATATCATTGCTATAATTGGTAAGGCTCGATCGAGATGAACAAGATTCTGACCTTATTGATACCTTTCCTTTTGTTGTTCCTTTACGGCGGCTGCAGTAGTAATAACGGAAGAGAT
>JBFWTW010000149.1:0-7417 GCA_050247635.1 Candidatus Dadabacteria bacterium | reverse complement strand
GCTCGGAATCGATTCCACGATCCACGGCATGGCGAACGCCGTGGCCGCGAAGGAGGCCGAAGTCATCATTATAAGCATCCCTCCCGAATACGCGGCTGCGACCATTTCGCAGGTAAAGGACAGCATAACCGACCAGATTGTCGTAACCCCGGTAGTGTCCATGAAGCGCGAGGGGAAGACCTTCCTCTTCAACCCCCCTGCGCAGGGGTCTTCGGCGCTGGAAATCAGGGAAGCTCTCCCGGAAACCGCGAAGCTCGTTTCGGCATACCACAACCTTCCGGCCAAGGAGCTCAGCGAAATAGACCACGAGCTCGACTACGACGTCGTAATCTGCGGCGACGACGATGCGGCCAAGGAAGTCGTGAAGAAGCTCACGGAAGAAATGCCGAAGCTGAGGGTTTTAGACGCAGGCGGGCTCGAAGTCTCCGCGATGATCGAGGCGATGACCCCGCTCATCGTAAACCTCAACGTAAGATATAAACCCCAGCATTTTTCTGTAAAGTTCGTTTAAGAACCCAAAAGGCGGGAGGCGGCCCAGAAAGCCGTCTCCTTTTCTATTGGCCGACTATCTGGACGATTATCTCTCTCGACCGCGACCTGTTGTCGAAGTCCACGAGCACTATCTGCTGCCACGTCCCGAGCAGAAGCTCCGAGGAAACGAACGGTACAGTGAGCGACGCGCCCTGAATGGCGGCCCTTACGTGCGAGTGTCCGTTTCCGTCGCCCCACCTCGCGTTGTGGTGGTAGTGGATATCCCGTGGCGCTAACCGTCCCCAGGCCTCACGGAGGTCCCTCAACGCACCGCCTTCGTACTCTATAGTCGTGACGCCCGCTGTCGAGCCCGGGACGAATACGGCGGCTATGCCCGAGGATACGCCGGACTCTGCGACGCATCTTTCGACCTCGCCCGTAATATCGACGACGTCCGTGTTTCCCTGAGTCGTGAGTTTTATGGTTTTTGTAACGACGGCCATCTCTGCCTCCTATAATAGCTTCAGCTGCGCCGGCTTGTGGAGCGCCGCAGCGTCGAATCCCTTTTTCCTGAGCGCCTGCGCGAATTCGTGGGCGTGTCCGTATGCGAGGTAAACCTTCTCCGGCCTGACGAGCTCGACAAACCGCACGAGATCGCCGACTCCCGCCCGCGTGGAGAACGAAAACGCCTCGTCCGCCCCGTGCGCCTTCATTAAATCCGTCTTCTCGTTCGCTGAGAATTCCGTGATCACGGCCACTCTTTTTCGAGGGAGCTTTTCGAGACCCGCCGCCGCTCCCTTCCCGGGTGAAAATATAACCGCCTTTCCCTCGGCCCGGCCCGGCCTGAATGCCTCGTAATTCAGGATTTCCACGCCGAGCTCCCCGTATATTTTCACCGTCTCGTATATGGGCTTTTGAAGAGAGAGAGTAAACCCCTCGTCCGATAATATCTTCGCGAGCTCGGGGGCCTTACCCGTAGGCTCCGCAATCAGCACCGGCACGTCGCCCGCCGATATCGCGGCGCGCACGAATTCCACTATGTCACTCACGACTTGTCCGGCGGGCGGGAACGAATACACGGGTGCGGCGTATGTGCATTTCAAAACGAGCACGTCGCACTCCCTCACCTGCGCGGGTTTTGCCGTCCTCAGACTCCCGAGACATATGTCCCCGGTGTAGATAATAGCTCCCCCGCCCTTCTCGACGCATATCTGCGCCGAGCCCAGCATGGACCCCGCGGGTATCAGCTCGACGCGAACGCTGCCTAGCGAGAACGGCCTCCCGTACGGGCAGGCGAGCGCGGCGGGGTTTTTCATCCTGCCTTCCAGGAGCCTTACGGTCTCGGGCGTTGCTATGATTTTCTCGGAATTAAAGGGGCCCTCGACGGCGGCGCTCGATACGAAGGACAGCTCTCTCTTCCTTCCCGAATCGAACCAGAGGTCCGTGCCCTTGAGGTGAATCCCCTTGTCGTACTCTATCATGGGAGTCTGGTGCTAGTCTACTTCGAGACGGGGCTTTTGCAAGCCTCATTACCGCTTCTTTTCGGCAAATTTTCCACCGGCGGAAAACCGGCTTTTTGTTGACAAAACTTCGGTGAAGCAGTGATACTTCTTAACTCCTCCCTGCCGGAGGCGCCTTCAGGAAAATTCCTGATCCAGATTATAAACGAGAGGGAGCTATACGCATGAACAAGACCGAGAAGATGCTTAAGGAACTAACCGAAGCGAGCGGCATACCCGGATACGAAACCGAAATACGCGGGATTATGCGTGGGCATTTAAAAGCCCTGGGCAAGATAAGCCAGGACAATATGGGGAGCCTCATCTGCGAAAAGCCCGGGAAGTCCCCTTACCCCAGGATAATGCTCGCGGGGCATATGGACGAAATAGGCTTCATGGTGAAGCACATCGCATCGGACGGGTTCATAAGGTTCACTACCCTAGGCGGATGGTGGGACCACGTCCTCCTGGGGCAGAGGGTGTCGATAATCACGCGTAAGGGCGAGGTCGTCGGCGTCATAGGCGCGAAGCCGCCCCATCTTCTCTCCCCCGACGAGCGCGGGAAGCTCGTTCAGCGTAAGAACATGTACATAGACATAGGCGCATCGTCCGAGGGCGACGTCGAGAAGGCCGGCGTAAGGGTGGGGGACCCGATAGTCCCCGTGAGCGAATTCACCATCCTCGCCAATCCGAAGACCTACATGTCTAAGGCCTTCGACGACAGGGTCGGCTGCGCTGTAATGCTGTCCGCGATGCAGTCCATCCCGGCAGGCAAGCATCCGAACACGATCTACGGCGTCGCGACCGTGCAGGAAGAGGTCGGGGTCCGCGGCGCATCTACCAGCGTCGAGATGGTACATCCGGACGTGGCCATAATCCTCGAATCGGACATCGCCGGCGATGTGCCCGGCATAAAACCCGACGAGTCTTCGACGAAGCTCACCGGTGGCCCGTCGCTTCTCCTTTACGACGCGCGCATGATCCCGAATTTAAAGCTGAGGGACTTCGTCATCGACTCGGCCAAAAAATCGAAGATACCGCTTCAGTTCACAACGATGGAGGGCGGGGCTACGGACGGCTCCGTGATCCACCTCCACAAGCACGGCGTACCGACCGTGGTGCTCGGCGTCCCGACCCGCCACATACACAGCCACAATTCCATAATCCACAGGGACGATTTCGACAACACCGTAAAGCTCGTAAACGCCGTCCTCCAGAAGCTCGACAAAAAGACGGTGGACGATATTAAATCGTTCGCATAGCGGCGGAAGGGGTTTTACGCGTCCCGGAATGTGAGTGATTATAGCCGATTACAAGCGCCTGTTCGGTAAATCCAAATAGCTGGTAAACTTATATTCCACCTTGAGATCCATCAAGATTACCGGCGCGAGGGAGCATAACCTTAAGGATATTTCCCTCAGCCTCCCCAGAAGAAAGCTCGTCGTCATAACCGGTGTAAGCGGCTCGGGGAAATCTTCACTCGCCTTCGATACTTTGTTCGCCGAGGGCCAGAGAAGGTACATGGAATCCCTCTCGGCATACGCGCGGCAGTTCGTTGACAAGATAGACAAGCCGGACGTCGATTCCATAGAAGGGCTTTCGCCTTCTGTCTCGGTCGATCAGAAGACGTTCCAGCGAAACCCGCGCTCTACCGTCGGCACGATAACCGAAATATACGACTTTCTCCGGCTCCTCTACGCTCGGCTCGGAAAGCCCCACTGCCCCGACTGCGGCATAGAGATAACGGCACAGAGCCTCGACAGGATGATAGAGCGCGTCTCGGGCCTCGGCGACGGGGAAAGGGTCTACATTTACTCCCCGATAATAAGGGGCAGAAAGGGCGAGTACAAAAAGGAGCTCGACGACCTCAGGCGCGAAGGGTTTTTGAGGGTCCGCGTAGACGGCGAGGTAAGGGACCTCGACGAAGAGATAAAGATGGAGCGCCAGAAGAAGCATACGATAGAGCTCCTCGTAGATGTGATCGCGCTTCGCGACGGAGAGCGAACCGAAAGAATCGCCGATTCGCTCCGGCTCGCGCTCCGGCGCTCGGGCGGCGTGGCAAGGGTTGAAACCGCTTCGGGCGAGGGCGTGACACTCAGCGACAAGTTCGCCTGTCCACAGTGCGGGATGAGCTATCCCGAGATTTCGCCGCGTCTGTTCTCGTTCAACAGCCCCTACGGCTCGTGCCCGGAATGCCAGGGCATGGGCGAGACATGGTTCTGCGACCCCGAGCTCTTCATCGACGAGGAGCTCTCGCTCGAAGAGGGCGCGATCATACCGTGGAGCGGCTCGAACTACTTTAAAAACATTCTCGAGAACGTCGCCGCGCACTACGCCATCGATATGACAGTCCCGTTTAAAAAGCTCCCGGCGAAGGCGAAAAAAATCATCATAAACGGATCCGGCGGCGAAGACATTGTATACAAGAGGGAAAGGGGCGGCAGGGTTATAAAGCACCGTGACGGATACAGCGGCGTCGCGGCGATAATTACAGAGTGGTACACCGAAACCGATTCCCCCCCGGTCAGGGAAAAGCTGGGGCAGTTCATGAGGACAACAGTCTGCCCTGTCTGTAACGGCGCCCGCCTCAGGAAAGAGGCCCTTTCTGTGCTCATAGATGGCAAATCCATATACGACGTGGCATCGATGTCGGCGTTAAAAGCGCTTGAATCTATTGACAAATTGAGCCTCACGCCGCGCGAAAAAACGATAGGAGAAAGGGTGGTCACAGAGATCGTCTCGCGCCTCACGTTCCTGACAGAGGTTGGGCTCGGATACCTGGCGCTCGACCGCACGGCGCCGTCGCTCTCGGGCGGCGAGGCCCAGAGGATAAGGCTCGCAACGCAGGTGGGCTCCAAGCTCACGGGCATTACCTACGTCCTCGACGAGCCGACGATAGGGCTCCATCCGAGGGACAACAGGCGGCTCATCGACACGCTCAAATCCCTCCGCGATATTGGGAACACCGTCATCGTCGTCGAGCACGACGAGGAGACGATAAGGAGCGCCGACTTTATTGTGGACATCGGGCCCGGGGCGGGCGAGAAGGGCGGCCGGGTGGTGGCCGAGGGCGGCGTGGACGACATTATAAAAAAGAGCGACTCGCTCACGGGTGGCTATCTTTCAGGAGAGATTACGATCCCTCTCCCGGCGATACGGAGGCTGCCGAAGGGGCATATAAAAATCGAAGGCGCTTCGGAGCACAACCTCAAAAACATCGACGTCTCTTTTCCGCTCGGCGTTTTCACGTGCGTCACGGGGGTATCGGGCTCGGGCAAAAGTACGCTCGTTATCGACACCCTTTACAACGCCCTCGGAAAGAAGCTCTACAGGAGTAAGGAAAACGTCGGCAGACACGACAAACTCTCCGGCGACGACGGTATAGACAAAGTCGTCAACGTCGAGCAGACGCCCATAGGACGGACCCCGCGTTCGAACCCCGCAACCTATACAGGAATATTCACGCCAATAAGGGACCTCTTCGCTATGCTTCCGCAGGCGAACATCAAGGGATACAAGCCCGGGCGGTTCAGCTTCAACGTCAAGGAAGGTCGGTGTCCCGTTTGCCTCGGCCACGGCGTCGTCAAAATCGAGATGCACTTCCTGCCCGATGTCTACGTGACCTGCGAAAGGTGCGGCGGGAACAGATATAATTCCGAAACACTCGAAGTTAAGTATAATGGTAAAAATATCGCGGAGGTTCTGGACATGACCGTCAGCGAGGCGGCCGTATTTTTCAAGAACGTCCCGCACATCAAATCGAAGCTCGACGTGCTCGAAGCGGTCGGCCTCGAATACATCAGGCTCGGCCAGCCGGCGACGACGCTTTCGGGCGGCGAGGCGCAGCGCATAAAACTCTCACGTGAGTTGTCGCGGCGCGCCACCGGAAAAACCCTGTACATTCTGGACGAGCCGACGATAGGACTTCACTTCGACGACGTCAGAAAGCTCATCGACGTCCTTCAAAGGCTGACGGAAATGGGAAACACTGTGATAGTCATAGAGCATAATCTCGACGTAATAAAGTCTGCCGACCACATCATAGACATGGGCCCCGAGGGCGGCGAGGCCGGCGGCTACGTCGTGGCCGAAGGGACGCCGGAAGAGGTCGCAGCGAACAGAACGTCGAGCACAGGCTCATTTCTCAGGGAAATTCTCGCGCCGCAAAGGATACACAGTAAGGGAATGAATTAATTTGGATCTCATACAGTCGATAATCCTGGGGGCGGTGCAGGGTATAACGGAATTTCTTCCGATAAGCAGCACTGCGCACCTCGTCCTCGTCCCTTGGTTTCTCTCGTGGCAGGATCAAGGCCTCCCGTTCAACGTAGCGCTCCACGTAGGCAGCCTCGTTGCCATAATTTTTTTCTTCTGGCGCGACTGGGCTCTGATTATCGACGAGCTCGTAAGGAGCGTCCTCAAGGGCAGCTTCGAAGGACGTCCGAACGGAAGAGTAGGCGTCTATCTCATAATCACGACGGTTCCCGGGGCGCTCGCAGGGCTCATATTCGAGGAGCAGGCGGCCGGCATACTCCGAAACCCGCTCTCGATAGCTTTCTTCCTTTCCTTCTTTGCGATTCTTCTTTATATATCAGATAGGTTCTCTAAAAAGAGAAAATCTGTCACTGACATGAACATCGCCGACTGCCTGATTATAGGTCTCTCACAGGCGCTCGCGATAATACCGGGCGTATCCCGCTCGGGCGTTACGATTACCGGCGCGATGATGAGGGGTTTCAAGCGCGACGAGGCGGCCAAGTTCTCGTTCCTAATGGCGGCCCCGCTCATAGCGGGTGCTGGTGTTTTCGAGATGAGGCACCTGGAACCAGCTTCCATAGCGAGTACGCCGTTCATAGCCGGTTTTCTGGCCTCGGCGGTCTTCGCATTCCTGGCAATAAAGTTCCTCCTCGGATTCGTAAGGCGCTCCAGCTACACTGTCTTCGTCATATACAGGCTGGTCCTCGCTGTGCTCATAGCCTTTCTCTATCTCTATAAAGGTTAGGTTTTCGGGCCCGCTTTACATAGCCATGCGCGAGAGTAATCTTTAACACTTATGAATTCACTACTTGCCCCTTTAAGATGCGCCGTGCTGCTGGTTATCCTCGCGGCGGTTTGTCATTCGCTCCCCGCGGCCGCAACCCCGCAGGACATGCCCAAGAACGATATCCGAAGGAGCGACGCCCTGGTGCTCGACGCCATGAGCGACGAGCTAACCCGCTCGATGGGGAAGCTCAGGCTCGAAGGCTACGAGGACCCCTACTTCATCAGCTACCAGATTAAGGACAACAACTTTTACGAGATAGAGGCCAAGTACGGCGCCGTCGTATCGTCGACCAAAAACAGGATACGCCGCCTGTTCGTGGACGTTCGCGTCGGGGACTACGAGTTCGATAATTCCATAAAGGGACGCTCTGGAGGCGGACTGCCGTTCAGCGGCTCGTCTTCCG
>JBFWTW010000148.1:0-7510 GCA_050247635.1 Candidatus Dadabacteria bacterium | reverse complement strand
GGAGCTGGGTCGGGTCGGCGTTTACCGTCCAGAGATTCTGCGGCGCTGTGAGCGTGAAGTCGATATTCTTGGGAAAGGTATCGTTGATTATCCTCTGGATGTCCCGTACGACGTACATCGGGTTCATGGAGACGCGGCAGCCCTCGACGCCGCGCGCGAAGGACAGCACCTGGTTTACCATGTCGGCCCCGCGCTGTGCGCTAGACTCGATGCTGGAGAGGAGCCGGAGCCGCTTCTCGTCCGTTTCGTTGAGCTTGAGTATGCCGATGGACATCATTATCGGGGCGAGGACGTTGTTGAGGTCGTGCGCTATGCCGCCGGCAAGCGTTCCGATGCTTTCGAGCCGCTGGGCGCGGAGGAACTGCTGCTCTAGTTTCTTGCGGGCGGTAATGTCGGTGTTTATTGTGAGGATGGAATCCGGCTCGCCCTTTTCGTTCCGGACGAGAGTCCATCTGCTCTCGACCGTGAGCTCCCGGTTGTCCCGGGTCCTGTGCTCCATCTCGCCCGTCCATTCCCCCCTGGCGAGGGTAGTCTCCATAGCTGTATGATAGTCGTTGGTGCTTTTGTGCAAGAGGTCCTTTTCGGACTTTCCGACCGCTTCGCCGTCGGACCAGCCGTAGAGCCTTTCGGCGCTCCGGTTCCAGTAGAGTATCCTGTGGCCGAGGTCGCGGACTATAATCGCATCCTGCGCCTTGTCGAGAAGGGCCGCCTGCTCGCGGAGCTTGTCTTCGCTCCTTTTCCGCTCGGATTGGTCCGTCATGCCGCCTATCATGCGGACGGGTTTGCCGTCGTCGTCCTGTATGATGTAGCCGCGGTCGAGAACGTAGGCCGAGGAGCCGTCCTTTCTGAAAAAGCGGTACTCGTCCCACCACTCCTCTTCGCCGGAGTCTATAGCGTCGTGTATGCCGACAGTGACGCGCTCCCTGTCCTCGGGATGAATCCTGTTGTACCAGGATTCGATGCCGGGCTCGATCTCGTTCGGGGCGAATCCGAAGAGGGTTTCGAATCCTTCGTTCCACCAGAGCGAGTTTGTTTTGAGGTCCCAGTCCCATATGGCGTCGGTCGTGGCCTTGGCGAGGAAGCGGAAACGCTCTTCACTTTCCCTGAGCGCCTCGCGGTGCATGTGTTTTTCGGTCGCGTCACGGAAATAAATCGTGAGCCCTTCGGCCGAGGGATATATTTTGACTTCGAGCAGAAGCCCGAGGGCGGGATAGAATTCCTCGAACGAAGCTGTCTTGCCTTCCGTCAGCGTCCGGCGGCATTCCTTTTCGAGCCGGGTGCCGGCGGCTGCCGGGAATTCTTCCCAAATCGAGCGGCTAAGAAGCCTGTCGCGCTTGCGGCCGAATATGCGCTCGGCCTCGGCGTTGAGGTAAGTGAAGCGCCAGCTCTTATCGAGAGTGAAGAATCCGTCGGTGATGCTTTCGATCGTCCCGAGAAGCCTTTGGGCGAGATCCCTGGCCTCTTTCTTCGCGATCTTTTTGTCGGTGACGTCGAGGTGTATTACCAGTATTCGCGCTGTCTGATCCTGGGAGAGCGACGTAACGATCGTGCGGAACCATATTTCGCCGCCGGGGGAGCCGACCGAGTATTCGAGAGAGAATTCGGAATGCACGCCGCCCAGGACGGAACGGATGCCGGATGCTATTTCGCCGATGGCCTCGGGTTCTTTCCCTGAGGCGTTCTCGCATGCTTCGATGTAGTTGTCGCCCGGGCCGGAAGCCGCGGACTTCAGTATTTTCGATTGGGCGAAGCTCTTCCACGCGCTGTTGGTGGAGATGATCACGCCGCGCGAGTCGAGAGTAGCCGTCGAGGCATAGTCGCCCCCGTATGCGGTTTTTACTGCCGCCGTTTGTGTCGATTTATTGTTTTTACGTCCAGGCGGGTGCTTGTAGCCTTTACCGGCCTTTGCGGCCGACACCTTCGGGGTTTTCCCGGACGTGTCCGAAGAATCGTTCATTGCATTGCCTGTCCCGCCGGGCTCCATCCGTGCGGTTAATAAGCCGAGAGTTACGGTTTATAAAGAGGTCTTCGGCAAGGCACTCAATGCGAATACCTGGAAAATCGTTACCCCCGGACTTAACCAAGCTTCTTCGCATGTTGCTGAATTGGAGCCAGCCTGGGAGAATGACCAATAAAATACTGCCTTTTCCGATACCATAATTTAAAAATTTTTAATAGTCAATGACTTGTCCGGCATACAAGATGCACTAGGGCACTGTGTCGCTGCCGACGAATGAGCATTCGATTCGATACTCCGAGTCGTCGAAGTAAATAGTCCCTTCGGGTTTCCCGTTGGGCTCGGCGGTTTCTTCTCCTTCGCTTACCGGTATACCGCTGACGGATTCGATGACGATAATCGAGTCGTCTATTGCGGGGGACGTATCGTGGCATTCGAGTGTGACACAGTCCAGCGCCGTGCATTTGAGTCCGAACGGTATGAGGAAACTCGTGACTAAAAAGGGGTCGTCCCCGCTATCGTCTATAACATTACAATCGTGGTTTCTGCACCTGGATCTTTCGAGGCTCACCGCGGGGCATCCGAGGCTGACATCGACTGAAAAGCAATCGGGGCTGCCCGTCGCGCCGGGCGGTGTTGTCGGAGTCGGCGTTGGCGGGGTGAATGTAGCCGTCGGCACTGGGCCGCTGCCGCCGCCGTCGTCTCCTCCCCCACTTCCTCCTCCACAGCCTCCGTATGACATAAGCGATATTATGACTAGTGACGATAAGAGGACGATCATCGACGATGCGCGGATTGTGAACGTTTCAGGTTTCAAGATTTTTCCTCCGGGGTGTGGGAAAGATTTACGGGTGACTTTCACACAATAATTTAATACATCTGGTTGACGGACGCTTCAGCCTCCGTTAAAAAGGAAATTACCCGGAGAGCGAAAACTACGTTAACCGGACACGATTTTTGTTGACCAAGCAAATCAGCTTTCTCAGGGGACGATGGTGCCCTGGCAATCGAAATAGTATTCGTTATCGCCTATGAAAATCGGACCTTCCGGAAGACCGGAATTTATTTCGCCCGCGACGTCCTCGCCGACCGTTATGCCGTTAACCGTTTCTACCGTGAATATTGCGTCGCCTATTTCCGGCGAGATGTTATCGCAGTCGAGGGTGAAGCAGTCGAGCGCTGTGCATGTTTCTCCGAAGCGCAGGGTTACGAACTCATCCACCACAACCGGCTCGGGGCCGGAGTTGTCTATAACGTCGTAGACGTAGGTGAGGCATACGGAGCCTTCGAGGCTTACGGCGGGGCAGCTTAGGCTCACGTCGAATGTGCCGTCGCACGACGGCGGGAAGCCCGTGCCGCCCGGTGTTCTCGTCGGCGTGGGCGAGCCGGCGCTTGAGCCGCAGCCGCCGTATATCATCATGCCGATTATCGAAAGCGACGTCACTATGATTATGAGGCTCGATACTTTTCTGAGAAATGCATCTTCCGTCGTTCTCATATCGCTCTCCGAAAGTATAGATATAAATCTATAAACGGATGATAACATGTATATCCACGGATTTGAAGACCTGTTCCGGGCTGATTCTTCAGACCTGCAGGGTGTCTGATGGGGTTATGGACGGACGCTGTTTATGAGTGCGAAGTAGGATTCGATGTGGGCGTCGGGGTTCCATTTGCGGAGGTACGCCTCGTGGCCGAGCGCGCCCAGCTTGCCCCGGAGGGCCGGGTCGTCGAGAATGGCGTCCATCGAGCGGCGGAGCTCTTCGGGCGTCCGGTAGATGAACCCGCCGCCGCTTTCCTCGACGAGCTCGGGGAGGCCGCCTATGTCGTTGACTATGACAGGGGTCTTCTCCCTCAGCGCCTCGAAGACGACGAGCGTCGATATCTCGTACGCTATGGACGGCACGATGAGGGCCGCCGCGTTTTCGTAGAGGCCCCGGAGGCGGCTGTGGTGTATGTGGCCGAGTATATGGATGTTGCCGGCCCCCGCCGCGAGCTTCTTTATATACGCTTCGTCGTCGCCCTTGCCGACTATGACAAGATCGGCGCGGGGATAGTTTTTGAAGACGGGGATAAGCGTGTGGACGCCCTTCAACCTTTCGACGCGTCCTACGTAGAGGAAGTATGGACGCCCGGCGCCGGGGAGCTCCCCGGGGAAGCCGTTTTCGGACTCGGGGCCGTCATACGGGACGGCGAAATGCGGGATGTGGACGATCGGGGTTTTGACGCCCATGTCCTCGTGGATTTTCTTCGTAAACCTGCTCGGGCTTATCATGGCGTCGAGGTTCCGGAGCGAGCGTTCGAGGAGCCCGGTGTAGCGCCAGAGCTGGGGCGGGCGGCCGTGCGCGAGCTGGCACGCGAGGCAGTGGGGCTCGGTGCAGGGGGCCTTGCCGAAGCGCATGAGGACATGCGTCGGGCAGACGAGCCAGTATTCGTGAATGGAGTAGAGCTTGACGCCGCTCCCGTAGGAGAGGATGCCCGGGCCGCCTATGAGAGAAATATTGTGGAAATGCGTGACGTCGAACCCGGGGGCGAGTATACGCTTGAGCTTCCCCGATTTAAAGAGCGGCAGGCCCGTTTGCTGCGTCGCGAGCGGCGAGAACACCCCTGCTGCGCTCTTGAGCCCGTGGACTTCGACGTTCTGGTGATTCTCATACCGGGCGTGCGGGCTGTCGCCGGCGAGGGCGGCATAAGAGTCTAGGCAGTGAATCACCGTTACGGAATGCCCGCGCCGCGCGAGCTCGTTCGAAAGGAGCCAGACGTAGAGCCCGTCGCCGCCGAAATTGTACGGCGGGTAGAACGTCGAGATCATGCAGAACCTGAGCTTCTTATCCCCGGCACTCATACGCCCGCGAGCCTCCGCCTGATTGTGCGCGGGATACCTCGCAGCAGTATGTAGAGCGGGAGCTTCGGGCTGCCGACGAGGCCGAAGAGCCTTTCGCCACGGAGGTAGAACGCATCGACGCGCGGTATGGCGTGGGGATCGCTCGACGCGGTGAAGAGGCCGAGCTCGTCCGAGCACGCGCACTTAAATTCCCTGGCGACGATTTCGAGGCTAGCGGCGTCATACCTGCCGTACGGGTATGCGAACGTCGTTACGGGCGCGCCGAGGGCGCGGGCGATCACGTCACGGGATAACACTATCTCGCGCGCCGCATCTTCCGGCGAGAGACGCGTGAGGTCGGGGTGGGTCAGCGTATGAGCGCCGAAATCGATGCCGGCGTCGTTCATGATCCTGATTTCGCCCCAGCTGAGCATCTCGCCGCCGAAGAGCGCCGGCAGGCAGTCGCCGTCGTCTGTCCGCTCGCCGTCGCCGGTCGTCAAAAATACCGTAGCCGTGAAGGAGTGGTGCGCGAGCACGGGGAATGCCTTTTCGTAGACGTTTTTATATCCGTCGTCGAAGGTTATGACGAACGATTTTTCGGGGAAGGGGCTTTTAGCCGCGGCGAGCGAGACGGCTTCGGCGAGGGGTATCGCGCGGTATCCGCCGAGGGCGAGCGTCTCCATCCCGCGTGCGAACAGGGCCGGGCCGAATGAAGTCGGCGCGCGTCCGTCGTCTATGCTATGAAAAGTCAGCACGGGTATGAAGCCGGTCATGAAATCCCCCACAATTTAGTATCAAGTAGAGGATGGATAAAAGCAAACGGCGGGGGGATGGGGGCAGGGCCGAGGCCGTCAGCCCTTGTGGATGTGGAGCGGGAGTATCTTTGCCGAGGCTGTCGTATAGGGCTCGCGCCTTACGACGCGGAGCGTGCCGCCCTGGACCCACTGGTCGGACATGATATCCCCGCCGGGGAAGCGGCCCAGGAACGAGATGGTCTCGCGTATCACGTCGCCCTCGTTTACCTCTCCCACCCGGGGGCTTATGAGGATGCTGACTTTCGTGAAGCCGCCTTCTTCTTCCTCCGAAAGCTGGTAGTCGGTCGGCCGCCCGCCGAAGGCTTTCGGGAGGACTTCTTCGATGAGCCGGAGGAGCTCTGTGCCGAGGAAAGTGACGCCGCCGCTGGTGAGCTTTTCGTAGCTCCGTATACCAGTGAGGTGCGTCCTGAAGCCGAGCGCGCCGAAGGGGCAGCCGCAGTCCCTTTCTTCCACGTCGGCGTAGTCGTCGCTCTCGACGTTGAGCATGATCTTCGGGCAGTGGGGGAGTATGGTCGTGTAGACGAAGCCGTTCACCGAGAGCTCGCCCGCGCCGAGCTTTTTCTCGCGCTGAATCACGGCGACCTTGTCCGTCATGAGGTGGATGTCGTCGAACGATGAGCCGTCGGCGCAGGGGAATCCGAGGTTCCCGAGCTCGGCCATGGAGTATCTGGCCGCGGCGTTCGCCCCGGCGGATGAAATCACGTTAGCCTTGGCCTTCGTGTACGGCTCGCCGCCGATGATGAACATCGTCCCCGAGATGTCGAGCCCGCTCTCAATTGCGGCCGCGCATGTTCTTACGCTCGTGCTGACCTGTGTGTCGAGGAAAGCGGGCGTTCCGGCGGCGCATTTTCGGGCGAGCCATTTCGCCACCGTGGCGGCGTCCTCGAGCGGGACGTGCTCGGGGAAGGGGAGTGGCATGCCGAGGAGCCTCGATGCGAGGACGGTGTAGTACGTGAAGACGGCGAACTGGAGCGATTTCGGCGCGGCGCCGAGCTTACTCGAAGAGAACCATCTCTCCGCCATTTTGCCGAGCTTCGCGTACCTGAGAAGGACGTTGACCCCGGTCGTCACAGGCGGCACCTCGCGCCAGAGCGCCGCCGGCCTTTCCATGAGGCCGAACCCCTCGAACATGAAGCGGTTGCAGGCGGCGTCGTGGTGGAGGAGGTCGAGGTCCATTATGACGCGGGTGCCACCGCCGCGCGAGCCGCTCGTCCGCGACTGGTAGTGCTTGCTCAAAAACGGGTTGTCGAAGTCGTGCGGGCCGGCTTCGATCTCGAGGCCCGGCCTTTTTATCGGGACCCGGCGCTTGAACTCGTCGAGCGTTATGTAAACGCCCGACTCGTAGAGCCTGTCGAGCGCGCCCTCGACGCCGCTCTCCGAAACCAAGCGGGAGAGGTCGCCGTACTCGACGCCAGCGAGCCTGAGCAGCGGGAGATACGGACTCCTCGGGTTTTCGTAAACCGCCTTTTGCATTATGGCGAGGAAGTTCTCGGCGCGCGAGGCGAGCTGGGATTCTAGAAGGCTACGGCACTCAGACGGGCTCATCGGGCTCTTGAGGAAGGAGCCGAGCCCCCGCGCGTAACCTGCAAACATCTTGAGCTGTTCGAGCATGAAAATTCCTCTGCAATTGGTTCATTCCGCAATACGAGCGAGTTCGGGCTAATCGATGCGAAATGCAGCCTGTGCGCAGCCTTCTAGAGCGTATATTCTTTTCTGAGCACCATTTTCCTGAGACGGGAGTCGCCGTCGTTTACCGGATATAGCTTCCTGTTGAGGAGCACCTCGGCGAAGTCGGTTCTGCACGGAGAGACGAACGCGTACATCAGGGCGTAACGGGGATTCACTGCGTTTCTGCTGCCGAAGTGAAAGCATTTGCTTGGGTCGAGGAACAGAACGGTGCCCGCGGGATAACAC
>JBFWTW010000147.1:0-7552 GCA_050247635.1 Candidatus Dadabacteria bacterium | reverse complement strand
TTATAAAAGACGACTTCCTTCCCCAGCTTTTCGAGCCCTAATCCGAGCCCGAGCGTCGAGCCGAGCGCGTCGCCATCCGGGTTTTCATGCGATGTAATGAGTATCCTGCCGGATTTCTGGATGGCGGCGATTACGGCCTTCATCTCTTCATTCACCGGAAATCTCCTTTAGTATCTCGTCTATTCTATAGCCCTTTTCGAGCGCTGTGTCGAATATGAATTTTATGTCCGGCACCTTTCTCATCCTCAGCCTGGATGCGAGCTTCCCACGTATTACCCCCCTGGCGCTTTCGAGCCCCGAAAGGGCTTCGTCCTTTCCGGCCTCCCCGCCGGGCAGCGTAAAATAAATCTCTGCCATGCCGAGGTCCGTCATCCTGACTTCCGTAACGGACACGCCGCTCACGCGGGGGTCTCTTATCTCTCCCCTGACCAGCATCCCCGATACTTCTTTTAGAATCTGGTCGCCTACCCTGCTTGACCTGTTTGCCATTGGCCGGTTTTGTCTCCTAATAATGTAATATTTCGAGCTCCCGCTGCCCCATCTCGACGAGCCCGGTGGATTCGATAAAGTCTGTCACCTGATCCAGAACCGAATTCACGAAACGGGTTTCGTTGCCGACGAAAGCTATACCTATTGTGGTTTTTTGCCAGAGGTCGAGCGAGCCCACCTCCGATATGGAGACATTTGTGAATCGGGATTGTACTCTGTGAATAAGGCTTTTTACAATCTGCCTCTTTTCCTTGAGCGATCTGTTGCCATTCATGTACAGGTCAATGCTGACTATACCTATAACCATCTATAGCTTTCGTGCTAAAGCTCTTGTTTAAACTCCTCGTACGTGTAGAACTCCAGTATATCTCCCACCTTTATATCGTTAAATCTCTCTATGCCGATACCGCATTCGTAGCCTGAATTGACCTCTCTGACGTCGTCCTTGAAACGCTTGAGCGACGAGAGCTTTCCTTCGAATACCGTAACGCCGTCCCTGACTACCCTTACGTTATTGTCTCTCGATACCTTTCCGTCCGTAACCATGCAGCCCGCGATTGTGCCTATTCTGGATATGGTGAACGTCTCCCTTATCTCCGCGTGGGACGTAATCTTTTCTTTTACGATCGGATCGAGGAGGCCTTCCATCGCGCTCCTTACCCTGTCGATGAGCTTGTAGATTATGGAATGGAGCTCAAAGGATACGCCTTCCCTCTCGGCGATTTCGAGCGCCTTTGCATCGGGCCGTACGTTAAAGCCCACGATTATAGCGTTGGACGCGCTCGCGAGGACGACGTCCGTCTCTGTTATGCCGCCTACGCCGGAATGTACTATCTTCACCTGGCATTTTTCTGTGCTGAGCTTGCTTATGGATTCCGAGACAGCCTCGACCGAGCCCTGCGTGTCGGCCTTGACTATGAGCGGGAGCTCTTTGGCCTCTTCCTGCTCGAGCGTCTCGAAGAGATTTTCGAGTGTGGGCTTTCTTTCCTTTGCTGCGGCCGTCTCGCGTATCTTTGTTTCCCTGTGAGAGACGACATCCCGCGCGGCCTTTTCATCCTTGACCACGTAGAAGCGGTCCCCGGCCTCGGGCACGCCCGAAAGCCCCATAATTTCGACCGGCATCGACGGGCCGGCCTCTTTCACCCTGCTGCCCTTGTCGTCCATGAGCGCCCTTACTTTGCCCACGGTCGTTCCGGTGACTATGTAGTCGCCTATCTTGAGCGTCCCTTCCCTGACTATGACGGTCGCAACCGGGCCTCTGCCCTTGTCGAGCACGGCCTCTATGACAAAGCCGTTCGCCCTCTTGTCCTTGTCCGCCCTGAGCTCCAGAATATCCGCCTGAAGGAGCACGAGCTCTAAAAGCTCTTTTATACCGGTTCTCTGTTTTGCCGAAACCTCGGCGAAGAGCGTATCGCCGCCCCACTCTTCCGAAATAAGACCTATTTCGGAGAGCTGCCTCTTTATCCTTTCAAGATTAGCTTCGGGTTTATCTACCTTGTTTATGGCGACGATTATCGGCACCTCGGCCGCGCGCGCGTGGTTTACTGCCTCTATCGTCTGCGGCATGACGCCGTCGTCGGCCGCGACGACCAGAATGACGACATCCGTAACCCTGGCGCCCCTTGCACGCATTGCTGTGAAGGCCTCGTGGCCCGGCGTGTCGACAAACGAAACCGTGCGCCCGTCAACGTCTACGGAATATGCGCCGATGTGCTGCGTTATGCCGCCGGCCTCGCCCTCTACTACATTCGTCTGTCTTATGGAATCGAGGAGGGTCGTCTTTCCGTGGTCTACGTGCCCCATGACGGTGACTACAGGAGGGCGCGGCTCGAGCTCTCTGTCATCATCCGTGTCCGGCTCTTCAAGCAGAAGATCCTTCTCTTCGAAGATATCCACCGATACATCGAAATCGAATTCTTCGGCCAGGAGCGCCGCCGTTTCGTGATCGAGGGCCTGGTTCACGGTAGCCCTCATACCCATGCTTATAAGCTTCTTTATTAGTTCGCCGGCTTTTATACCCATCATCCTGGCGAGCTCGCCGAGATTTATGGATTCGCCGATTTTAACCGTGCGCCGGGACGGCTTACCGGGGAACGGAATAACCCTCGATGCATCGTCCGTCGCGACGCCCCCCATCCGTTGATCCCTCTGGCCCTGAAAGCCGCCCCTTCCGCCTCTATCGAAGTTCCTGTCCCTCTGGAAACCATGGGGGGAGGATTTTGCCTTCGAGCGCCTGTCATCTACCAGGTATTCCCTTTTCCTTCCCGGGAGCTTCGTACGGAACGCTTTTCTGAGCTCCTCAAGAGTGTCTTCGTCTATTATTTCTTCCCGCTTCGGCTTGACGCGGCTGCTGCGGGCCTTTTTCTTGTTCTTCTTGGCTGAGTCTTCGGATTCGTCCTCTCCGGGCTTTGCCGGCCCCTTGGCTTCGGCCGTCCCGGCGCCAGCTTGGGCGCCGTTTACGGCTGCGCCGTTGGTTTCGTCCTGAAGCGCCCCTTCGTCCTGCGCCTCAAGCGCGGCTTCGTCTTCGGCCGGTGCTTCCTCACGCCCAACCTCTTCCGGAATCGCCTCGCCGGGGGCTTCCCCTGGCTCTATGGTTTCGCTCGCCTGAACGGCATTGGCCCGAGACGCGTCCCCGGCTTCCGCAGATGGCTGTGCCGCCTCTTCCTCCGCAGTCTCTCCCTGCTTCTTTTTCCTTCTTATAACGACGCGCTCGCCCTGTCTCCTTTCGACCACTTCCTCGCCTTTTTCGGAGCGAAACACCCTCACCTTTTCCGTGTCGTCGACGGGCTTCTGCGAGGCTTCCCCGCCCTGCGACGAAACAATCTTGTCCCTTATTTTCTGGGCTTCTTCGTCCGAAATGGAGCTCGCATGGCTCTTGACCGAGATGCCGAGTCCCTTGGCGACGTTAAGGATTTCTCTATTGGACTTGTTCAAATCTTTAGATAGTTCGTAAATTCTAACATTGGACATATCGAGCGCACCGGGTGCTAAAATACCTCCGCTTTTTAATGATCATACGGTTATCCGGAGTAGAGTACCAAAGTTTACTTTACTATGCAAAAAAACAGCTGGATATAATAATACTTATGCAGCCTGAAACCGTCCTCAAACGGCCCTTTCATGCATGCGTTCCAGTACGAAATTTTTTTGCCGGGAAACTCTTTATTCCTGCTCCGTGAGCGGTTCTTCTTCTGCCTGAGGCTGGTCGGTCTCGGCTTCCGCTGTTTCGGCAGGCTCCTCTGTCGTCTCGACAACCTCTCGCGTTTCGGCCGTCTCCGCCGGCGCCCCTGCATCCTGCGTATCCTGTGCCGGCTCATCCTCTATGGACATCTGCTCGAGCTTATCCTTGAGCGCTATCCTTGCTGCCGTCTGGAGCTTGACGGCGTCTTCCTCGCTCTTGAGCCCGGCCGATTTGGCCAGGGTCTCCGGGTCGGAAAAAGCTATGTCCTCGAGCTTGTGGAAGCCTTCTCCGTAGAGAAGGTTCGCCGTAACTTCTTTTACGTTCGGGAGAGACATCAGGAGATGCACGACGTCCTGCTGCTCGCGCTTAACCTGCGACTCCGTCTTGATGTCGATTCTCCACTCGGTCAGCTGCGAAGCGAGCCTGACGTTCTGCCCGCGTCTTCCGATGGCGAGGGAGAGCTGATCGTCGTCGACGATTATCTCCATGGATTTGTTGTCGTCGTCGATTATCACCTTGCTTACGCGCGCGGGGGACAGGGCGTTACAGGCAAAGCGGGCCGGATCCGGCGACCACGGCACGATGTCTATCTTCTCGCCTTTGAGCTCCTGTATGACGTTCTGCACTCGGGAGCCGCGCATACCGACGCACGCGCCAACAGGGTCGACGTCCGTATCGCTCGATGTAACGGCTATTTTCGTACGGCCGCCCGGGTCGCGCGATATGGCCTTTATCATAACTATCTGGTCTCCGATCTCGGGGACCTCGGACTCGAAAAGCTTCTTCACGAAGTCCTTGTGACCGCGGGACAGTATGAGCTGCGGGCCGCGCTTGGTTTCCTTGATCTCGAAGAGTATCGCGCGGAGCCTTTCCTTGGGCTTGTAATATTCCCTCGGCACCTGGTGCTCGGGGGGCAGAATAGCCTCGGTCCGCCCGAGGTCGACTATGATGTTCCTTCTTTCGACCCGCCTCACGATGCCGCTTATGAGCTCGCCCCTTCTGTTCTTGAACTCTTCGTAAATCACCTTCCCCTCGGCTTCCTTTATGCTCTGGAGGATTTTCTGTTTTGCATTCTGTATCGCTATTCTGGTGAATTCGGGATTGATCTTGACGCCGATCTCGTCCCCGAATTCCGCATCCGGGTCGAGCTCGTGCGCCGCATCTAGGGTGATCTCGGTGTCCGGGTCCTGAATCTCCTCGACCACCGTTTTGAACTCGAAGAGCTCGACGTCGCCGTCGTTCTCGTTGAAATGCACCTCGAGCTCCTTGTCCTTATCCTGCATGCGGAACAGCTTCTGGGCCGCGGAAAGAACCGCTTCCTCGACAGCGCTAACTATCTCGTCCTTGTCTATCCCCTTATCCTTGCAGACAGAATCCATTACTCTGCTAAGTTCAGTCATGGTCGCCATCTAGTTTTGCCCCCTTAAAAATCCAGTTCCAAATTCGCTTTCTCTATCGACCCGTAGGGTATCTCATAACGGGCGCCGTCGGCTTCAAGGGTCACGATGCCGTCCTCAATACCGGCCAGCGTGCCTATGAACACCTTCCTCTTATCTATTTCTTCGCTCGTCTTTATCTTCACCTTGTTGCCTGTGAACCTCGTGAAGTCGGCCGGGTTCCTGAGAGGTCTCGTGAGACCCGGCGACGACACTTCGAGCGTGTAGGACGAGGGTATGACGTCGTGCACATCGAGGAGCGTCCCTAATTCCCTGCTCACGAGCGCGCAGTCGTCTACCGTAACTCCCTCTTCCTTGTCTATAAATACCCTTAGAACGCCTCTTTTGCCCGAGCCCTTGTATTCGACGTCGAAAAGCTCGAGGCCCTTCCCTCTCAAGAGGGGCTCCAGCATCTCCTTGACGTTATACACAATATCTTCTGACATTATATAAAAATCCCGGCACCGAGATTTATCTCGCTGATTTATCCCGTTCAGGCGCTTCCAATTAAAAAAGCGGGGGTTACCCGCTTTTCGTCGTTAAATAGTACCTTAACCCAAGGGATAGAGCAAGAACGTCAAGGCGCCGTTCCGGGGGCTTGACCCTTGGATTTCAGGGACTTAAGCTCCCTGTACAGCGATTCGAGCGCCGTTATTTCATGTGCGTCGCCGTCCCCGCCGAACCTTATATAAAGATACTTGTCCGTAAGCTCGTCCATAATACCCGCCCCCGGAAAAGAGGCGTTTTTAAGGTAAAGGGAAAACTCCCTCGGGGTCATGTAATCGGGCCTCGAAAAGCCCTTCCTTGAGAGCACTTTAAGGGCGTTTCCGTATATAACGGTCGCCCTCTCGGGGGCGCCTCCCTTCCCCAGCCTGAAAAGCCCCCTGAGCCCTGTCCTCGTAACGAGTATCCATATGGCGATTCCAGAGAGCGCTATCAGCGCTACTACCGTCCCGTCTGGCCTCGAGAAAATCCCGCTCGGCCCCGTGAGCTTCCCCTGACGCCACTTCCATTTGTCCCTTATGTCGTTAAAGAGACGTATCTGGTCGTGCTGGCTGAAGTCTATTACGTATCTGTTCCACCTGTACCTGAGGTAATCGACGTAGGACGATATAAAAGATCCCGAGGCCAGAATGTCCACGCCGCCTTCGGGTGTGGCGTCGAAGGTAACCCAGCCGTATTCGGGGAAATAGGCCTCGGCCCAGGAATGGGCGTCGCTCTCCCTTACCAAAAAGAACTGCCCGTGCTCGTTCCATTCCCCGCCAACGAAGCCGTTCACCACCCTGGCCGGGATGCCCGCCTCCCTGAGGAGCACCACCATAGCGGTCGAGAAATACTCGCAGTGCCCTTCCTTTATATCGAAGAGGAACTCCTCTAGCGGGTATTCGCCCTTCCCGCCCTCGAGGGTCCGCGTATAGCCGTAGTTCATGAGAAGATAGCGCTTTATGGCGAGCGCCTTGTCGTATGCGTTTGCGTCAAATGCCGTTATCTCGTGCGCGAGCTCCGAGACCTCGGGCGTAAGCGGCGGGAGCTGAAGGTACCTCTCGAATTCAATACCGGAATAGTCCCCTCCGGCCCCTCTCAGGTCGTCCGCGGGCGGCGTATAGACGTCCGAGTACGCGAGGTACTTTATCCTGCCGGAGATCCTGCCGGGGAGAATATAGGAATCGTTCACCTGCGCTACGCGCCCGCCGGGGACGGAGCCGTACGAAACGGGGAAGTTGGCTGCGAACAGAATATCCGTGTCGAGCGACTCGGTAATTACCTCCTGCGCTAAATGCCCTTGCCTGCCCTTCGCCCCCGGGGCGCGCGCCTGTGGGGCTGTCTCTGGCCCGCCGTACCGTCCCCCTCCTGTCGCCTTCCATGAGACGCCGTCGAATTCGTCGAGCGCTATCCCGCGCCAGTAAAGCGGCACCGGGAGGTTGCTTACGCTCCGGTTCAATATCCTCACCATCATCACGGGCGAGCTGTCGAGCTTTATCTGCCCCACCCTCCCGAGCCTGACCTCGTCCGAGAATCCGCTCCTGAGATCGCCCGAGCGGAGGAAATCCGTCCTTAGATAGTTCCCCCTCATCCGGGGGACCGTGACGAATATGAGCGCCGCCAGGAGGAATATTCCGAAGCTTAAGAGAAACGTCGTGCTGAGGAACATCGGCGTCACGACCCCGGGGTCGCCGCCCTCTCCCCGGGCGCCGGAATCGAGCGAAGCCTTCCTCATCTCGTAGATCATGAGCGCCCAGATAGCTGCTGCGATATAGAGGACGAAGGCTACGGCGAAGGAAAAGCTTATTGTGATTATCGCCCCGGCCAGGAACTGAAAAAAACTGAGGACGTATATCTGGACGACGTCACGCATCCTCTTTTTGCCGAGGAGCTTTAAGACCTGGGTGAATATAAGAAAGTCGAGAACGACCCTGAACGGTTCGAACCTGAAGAGGAGTATGGC
>JBFWTW010000146.1:0-7598 GCA_050247635.1 Candidatus Dadabacteria bacterium | reverse complement strand
GGAGCTACGACGAGTCGGTCACAGGGGAAATGCTCCTACCGTCGGCGAAAGTCGTGGGCGAAACATTAAGGCCCGCAGTCGAAGGGGGAAGACAGGTGGATGTCGACTCCATTTTAAAAAATCTCGGCGGCAGGACCGACATGAGGGTAACGGTCATAGACCGGCGCGGAAACGCCCTCGGGGATTCACATAAGATCACCCGTCCACAGGAGAGCTATTCCGAGAGCCCAGAGGTCAGGGAAGCACTGTCGGGAAGGATCGGTAAAAGCCGGCGGTACAGCAGCGAGCTAGAAAGCGACATGTATTACCTTGCCGTTCCCGTGAATGACGGCGCGGGAAACACGATAGCGGCCGTCAGAACGGCGCTGCCGCTCGACTCAATATGGGGTAAGCCCGCCCCGGCCGAGAAACGAATTGTCTACATCGGCGCGCTGCTTGCGGCGATCGCCGCGCTTCTATTCTTCATTGTTACCAAGAGAACGATGCGTCCGCTGTCGGGGATCATAAGCATCTCGGAAGAGCTTGCCAGGGGGAACCTCGACGTCGCTATCCCCGTTGCCGGTAATGGGGACGAGGCGTCCCGCATAACGGGCGCCCTCGACAAAATGGCCCGTAATCTGAGCGGGCTCTTTAAGGAACTCTCCCGCGAAAAGAACCAGCTCGAAGCGGTTCTCGGCGCGATGAGCGAGGGGGTCATGGTGATATCCAGTGACGGCAATGTCATTATAATCAATAAGGCCCTACGGAATATGTTCAGTCTCAAGGAAGAGCCCGGGAAAAAGCCTTTCTGGGAGATAATACGGAACCGTGAGCTCACGAGGCTCGTCGAGGGGGTCCTCGAAAAAAGGGCGCCCGACAGTAAAGAGATTTTCTATTTATACCCCGACGAAAAGCATTACTTCGTGAACGTCATACCGCTCGATTCCCCGGACCGCAGCATTATCGTGGTCATGTTCGACATTACCGACTTCAAGAGGCTCGAAAAGATAAAGGCCGATTTCATTGCGAACGTATCCCATGAGCTAAGAACCCCGCTCACCGCCATAAAGGGATACTCGGAAACACTCGAAGAGGAGGCGTACGAAAGCCCGGAGGACAGGGAACATTTCCTCGGGATTATAAAGCGCCATACGGACAGGCTCATAAATATAGTGTCGGACCTGCTCGTGCTGTCCGAGGTCGAAAGCAGGGATACCGCCTTCGGGGGCGCTGTCGATGCCGACGTCGAGGAGATCAATATAAACGAAATTATAAGATCCTCACTCGAGGCGCTCAGGTCCGCGGCCGCCGAAAAGGGCCTCGATGTGTCGCTCTGCATGGACAAAGACTCCAACCGGATAAAAGCGAACAGGTTTCTCCTCGAGCAGATGTTCATAAATCTGATAGACAATGCGGTCAAGTACACACCGGAGGGCGGTAAAATAGCCATCAGGCTATCGTCTTCGGGCGGTGTGGTGCTGACGGAAATCGAGGACACCGGAATAGGCATACCGAAGGAGCACCTTCCGAGAATATTCGAGAGATTTTACAGAGTGGACAAAACTCGATCCCGGAATCTCGGGGGTACGGGCCTCGGCCTCAGTATTGTAAAGCATATTGTGTTAATGCACGGCGGAAAAATCGACGTTCAGAGCGAAGAAGGCACGGGAAGCAAGTTCAGCATAAGCCTTCCCTACAGCTACCAGACATCCCCCGACGATCTCGCCCCATATAATAAGGTGTAAATCCAGGGAAATCCGCAGGTTGTCCTGCCAGGAAATATTCCGGAGCGGCTACGGTGCTGGCAGCTCTATCTTTTCGAGTCGCCGACCGGATAGGAGCCGAGCACCTTCAGGTAAATGCTGCTGGCAGCGAGCTTCGCCAGGAGCTTCTCGATAAGCTTTTCGTCACGGTGCCCCTTAAAATCGACAAAGAAGAGGTACTCCCAAGGGTTTTCCTTCGAGGGCCGCGATTCAATCTTCGTAAGGTTTACGCCTGCGTCGGCGAAGGGTTGGAAGAAAACCTTCTGGAGCTCGCCGGGCTTATCTTTCAGGGAAAAAACTATGGACGTCCTGTCGTCCCCGGAGGGCGAGCTCATATGGCGGCCGATTACGAAAAATCTGGTCGTGTTGCGCTTACTGTCGGCGATGTTCTTTCCGAGAATATTGAGCTTATAGATGGAAGCCGAATGGAGCCCGGCAACTGCGCCTATATCTTTACTTCGCGAAGCGAGCCGCGCCGCTTCGGCCGTGCTCGAGGTTTCCCTTATCTTCGCTTCGGGCAGTTTTTTACTTATCCACTTTTTCGACTGGGCCAGCGCCTGCGGATGGGACGCGACAACTTTGACGCCGCTTAGTTTGTCGGACTTCGAAAGTAGAAAATGATTTATCTTCTCGAATAGCTCGGCCGAAACCATAAGACTCGACGCCGAAAGGAGATCGAGCACGGTGCCTACAGAGCCTTCGCTCGAATTTTCCACGGGCACGACGCCTACGGATGCCCGGCCGGTTTCGACCTCGTCGAATATCTCATCGAAGCTACCGGCGGGGACGAGCTCCGCCGAGCCGCCGAATTCGTTATAGGCCGCCTGGTGTGTAAAGCTCCCCTCAGGGCCCAGGTATGACACCCTGAGCGGATACTGAAGCGCACGGCATGCGGAGATTATCTCCCTGTAAACGCTGAGGACCGAATCGTCCGAAAGGGGGCCGTTATTTAACTGCCTCAGCTTTTTTTCAATCTCTTTTTCCCTCTTGGGATCATAAACCCCGACGAAGTTCTCCTTCTTGTGCTCTCTTATGCCGAGAGCGACCTCCGCGCGCTTGTTCAAGAGCGTGAGTATATCGTTGTCGAGATCGTCTATCTTTTTTCTTAATTTGCGGAGATCTTCAGAGGAGCCCATTATCGATCGATTAATGCGGTTTGATGAGAATGATAGCGAGAGTAAAAATATATGTCAATAAGGCCTTGTCCGTAAAGAGAAGAGAACCCCGGCCCGATGCCGTCGTGCACGGCGGGAATCCTCAAAGCTCCCTCTGAACCACGTCCGAATCTATAAGCGCGGCCTTTTCGAGAACTGCGTTTCTAACGAATATGGGGGATTCCATGCGGGCGGCAAGGGCAATGGCGTCGCTCGGGCGCGCGTCTATACGCGACAGCTTACCACCGACCGACATCTCTATCTGCGCGTAATAGACCTGGTCTCTTAGATCGGTGATTACTATCCTCTTCACCTCGGCGTTCATCGACCTCACGACCGCGGCCAGCATGTCGTATGTAAGCGGGCGCGGAGGCACCACGCCGGACAAGCCGATTTCTATGGACCTCGCCTCGCAGAGGCCTATCCATATGGGCAGCATGGTCTCCTTCTTTTCGTTCGCCAAAAGGACGACTGGCGTCTGCATGAGCTGGTCGAATCCGAGTCCCTGTATCTTCATCTCCTGTTCCGGCTCGGCCTTTTTTTCGGCGCCAAGCGGTAGCGTCCAGGCGACGCAGAGAACGGCAAAAAGCGTAGCCCCTGTAACCAAAGCCCTTATTCGCATAATGGTCACCTCCTCTGAAAAGAATAGCACAAAGCCTCTTCATGAAGGAAGCATCCGGCGCGAAATCCCGAATGGGAGAAATAGTGAGAACAGGGGAATATATACTGAAACGGTGAACCGGCGTAATGGAGAGCGGGGTTATGCAGGCGGCTGGAGCCCGGCGCTACTTTTCCCCTATCATATAGCGGCAGCCCGAGGGTCCTATGACGGCCGAATGGACGGCGCCGGCAGGGACGTCGAATCTTTCGCCGGGGCCATAGGTGACGGCCTCACCCTCGCTCGTAATCGTTATCTCGCCTTCGAGAACTACGTGGGCGGTAATTCCGCCGTGCGTATGGTCCGGGTAGCGGGCGCCCGGGCCGTCCCGGTGGACGAATATCCCGGAGAACCCATCGGCCAGAAGCTCTTTTTCAAACTCTCTTTCATTCATGTTCGGCATCTCTTCCGGAAGCGGTCAGGAGACACGTGACAGGGGTATCAGAACCTGGTTATGGAGCCCTTCTCGAACCTCGGGTTCGCGACGGTGCCCAGTATCTTTCCGCCGAGGCTTCCGTCCCTCTGCGTCGCAAGGTAGGGCGAGAGGAGCCCCTTATACTTCGCCATCTGCCCGCCCTTCATCTGAAGGCTGTAGCCGATATCTATCACCCCGCCGTTCTGTATCTCCCAGGGAAGGGGCGTCGTGCCCGTAATGTCGAGGTCAATATCCGCGCCGGCGATCCTGAACTGATCTATCCTGGTCATGTCGCCTTCCACGGTTCCCTTGAACATGGACGTAAGATCCGTAAGGCTCGGCAGCGTAATGCCCTTTAGCTTCATGTTTTCGAGCTTGAGCCCCGCTATTTCGAACTGTATGTCCCCGCTCGCAGGTGGGGTCATAACGAGGTTAACCTTCCCGTCTATCACGCCGCCCAAGCTGATGGATTCATCAGCCTCCTCGGAAAAGAGCGACGGAACGGAATTTATTCTCACGCTCTTTAGCGTAGCGTCGATCTCGCTCACCCTGCCGGTCGTTTTATTGATCCGGAGACTTCCGCTTACCTCGCCGCCCCAGAGCTTTGCCGTGAACGGCACCTTCGGGTTATCGGAGAAAATCGAAAGCGGCGAGGGGCTGAGATCAAGGCTGTCCAGCTCTAGGAAAACTGAGTTTGCCCTCGAGAGCCTTACCCCCTCCATATTTACATTCAAAAGCGGCGAAACCTTTACGTTCTGAATGTCGGCCTTGTACGGAGTATTGCTTTCTATCTCGGCGATTATGCGCTTCTTTATTACGTCGCCCGGAAAGGTCATGATTAAAAACAGCGTGAATACGAACAAAAAGAAGAGCGTGTAAGATACGGGCTTTATGTGTTTATATTTTTTTAGTTTCTCTTTCATTTCAGGTTACCTCTTTAAACCGGAACGTGGAGACCCGGAGCTTGACGGTAAGGGAATCGGATCTGTCGAATTTCGTGCTCAGGTTAAGGTTCGACACCTTAAGAAACGACGGCGCGTTCTGAATCTTGTACAGCACGTCCACAAGATCCTTGAGCGAGATATTCTTGAGCTCGACGTCTATGCTCCTCTCCTCGTAAAAATCTTCCGAGTCCGAGGTCCTGAGGTTAACATCCCTTATCGAAAAGTTCTTTCTGTCGAGATTCTCCGAAAGGAGTATCTGCTCGACAATAGATATAAGCGGCTCGTTTTCTTCCTTTATCTTGCTGGAAAGAACCGCTATTTTCTTCTCTGAATCTTCGTATTCGGTCTTCAGTTCCTGTATCCTCCCGAGCTCCGTTTCGAGCTGGGTAACCCTTTTTTCAAGCCTGTCCGTACCCGAAGAAATCGAGTGAAACACTATATAAAGAATGAGTAGGCAGAGCCCCGCCGCGCCTATTATCACAGCCCTTCTGTCGCGCTCCGTCGAGGAAATCTGCGCCAGCCTCTCGCGGGCGGACCTCACCGCATTGTTAATGCTTTTGGATAAAGAGCCTAATTCCATGATTATGTCTCGCGTTTGAGAACGAGGGATATCTCGAACTTCGTTTTCCCGTCGACGGCGTTACCCGTCTGATTCCTGATTACGGATTCGAATTTGCCGGATTTGGAGAGAGCCTCCTCTATCTCGGCCACTTCCTGATACGAATCGCATATCCCCTGCACCTTTACGCCGTTATTTCCTTCTATCTTTATATCGTTCACCCTAAGACTCATTCCGTTCGGGAGACTGTCTGAAAGGTTTCTCAGAATCTCGAGCGGAGTGCTCGCTCCCTCGACGCCCTCTATCATACTGAGCCTCTCCCTCACCTTCGCAACCTCGGACTGCATGTATTCGGCCGGACGCGGTATAGTCTGAACGTCGGGGAAGGTTTCTTTCACCTCCCGGGCCACCTGCGCTTCGAGCACGCTCACCTGATCCTTAAGCTCGAAATACCTGGACGTCATGTTATACAAGAGTAAAGCGACGAGCACGACGAACAGGACGGCCGGCACCATGAACACCTTCCGGAGCTCGCGATCCGCACCCTGGTACTTGAACTGGTCTTTTCTGAAATTGAGATACCCGCCCTTGTAGGAGCTCCCGTAAAGCGCAAGCGCATAGGCCTTCGCATAAAGGGGCGAGTTATCGACGCCGAGATCCGGGATGAAAAGCTTCTTCACGTCCCTTCCGATCTCTTTTTTCAAAAGCTCGGTGAGCCCCTGTATACGCGACATCGAACCCGAAACGAGTATCGTCTTTACCTTGTCCTTCGTCTCGTTTTCGAAAAACTGAATGGTCTTTTTAATCTCGCTTATGATCGGCGAAAGGGCCTCTTTCATGAGGGCGCTCTCGGCGCTCTCCAGCTTCCCCTTCGAAAATCCGAACTTATCCTCTTCGCCGCCGCCCGACTCGCCCAGGTTCTCCATAAAGAGCGCAATCGCCCTCGTCGAAGACCTCCCGCGCTTAAAGCCCGAATCGTCAAAGAGCGTAAAGCTGATTTCCCGCTCTCCTATATCGACCAGTACGAGCGGCCTCTGCCCCTCGACTATATCCGCCAGCGATCCGAAAGACGCGGGCGTGTAGGTCAGAACCTTGGGGTCGATGCCTTCTTCGTTAAGGCGACCGAGCATACCCTCCACGTCCTCTTTTTCGAAGACGCAGACGAGGGCCTCGCCCCCTGAGGCGTTCTTAATAAGATGATAGGTGTGTATCTTTTCCTGGGGCTCGAACGTCGAAATGTTTTCGAGCTCGAATTCGTATACCTGGTCTATTTTCTTCGGATCGGAAAATGGAAACTTCATCACCCTTACCGATACCGGATCGTCCGTAAGCGAAACTGCTACGTCGCCCCTCGGAAGGGAATATTCCCTGAATACATTGCCTATAGAGTTCTCTTGCAACCCGGTCGGGTCGCCGCCTATTTCGGCGCGTATGGTCTGAAGGAGCTGTACCTCTCTTAACCCTCTGTTAATTAAGGCAATCCTAACTTCCTTCTTCCCGATATCCAGTCCTGCAAATCTTCCGTACATGTTTAAGTAAATTACTTAATCTACCGCTTTAAATTTAAAGTAAGGCCCCTTTAAAGTCAAATGAATTTATGCCCACCTCGCCCTGGCCACCGTCAAAACCCTGACTTCCGATGCGCCCGCCTTCAAAAGCGCCAGCGCGCATTCGTCCGTCGTCGAGCCTGTGGTGAAAACATCATCCACGACTAGAACGGATTTTCCGGAAAAGGCGCCCGGGTCCGTAACCGAAAACGCCCCCTTTACATTCTTCCGCCTTGCCTCTTCCTTTTGAATCTCGAACTGAGGCATCGTATCCCTTATCTTCTTTAGACCAAAAAGGTCGTGCTTCACGCCGACGCTCTTTGCGAGATTTTTTGCAAGTACGGCCGACTGGTTGTATTCCCTCGACCGGAGCTTGTTTATGTGCAGAGGAACCGGGACGATTACATCGATGTCGTCCGCGCCGTAAGGCATGCCGTCTGCCAGGAGCCCTGAAAGAAAATCGCCGAGCCCGGGATTCCCACGGTACTTAAATCCGTAGATTATGTCTATAAGTTTACCGTCATATAAAGCTATAGAGCGGGCATTCGAAAAACTATAGGATTCCTTAAGGCACCTTCC